>JAYTTN010000538.1:0-4701 GCA_043745295.1 Fimbriiglobus sp. | reverse complement strand
CCTTTCAACCCTTCGCGTACTCGCTGCGGTGGATCGGCCGACCTTCCCGCCGGAACTTCCGCTCGAAGTTGGTCAGGTAGTCCATATCGTGCGTCGGCTCGGTTTCCGGCGGCGGCGGCAGTGGGCGGAACGCCGGCACCCCGACCAGCAGCTCCGTCACCATCTCGAAGTAGTCCTTCACGTCGGTGACGAACTTCAGATGCCCGCCGGGAATCAGCACCCGCAGCACCAGTTCGGCGAACTCGGCGGTGAACAGCAGCCGCTTCTTGTGCCGGGACTTCCACCACGGGTCGGGGAAGTAGACGTGGACCACAGCCGCGCTGTCCGCCGGGACGAACTCGCGGAGCACCCGCTTGGCGTCGTCGCAGCAGGTCTTCACGTTCGGCAGCGCCCGCCCGGCGACGCGGGTGGCGGCGTACATCTGGTACTTGCGGATGATCTCGACGCCGAAGTAGTTCCGCGCCGGGTTGGCCGCGCCGGCGGTGACGAGGAACAGCCCCTTGCCGAACCCGACCTCGATCTCGACCGGGTTGGCGTTGCCGAACAGGGTCGGCCAGTTCAACGGGAGGGCACCCACAAGGGGTGCCCCTACGGCTGGTTCGGGTAGGGGCACCCCTTGTGGGTGCCCTCCCGTCGTGGCACCGGCCTCCGAGCCGGTGGGTCGTTCCGGGCGCGGGAACTCCACCACATACGGGGCGAGTTGCTCGCGGCTGAGGCGCTTCGGCTTCCGCATGGTCATCCCTTGTCCGTCGGCAGCGGCACCCCGGACACGACCGTCTCGAACGCCCGCTCGCCGGCCACGAACCCGAGGACGTGGAACTTCAGCAGCCGGCGGTCGATCTTCAGCCCGAAGCCGGCCAGCACCAGCCGCTCGCCGGGGCGGACCATCCGCCGGAACTTGGCCGACTCGATGGCCCCCAGGCCCATCATCCGCCCCTGCGTGATGCCCTGCGTGGTGCCGTAGTAGGCGCTCAGTTGGGCGGCCGCCTCGCACATCAGCACGCCGGGCATCAGGGGGAAGCCGGGCATGTGGCCGCGGACCCAGAACTCGTCGTGCCGCACGTCCTTGAAGCCGGCGATGAACTTATTCGCCGGGTCCAGGTGGGTGATGGCGGTGAGCAACTCCATCTCGAACCGGTGCGGGTTGGCCGCCCGGATGGCGTCGAGGTCCGCCACCCGCAGGGTCAGGTCGAGGGTGGTCGGGTCGAACGAATGCGGGTCGATCTCGGCGGGCATCGGGAACGGCTCCGGCAAAGTCCGTCGCGGGGTCGGGGACGGGAACCGCTACGCTAGCACTTCGGCGATTTGCGTCAATTCCGTCAGCAGAACGTCGGGGCGGGTGGCCGCGTCCTTCAACTGCTCCGGGGTGGCGGCCAGCGACGCCTTGTCGCCGGCGAACAGGGCCGTCCGCATGCCGGCCTTCTTCGCCGGGGCGATGTCGCGGGCGATGCTGGACCCGACGTGCAGGATTTCGCCGGCCGTCACGCCCCGCTTGGCCAGCGCCGCGACGGCCGCGTCGAACAGCTCCGCCGACGGCTTCCGCACCCGCTTGTCCGCCGACAGGATCCGCGCGTCCGGCAGGAAGACAGCGTTCAGGTCGAAGGCCGGATCTTGCGCCCGCAGCCCGCGCAGCAGTTGCGGCACCGTGAAGCACTGGCCGTCGGCGAGCAGCCCCTGCCGCCGGCCGGCGTCGGCCACCAACCGGAGGGCGTCGGCCGCGCCGGGGTAGCAGCCGGTGCCCTGGATGCTGGCGTGGTAGAAGTACGCGATCTTCTTCACGTATTCGTCCAGCGACCCGTAGGTTGTGGCGTCGAAGGCGTACTCGTTCTTGATCAGCTTGTTGACGATGTCCTCCCACACCTTCTCGGCCGGCACCTCGCCGCGGCCGGTCAGCTTCAGCACGTCGTAGGCCTTCTTGAACAGCTCCTTCATGTACGCCGCCGGCGCGCCGGGCTTGCGGCTCATGGACTGCCACATCTTGAACTCCTTGATCGTCTTGTCCAGCGCCGCCTCGGTCACGAAGTCGAGGGCCGCCTCGAACTGCAACTCGCCGGTGGGGACGGCCAGCAGCGTGCCGTACACGGTCCACAGGACGGCCTTCACCGGCAGCGGCGCGAGGTGCGGCTTGGCCTTGGGCGGGTCCACCTTCGGCATGGCCGGCCACGGCAGCCCGCGCGTGTCGAGGTAGTCCAGGACGTACTGGTCGAGGGTGAGAGCCATGAGCCGGCCGGGGGACGGGAGGGCGACGGGGCGAAGACACCGCAGAAGTACAGTACCGCCGAACGCGGGCGGCCGCAAGCGGGTGGCGGAAGGACGGCGCGGGCCGGAACCGCGCGCCGATTCGCGGTCCCGCCCCGGCCCTGTCGGGGGTCGGTGTCTGGAAGAAACCCCACCCCCCGGCCCCCTTCCCCGTCCCAGAGAGGGGGTTTTCTTGCGAGCCGCGACCGCCAGGGAGTGGCCTCTTCGTGTTCCGATGCCACTCCCTGGCAGTCGCGGCTCGCAAAACACGGCTTCCCGCTCGAACACCCCCTCTCCATTCATGGGGTGGGGGACGGGGGGTGGGGTCTCGAAAACTCGGGAAAAACTCGGACCCTACCCCTGACAGCCCCCAATCGCGGTCCCGCCCCGGCCCGCGCCGCTACCATGACGGCATGACCCGCACCACGCTCGCCCTGATCGTCGGCACCGCCGTCGTCACCGTGTCCGCCCTGTCGGTCGCCGTCGTCCGCACCCGGCCGGCCGGCGAGTCGGCCACGTCCGCCTTCCCCGAACCGCTCAGCTACGCCAAGCCGTCCACCTGCGGGCGGTTCGTGTTCGTCGCGTTCGGCAGCCCGGCGGACGAGCAGAGGTTGCCCGACGGCGACATGAAGCGGAAAGTCCTCGCCGCCCGCCAGACGTACCCCGCGCCGGGCCTGTACGCCGCCGACGACCCGACCAAGCCGCTGTGGGAGTCCGACGGCCGGTACGCGCCGGACGAGAACGTGTACGTGCCGGCCGGCGGCGAGTTCGTCGTCCGCATCGACGGCGAGTGGTGGAAGACCAAGAACTACGTCGCCGGCCAGCGCGACCGGCTGCCGGCGGAGAAGGAGCAGGCGCAGCTCGACGCGCCGGCCGTCAGCTTCCTGTCGAAGGCCGGCGTCCGTAGCTACGCCCTGAAGGACGTGGTCCGCGACAAGGACCGGCTGCCGCACTCGCCGGACCACATCATCTGGCCCGGCGGCGCGGCGCTGAACGAGAAGACGGGGCAGTTCCTGCTGTACACCCAGGACGCGCACCGGGTGGTGTTCGACGCCTGCACCGGCGACGTGATCTCGCGGGGCGAGGTCGGGTTCGGCAGCCGGTTCGCGCAGAAGGTGGTGACGGTGACGATCGCGCTGACGGTGGTGCTGGCGGTCGGCTGGGCGGCCTACGCCTGGAAGCGGCGCAAGCCGCCGGCGGGGTGATTTCCTCCTCGTCGCACCGCCGGGGCTGGCGGCCGACCACCTGCCCCTGTTCGCCACCCCACCGAATCCGAAGAACGACGTGGAAAAGAGAGAAGACCACGTCGGATATCGGGTACTTCAGAACAGCCGCCGCGCCCGGTTCGGCCTCGACAACTCCGCGAGCAACTGGCGCTGCGAGGTGCCGGCGGGGCGAGTCGCGCACTCGGCGAGAGTGAGCCAGTCGCCGGCGGTGTAGAAGGCGGACGCGAACTCGCCGCTTCGCCGGGTCGCTTCCAGGCACGTCAGCGTGATGTCGAACCGCGTGACGCCGTGGCGGAGGGTCGTCACCTCGGTGCCGACGGCGATGTCGAGGCCGGTCAGTTCCTTCGTGACCCGTGCGGCGGCGGCGGCCAAGTCCTCGCCGTCGGCCATCTCGCCGTGCGGCAATTCCCACATGTTCGCCCAGCGGGTCGCCGTCGGCGGGCGTTGGCACAGCAGAATGCGGTCGCCGCGCCGGATCGCCGCCGCCACTTCCGACACCGCGACGCGCGTCTTCTCCCTCGGCTTCGGCGGAATCTCGGCCTGCGTGCCGTCGCGGCGGGCGACGCAGACGGTGCGGGCCGGGCACGACGCGCAGTCCGGCCTCGCCGGCGTGCAGACCAGCGCGCCGAGTTCCATCATCGCCTGGTTGAAGTCGCCGACCCGCTTTCGCGGCAGCACCGCCTCGGCCGCTTCCCACACCCACTTTTTGCCCTCGCCCTCGCGCGGGTCGAGCGGGCTGCCGAACAGCCGCGACAGCACCCGCAGCGTGTTCGCCTCGACGACGGGTAGCCGGCGGTCGAACGCCTGCGACAGCACCGCGCCGAGGATGTAGCGGCCGACGCCGGGCAGCGCGTCCCACACGGCCGGGTCGTCGGGCAACTCGCCGGCGTGGTTCGCCACCAGGAATTTCGCGGCCGCGTGCAGGTGCCGGGCGCGGCGGTAGTAGCCGAGGCCCTGCCAGTGCGACAGGACTTGCTGCTCGTCGGCGGCGGCGAGGGCGTGGACGGTGGGGAAGGATTCGACGAACCGGCTGAAGAACGGAATGACCGCCGCGACGGTCGTCTGCTGGAGCATCACCTCCGAGACCCAGATGCGGTACGGGTCGCGGGACGCCCGCCACGGCAGGTCGCGCCGGCGGGCGTCGAACCAGGCGAGCAGCCGCCGGCGGAAGGCGGCCAGCGCGCGTCCGGCGAGCCGCGACCGCCAGGGAGTGGCATCATCGTCAATGGGCAAGAGG
>JAYTTN010000537.1:0-4705 GCA_043745295.1 Fimbriiglobus sp. | reverse complement strand
CGCCGGCGGCGGGGTTGGCGACGCTGTGGTAGTGGTCGCCGCGGAGGGCGGCGTTGGCCCGCTTCCGCTTGGCCTCGATGGCCTCCTTCGTCGGTTGCGCCGGGATCAGCCCGTCGCACCCGCCGATCAGGTCCGTCCGCCCGGCTTGAATCAGCGCCTCGCGGACCTCGAAGTAGTTCTCCGGCTTGAAGAACTGCATGAGCGCCCGCTGCATCTTGCGGTCGTTCAATCCCTTCGCAATCGTCACCGGCTTTTTCGTGAACGGGTCCAGGCCGGTGTAATACATGCACGTCGCGATGTCGAACGGCGCCGGGATGAAGTCCTGCACTTGATCCGGCTTGTAGCCGTTCTGCTTCAAATACAGCGCCAGGTCGATCATCTCGTCAATCGTTGAACCGGGGTGGCTGGCGATGAAGTACGGCACGAGTTGCTGCTTCGGCTTGCCGGCCTTCGTGCTTGCCTCCCGGTACTGCTCGGCGAACACCCCGAAGTTGTCGATGCTCGGCTTCTTCATCAGGTCCAGCACGGCCGGGCTGGCGTGTTCCGGGGCCACCTTCAACCGCCCGCCGACGTGGTGCGCGGCCAGCTCCGTCACGTACACTTCGGACAGTTGCGCCAGGTCCATGCGGATGCCGCTGGATACCAGCACCTTGCGGATGCCGGGCGTGGCGCGGGCCTCGCGCATCAACTCCAGCGTCGGGCCGTGGTCGGTGCCGAGCAGCTTGCAGATGGTGGGATGGATGCAACTCAGCCGCTTGCACTTGGCTTCCACGTCCGGCCGGGTGCAGCGCATCTGGTACATGTTGGCGGTCGCGCCGCCGATGTCCGAGATGATGCCCTTGAAGTCCGGGTCGGCCGCGACCTTCTCCACCTCTTTCAGAATGGACTCCTTCGACCGGCTCTGGATGATGCGGCCCTGGTGCGCGGTGATGCTACAGAAGGTGCAGCCGCCGAAGCAGCCGCGCATGACCGTCACGGAGTCCTTGATCATCTCGTGCGCGGGGATCGGCTCGGTGTAGCTGGGGTGCGGGCGGCGGGTGTACGGCAGGTCGTAGTACCGGTCCATCTCGGCTTCGGAGAGCGGCAGCGCCGGCGGCGTCTGCACCACCGCCTGGCGGTCGTGGAACTGCACCAGCGTGACGGCGTTGAACGGGTTCGTGTTCGTGTGGATGACCCGCGTCGCCTCGGCGAACTGCCACTTGTCGGCCTTCACCTGCTCGTAAGTGGGAAGAAGCTCATACGGGAAGCCGTCGAGCGCGGCGGGCCGGTTGGTTCTTCTCACCTCTCCCCGCTGGGGGGAGGTCGGTTGCGCAGCAACCGGGAGGGGGGATTCGCTGGAGTCGGAGGAAGATGCCACTCCCTGGCGGTCGCGGCTCGCAAGCAACGGCTCGCTTTCCTTCGCCCCGAGTGCGTAGGCGATGCCTCGGAGGTCGCGCAGGTCTTTCACCGTTTGTCCGGCCCGCAGCCGCTCGGCGATGGCGACGATGTTCTGCTCGCCCATGCCGTACACGACCAAATCGGCCTTCGAGTCCAGCACGATGGACCGCTTCACCGTGTCGGACCAGTAGTCGTAGTGGGCCAGCCGCCGCAGAGACGCCTCGACTCCGCCGGCGATCACCGGCACGCCGGCGAACGCCTCGCGGCACCGCTGCGCGTACACGAGAGTGGCCCGATCCGGCCGCAGGCCGATCCGCCCGCCGGGGCTGTAGGCGTCGTCGTTGCGGACCTTCTTGTTCGCCGTGTAGTGGTTGATGAGCGAATCCATGTTCCCCGCGCTGACGGCGAAGAACAGCCGCGGCCGGCCGAACTGCCGCCACGCCTCGGCCGACTGCCAGTTCGGTTGACTCAGGATCGCCACCCGGAAGCCGGCGTACTCCAGCGCCCGGTGCAGGATCGCCATGGCGAAGCTGGGGTGGTCGATGTAAGCGTCGCCGGTGACGAACACCACGTCCACGGCGTCCCACCCGCGCGCGGCCATCTCGGCGGCCGTCGTCGGGGCGAGCGGCGCGGCGTAATCGGCCGACCACATCGGCAGCGTCAACCGGGCGGCGGGCTTGCGGGGCGACGACATGAGTGGGGGACCGGGTGCGGCTTTGGGGTGACGTGACGGCGCTAACCAACCAGTGATTGTAGCGGAAAGTTTGTTAGCCGCCTTGTCGGTTTGTCCGACTTCGGCGACCGGGGGCGGAAAATTCTCCCGTTCTCCGATTCGCGCGGCAAGCGGGCGCGGGTACCATTCGAGAGTCGAAACGAGGTCGGGGTATGGCACCCGTTCGCGTTCGCTCCCCTTGACCTTCGGCTCCGCCATCTCCCACGGCGGAATTTGGGGCTTGCCCGTCGGCGGTCGTTTCGCGTATCCTAATCACTCACTGTTCCCGATGGATGCGGGGACGCGAGCGCGTTTCACCCAAGCTACGAACGCCGGAGGCGGTATGTCGCTCCGAATTCATCGTCCGACGAGTTGGCTGGCTTTGGCGGTCGGTCTTTTCGCGGCCGCCCCCGTGTCGGCCGAAGACATCCCCGATCTCACCCTGCGCTACCGCGAACTGGCCGGTCGCCAGGAGTTGAAGTTCGTCTCGAAGGCGGCAGCCAGCGTCAAGCCGGCGGGCCTGCTGAACTGGGATTTCCCGCCGGCCGGCTTCGCCACCGTCGGGTTCGAGACCGCGCCGCAGACCTATTGCATCGAGCCGCTGGTGTCCGTGCTGCCGGGGACCGAATACCCGTTCCGCATCGAAGCGTTCGGCCAGCCTCGCGACTTCGGTCTGAAGGACGACGACGACGGCCGCAAGGCCGCCGCCCGCCGGACCAAATTCGTCCGCGAACTGTACGGCCGCTACTACCCCGACAGCGTGAAGGATCCCGCCGCCCAGGCCGCGTTCCAGACGGCCCTGTGGGAAGTCGTCGCCGAGACCGACGTGCCCGACGGCCCGATGCCGTTCAGCCTGTTCGCCGGCACGTTCAAGGCGGATTACCCGAACGAAGCCGGGTCGCCGGAGTTCGTGACCACGGCCCAAAAGTACGTGCAATCGCTGACCGGCAACGACGCGCCGTTCAACGACAGCCCCGCGCTGGCCGGGCAGGAATTGGTCCGCCTCACGGGTCTGAAAAACACCGCCGGCGTCGCCGGGCAGTCGCAACTGGCCCTGCGGAACCGGGCCGGGTCGTCCAACATCACCGGGCCGTTCGGCGATTCCGCCGCCGGCCCGACCGGTGGCGGTCGCGGACTGGGTGGCCTCGGCGGCCTCGCCGGTCGTTCGCCACTCGGCGGACTCGGCGGTGGGGGTGGTGGATTCGGCGGCGGTGGCGGATTCCTGGGCACGGGCACGACGGGCACCACCGGCACCGCGAACACCACCACGCCGACCAGCCCGAACGGATCGGCGTTCTCGAACCCCGGCACGAACCCGCAGAACCCCGGCCCGGCCCCCGGTCCCAACCCGAACCCCAATCCGAACCCGAACCCCAATCCGAACCCCGTGCCCGCGCCGCCGGCCGTGATCCTCGGGGCCATCGCCCTCGCCGCGTTCGGTCTGCGAAAGCGGTTCGTCAAGAAAACCGACTGACGGTTGCCACGCCCTCGACCATCCCGACCGGGACCGGCACACGCGCTGCCGGTCCCGGTTTTTTCATGCCCCTCTCCCGGCCCTCCCATGCTGCAAGTCATCGAGTATCGCGGTTGGAAGAACAACCTGCTGCTGTCTAACGGCGACGCCGAACTGGTCGTCACGCTGGATGTCGGCCCGCGCGTCATCGCCTACCGACTGCCCGGCGGGTTCAACGTGATGAAGAATTACGACGCCATGATGGGCGGCACCGGCGAGGCCGAGTGGCAGATTCGCGGCGGACACCGCTTCTGGCTGGCCCCCGAAGACCTGACCCGCACCTACTTCGCCGACAACCGGCCGGTGCAGTGGGAGAGGTTGTCCGACACCGCCGCCCGGTTCACGCCGCCGCCGGAGACCGAGTACGGCGTGCAGAAGGTGATGACGCTGGAACTCGCCGCGAAGGGAACGCGGGTGAACGTGACGCTGACGGTCACGAACACCGGCACCGCGCCCACCGAACTGGCCCCGTGGGGACCGACGGTCATGGCCCCCGGCGGCGTCGAAGTCATCCCGCTGCCGGCGAAGGCCCCGCACCCCGGCCACCCAAGCAACGTCAAGAGTCCGGCGGACTACGCCCCGAACCAGGAACTCGTCCTGTGGCCGTACTTCGACTTCGCTGACGCCCGCTGGACGTTCGGCAAGCGGTTCGTCTTCCTCCGCCAAGACGCCACCAAGGGGCCGACCAAGATCGGCCTGGCGCACCGCGCGGGGTGGGTCGGGTACGCCAACGGCGGGGTGCTGTTCGTCAAGCGGTTCGACTACCGCGACGGGGCCGTCTACCCGGATCGCGGCACCCGCTACCAGACGTTCAGCAACGAGGACATGCTGGAGATGGAGACGGTCGGCGAACTGGTGACGCTCGCCCCCGGTGCCTCCGCCAGCCTCGTCGAGAGCTGGGAACTCTACGGCGGCGTGCCCGACCTGCGGAGCGAAGCCGACGTGGACGCGCACGTCCTGCCCAAGCTGGGGTGAGCGGTGAATGACCGGTCGCCTTCACCGAAGGGTGCGGCAATTGTTGTTGGCGAGCGGGGGGCGTCAGCCCCCTGTTGTGTTCAACATCCCCACGGAAACAGGGGGCTGACGCCCCCCGCTCGCCTGAA
>JAYTTN010000536.1:0-17878 GCA_043745295.1 Fimbriiglobus sp. | reverse complement strand
CGTTCGAAGAAACAGGGGGCTGACGCCCCCCGCTCGCCCGAGAAACCGCTCCCTGGCAGTCGCGGCTCGTCGGAGCGGAATACCCCATCCGCAGGGCCAGCTTGCGGAGGTCGTCGGCGGAGGTCGGCAGGCGGTGCGTCTGCCAGTCGAACAGCAGCTGCAGGCGGTGTTCGACCTTCCGCAAAAACCGGTAGGCGTCGGCCAGGATGAACGTCTCCTGCGACGTGAGGCAGCCGCCGAGTTCGAGCGCCTCCACGGCCAGCAGGGTGTTGCGGTGCCGCACCGCCGACAGGTCGCCGCCGTTGAGCAGTTGCAGGAACTGCACGGCGAACTCGATGTCGCGGATGCCGCCCCGCCCGGTCTTCACGTCCAGGTCGTCGGCCCCGGCCTTCGCCGTCGTCTGCTCCATCTTCCGCTTCAGCGCCTTCACCTCGTTGATCTCGGAGAAGCTGAAGTACTTGCGGTACACGAACGGGGTGAGGGCCGACAGCACCTCGACGCCGAGGTCGCGGTCGCCGGCCACGCGGCGGAGCTTGATGAGCGCCTGGCGCTCCCACGTCCGGCCCCGGCTGTCGTAGTAGCTGAGGGTGCTGGCCAGGCTGCGCGCGAGCGGTCCCCGACTCCCTTCCGGTCGTAGACGCAGGTCCACGCGGTAGGCGAAGCCGCGATCCGTGTGCGCCGACAGCAGCCGCACCACGTCGGCGACGACGGCCGCGTAGAACTCGCCGTTCGGGACGCCGCCGGTGCGTTTCCCGGTGGTCTCGCCGTCCTCGTCGTACACGAACATCAGGTCGATGTCGGACGAGTAGTTGAGTTCGTCGCCGCCCAGTTTGCCGAACGCGAACGCCGCCACCCGTGCCGGTTTTCCGCCGCCCGTTGTCGGCGTGCCGTGCTTCTTGCCGACGGTGCGGAGGGCCGTCAGCAGCGCCACCTTCACCGAGGAGTCGGCGACGCGGGCCAGGTCGCGGGTGATCTCTTCCAGCGGGCGGTCGCGGATGATGTCGTTCACGCCGACCCGCAGCATCTGAAGCTGGCGGAACCGCCGCAGCGCCCGCAGCACGCCGCCGTCGTCGAAGGCCGCGTCCACGTCCGTTCGGAGTTGCGCCGTCAGTTCGTCGGTGGACGGGTTGCGTTTCGGCGGGGTGCGGATGAGTTCGACGGCGTCGGGGTAAGTCACCAGCGTGTCGGCGAAGAACTGCGACACGGCCAGCAGCTTCAGCACCGCTTCGAGGCCCTTCGCCTTGCTTTCCAGCAGGCCCGGCAGTTGTCCCTTCGCCGGCCCCGCGAACAGCCGTTCCAGGTTGTTCAGCGCCATGTCGGGGTCGGCGGTACGGGGCAACAGCCGGTGCAAGTGCGGCGTCAGGTCGGCGAACGCCCCGCCCAGGTGCCCGGCGAGGGCGTCCAGGTTCCGCTGCCCGCGCGCCGGGTCTTTCAGAGCCGGAAGCGTGAGCGACGAGGTTTGGGGACCGGAAGCGGCCATGGCGGTTATTCAGTGTTGCCGAATCCAGGAAAGACCGTCGCTCACTCTTCCGGCTCGGACGGCCCCGTAAGCTTCCAGCGCCGGCCGCTGTACCTACACTTGTCCCCATCCCGTGGGTGCCCGCCGTGTCGCACGTCCCGCCGTCGGTCGAATCGCTGTACGCCGCGTTCCCCGGTGCCGCCGACCGTCCCGACTTCGAGGGCATCCCGCCGACCGACATGCCGGAGCCGTTCCGCCGGCTGCTCGTCCACACCCATCATATGACGGTGACGGTGGAAGCCTTCTACGGGCAAGCCGTGGACGTGCGGGTGCTGGACGCGCGGCTGACCGGCGACACGTATTGCCGCAAGATCGTGCTGGCCCTGCGGGACACCGGCGAGGTGGTGCAATTCGGGATCGTGCGCGTCCACCTGGCGAAGCTGCCGCCCCGCGTCCGCCACGAGATCATCGAGGGCGAAACGCCGCTCGGCCGGGTGCTGATCCAGAACGACGTGCTGCGGCACATCGAACCCGGCGGCTACTTCCGGGTCCAGCCCTGCCGGCGATTGTGCGACTGGTTCGAGATCGCCGCGCCAGCTACCTGCTACGGTCGCACCGGTACCATCTTCGCCGACCACCACCCGGCGGTCGAGGTGCTGGAAATCCTCGCCCCAGTGCCCCCGCCGTGGCGGCCGGGGTGTTGAGCGTCTTCGCGGCGACTTCAGGAGCCGCGCGTGGCGCGGCTCCTGAAGTCGCCGCGAAGACCAGATGGTCCTTTCCTTCCGCCAAGCTGCTCGGTTACACTCTCGGTATGATTCGCACCCTGCCTCTCGCTCTGCTACTGCTCTCCGCTCTCGCTTTCGGCGCGGAGCCGACGCTGTGGTCGCTGAAGCCCGTCGCACCCGTGACGGTGCCGGCGAACGCCGGCGCGACGCCGATTGACCGCTTTCTCTTGGCGAAGCTGGCCGAGAAGAAACTGACGTTCAGCAAGCCCGCCGACCCGCGCACGCAGGTCCGCCGGCTCTACTTCGACCTCGTCGGCTTACCGCCACCGCCGGCCGTCATCGAAGCGTTCGCCAAGAACCCGACCGACGCCGCCTACGCGAAGCTGGTGGACGAGCTGCTCGCCAGCCCGCACTTCGGCGAGCGGTGGGCGCGGCACTGGCTCGACCTCGTGCGGTACGGCGAGAGCGACGGGTTCGAGCGGAACAACCCGCGGCCGACCGCCTGGCACTACCGCGACTGGGTGATCCGCGCGCTGAACGACGACATGCCCTACGACCGCTTCGCCAAGTTGCAGATCGCCGGCGACGTGCTGGAACCGGACGACCCCGCGTCCGCGAAGGCGACGGGGCTTCTCGTGGCCGGCATCCACAACACGGTTCTCGGGTCGAACAAGAAGGCCAACGACACCGCCCGGCAGGACGAACTGGAAGACGTCATCGCCGGCGTCGGGCAGACGTTCCTCGGCGTCAGCGTGCAGTGCGCGCGGTGCCACGACCACAAGTTCGACCCCATCTCGCAGACCGACTACTACCGCCTGGCGGCGGCGCTCGGCGGGGTGACGCACGGCGAGCGTGCCGTCGTTGCGAAGCCCAGCCCGGAACGGTGGAAACACGAACTCGGTTTGAAGCTGGGCCTCCGCGAACTCGACCGGAAGATCGCGCTGCAAGACGAAGCCGGCCACAAGCGGTTGAAGATCGACAAACCCGCGCTGGCGGTGAAGCCCGTCGCCCGCTGGTCGTTCGAGAAAGACGGCAGCGATTCCGTCGGCGGGCTGACGGCCGACATCAAAGACGGTGCGAAGGTCGAACGCGGCCGGCTGATCCTCGACGGCAAGTCCGCGGTCGCGATGTCGTTGCCATTGACGGCCGACCTCGCCGCGAAGACGCTGGAAGTGTGGGTGCAACTCGGCACCCTCGACCAGCGCGGCGGCGGGGTCATGACCGTGGAGACGAACACCGGGACGGTGTTCGACAGCGTCGTGTACGCCGAGAACCAGCCGAAGCGGTGGATGGCCGGCAGCGAGTTCTTCCGCCGCACCAAGCCGCTCGACGTGCCGGACGAGACCGACGCCACCGGGTTGGTTCACTTCGCGCTGACGTACTCCGCCGACGGCAAAATCGCGGCGTATCGCAACGGCAAACCCTACGGCGGAGCGTACGCCGCCGGTGACAAGCCGGTGTCGTTCAAGGCCGGCGAGGCGCGGGTGCTATTCGGCCTACGGCACACCGGCGGTGGCAACGGGCACTTCTGCGGCGAACTCGACGAGGCCCGGCTGTACGACCGCGCGTTGACCGCCGAGGAGGTGGCCGCGTCCTTCACCGCTGGCCCGAACGCCGACGGCGTTTCGACCGAGAAATTGCTGAAGGCGCTGACCGACGGCGAGCGAACCGACCGCGAAAAGTGGTTGGCCGAACGGAAACAACTCCTTGCCAAATTGCCGCCGCCGCTGGTGCCGGAGAAGGTGTTCGCCGTCGTCGGCAAGAAGCCCGAGGCGACGTTCCTGCTGAAGCGCGGCGACGTGGAGCGGAGGCAAGCCGAAGTGACGGCGGGCGGTGTCGCCGCCGTGCCGGGGGACGCGGACTTCAAACTGAAGGCCGACGGCGGCGAAGGCGAACGGCGAACGGCGCTCGCCGAGTGGGTCGCGCGGGCCGACAACCCGCTCTTCGCCCGCGTCATCGTCAACCGCCTCTGGCACCACCACTTCGGCGTCGGCCTCGTCGAGACGCCGAGCGACCTCGGCAACAACGGCGGCAAGCCGAGCCACCCGGAGCTGCTGGACTGGCTGGCGAACGAGTTGATTTCTCCCCCGCTCGCCAAGAAAGACGAGGCCAAGCCCTGGTCCCTCAAACACATTCACAAGCTCCTCGTCACGTCGGCCGCGTACCGACAGGCATCCACCCCGAACGCCGAGGCGCGAAAGCTCGACGCCGAGAACCGGCTGCTGTGGCGGAAGTCGCCGACCCGCCTGGACGCCGAATCGCTCCGCGATGCGATGCTGGAAGTGGCCGGCAAGTTGAACCGCACCGCCGGCGGGCCGGGCTTCCACGACGTTCGCACCTACGGCGACGCCGGCACCACCTTCTACGAACCGCTCGACCGCAGCGGGCCGGAGTTCGACCGCCGCACGATCTACCGCTTCAGCCCGCGCGGGGAACGCAGCGCGGTGCTGGAAACCTTCGACTGCCCGGACCCGTCGGCTGCCACCCCGCGCCGGCAGGTGACGACGACCCCACTGCAAGCCCTGGCGCTGTGGAACAACGACCTCGTGCTACGGCTGGCGAAGGACTCGGCCGAGCGGGTGACGAAAACACGCGCCGCCGCCGACGCCCGAATCGCCGAGATGTACCGCCTCGCCTTCGGGCGCACGCCCACCGACGACGAGGCGAAGCTGACCGCCGCGCTGGTGGCGAAGCACGGCCTCCCGGCCCTCGCGCGAGTGCTGTTCAACGCCAACGAATTCGTGGTGATCGAATGAGCTGGGTTCAAAAGTCCGACCAACCACAGGGGCACAGAGAAGCGAAAAACAATTGTGGACAGGATCACAGGATGAAAGCAGGATTGAAGAAAGTTTCCTCCGAAGTCTGCATCCGTTCTTCATCCTGTGATCCTGTCCATTCTCTCTGATTCTCTGTGTCTCTGTGGTTCACCTACTGAACTATGCGGCTCACAAGTGGAGTTGGAAATGTTCGACCGCCGCGACTTCCTCTCCTTCGCCGCGTCCGGGCTGGGCGCGACGGCGCTGTTGCACTTGCTCGCCCGCGACGGCCCCGCCGCGCCGAAGCCGCACCACGCGGCGAAGGCCAAGCGGGTCATCCACATCTGCCTCATCGGCGGCCTCAGCCACATCGACTCGTTCGACCCGAAGCCGGAGCTGGTGAAGCGGCACGGCAAATCGCTGGGCGCGAAGGAGATGCCGGACATCTTCTTCGGCCAGGTCGGTCTGCTGCGGAAGCCGGACTGGGAATTCAAGCCGCGCGGCAAGTCCGGCCTCGAAGTGTCGGACCTGTTCCCGCACATCGCCGGGCAGGCCGACAAGCTCACCGTCATTCGGTCGATGGCGGCGGACTCGGCGAACCACACGCCGGCGCTGTACCTGCAAAACAGCGGCTTCCAGTTCAGCGGGTTCCCGTCGGTCGGGGCCTGGGCCAGCTACGGCCTCGGCTGCGAAACCGACGACCTGCCGGCCTACGTCGTGCTGCCCGACCCGCGCGGCCTGCCCAACGGCGGGGCCAGCATCTGGAGCAGCGGCTTCCTGCCGGCGGAACACCAAGGCACCGTGTTCGGCACCGGCAGCGTTCCCGTCCGCGACCTGTTCCCGAAGGACAAGATCGCCCCGGCCGCCGACGCCGACAGCCGCGCGCTGCTGGCCAGGATGAACGAACTGCACCGCGACCGCACCGGCGACGAGCCGCTGCTGACGGCCCGGATGCGGAGCTACGAGCTGGCCGCGAAGATGCAGCTCGCCGTGCCCGTCGTCGCCGACCTTTCAAAGGAAACCAAGGACACGCACGCCCTGTACGGCCTGGACGACAAGACCACCGCGGCGTTCGGCCGCAACTGCCTCCTCGCCCGCCGAATGCTGGAGCGGGGCGTGCGGTTCGTGCAACTGTTCAGCGGCGGCCCGGTCGCCGGCGCGCCCCGCGTCAGTTGGGATGCGCACGAGAACGTGAAGGAGAACCACACCCTGGAAGCGGCCCGCATCGACAAGCCCATCGCAGGGCTACTCGAAGACCTCGGCCGCACGGGGATGCTGACGGACACGCTGGTGCTGTTCACCACCGAGTTCGGCCGCACGCCGTTCAGCCAAGCGGCCGGCACCGCTGTCGGCACCGGGCGGGACCACAACAAGTACGGGTTCAGCGTCTGGCTGGCGGGCGCGGGGCTGAAGCCGGGAACGGCCTATGGAGCGACGGACGAAGTGGGCTGGAAGGCGACCGAACACCCGGTCCAGTGGTACGACTTCCACGCCACTCTGTTGCATCTGCTCGGCCTGGATCACGAGAAGCTGACGTTCTACCACAACGGCATCCACCGCCGCCTGACCAACGTCCACGGCGAAGTGGTGCCGGGCGTGCTGGGGTAGGTCACGTCTTCTTCGGGCGAGGACTCGGCTTCCTGGCTCCCGCCGTTTGCGACGGGAACAAGTACCTCGTCACCGCCAGCAACAACCCGAGGACGTTCGCGGTGGTCGTCGAAAGCAGGGCGATGAGAACGGGGTCGGACAACCGTCGCTCGGTCGTGAGAAGTCCTTGCCAGATCAACACGCCGAGAACAGCCAGCAGCCAAAGAAGTACCAGAACGAACAGGACGAACGCGAACCGCAAGCGGAGTTGGTTCTCCTGTCGCAGGTAGCCGGTCGTTTGCGCGTAACGATCTTTCCGCAGTTGCGGCAGAGTTTTGTATTGGGCCTGTTCGCCGGCGGGCCGTTCCTTGGACGGCCCTTTTTCGCCGATCTGCCCCACACCGGGAGTTTCATCGGGCATGTTGGTGGTTCCGCCGGGCGAGGGAGGTGTAGTACCGGCGGATGGATTCGTTGGAAATCGTCAGGCCGCGAAAATCCGCCCGCTTCTTGTCGTGCGTCACTTCGTGCCACGGACTTCCCTCGCCGTTTGTCAACTCCCCGAGTTGGGAACCGGAATAGTCCTTGTAACTCTGCCAGACGTGATCCAAAACTTCGCGCGACGATTGGATCGCGTCGTACGTCAAATCCGCGTCACGGATGTCGTACTCGCGGACTTCGTCGAGGGTGGGCTGGTAGGTGAAGGCCCGACTCCGAATGGCGCGGAGGCCGACATGCTTGAATTCGCTGTAGACATCAGGAAGGACAGGGCCGTAGGGCCACGCGAGGATCGGGTTGTCGAACAGCGGTTCGCCGCGGGTGGCGAGGTGCCAGCCGTGTGCGATGTAAACCAGCTTTTGCAACGACATGTGGTCGAGTTCAGCGCCTTCCTCGTCCGCCCGGTCGAGGAAGTAGTTCGCCACAGCTCGTGCGTCGAATGACATCGCTAGACCCCCAGTCGAAAGGTAGGGACATCCTATCCGGCCGGCCTACCGGGGTGAACGCCTTCGCCCACCCCGCGCGGCCACGCCTCACTTCGCCAGGTCGATGGCCACCAGCTCCTTGCCGTTGCGGACGTACATCGTCTTGTTGGCGAACGCCGGCTGGCACCACACCACTTTCCGACCCATCCCGGCGTCCGTCGGCTCGAGCAACTGCTTCGCCCGGTCGATCTCCTCGTACTTCTCCTTGCTCAACTTCCCGATGACGAGGTCGCCGGTCTCGGCGAAGAAGAAGAAGCGGTCGCCGTTCTTGACGATGAACGACGTGTCCGACCCCTTGGCGTACCCGATCACCTCGTCCGACTCCCACAGCCGCTTGCCGGTGGACACCTCGACGGCCATCAGCTTGCCGTCCTGGTCGTGCCCGTACATCACCCCGTCCATGAAAAACGGCTGCACGTTCACCGCGTGGATGCCCTTCTTCTGCTCGTCCTTGTACACCACCTCGACGGCCTCCGGCTTGGCCTTGTCCAGCTTCACCAGCAGGTTCTTCCGGTTCCACCCGCCGAAGAACAGGTGGTCGCCGCTCAGCACCGGCGTCATGATGACCGACCCGTTGTCGGCGCTGTACGGGGTGGCCCAGATCCGCTTGCCCGTCTCCGGGTCGAGTGACCGCACCGCGTTCGGCACAACGGTCAGCAGTTGCCGCCGGCCGGCGTACTCGATGATGCTCGGCGGCACGTACCCGAACCCCTCGTCGCTGCCGTTCTCCGCCTTCCACAGTTCCTTGCCGGTGGCCTTGTCCAGCGCGACGATCTGGCTGTCCGTGCCGCCGGCGACGACGATCAGCTTCTTGCCGTCCACCAGCGGGTGCGCCGCGTACCCCCAGATGGCCATGTTCGTCACCTTGTATTCGTCCTTCAAGTTCTTCTTCCAGACCACCTTGCCGTCGGCCTTGTTGAAGGCGTACAGGTCGCCCATCGTGCCGAGGGTGTACAGCACCTCGCCGTCCACGGTCGGCGTGCAGCGCGGTCCGGCCGGGTACGACACCTTGTACTTCACCGCGTACTCGTGCTTCCAGACTTCCTTGCCGGTCTTGGCGTTCACGGCGAACACCCGCTCGATGCCGGTCTGCTCGGCCAGGTCCCAGTTCCCTTCCGGCGGCACCTTGTCCTTGGTCACGTAGTCGGTGACGTACACCATGTCGCCCACGACGGCCGGCCCGGCGTACCCGCCGGCGACGGGGAACGACCACACCTTCTTCGGCCCGCCGGCCGGGAACTTGTCCAGGATGCCGGCCTCGTTCCAGGTGTTGTCCCGCTTCGGCCCCATCCAGTGCGGCCAGTCGTCGCCGCGCACGGAGCCGGAAGCGTAAGCGACGGTCGCGGCGAGCAGAGCTAGGCGGATCGTTGTCATGTGAGAGGCTCCGGGTTCACGGAAGTGGACTCGGGAAATGATAGCGACACCCACAACCGAAATGCGAGGTCGGTAGCGGCGGATTGAAATGGGAAATCTTCCCGGAATAGTTTTGACAGCGGTCGCCCGGTCGTGGAGGATACTATCAAGTTGCCACTAGCTCGCCCCTGAGCGACGGACATGACCCCTTCTCCAACCACTCCTGCGACGCGACGCGACGCGACGGCGCGAGTCGTGGCCTTTAGTGTCGGGTTGCTGCTGCTCACGGCGGCGGGGTTGAAGTTGTACGGGTGGAACGTGTCCCCCTTCGCCCAGTACGGCTGGCTGCTGTCGCCGTCCGTGCAGACCGCCGCCGTCGGCTGGGAATTGTTCCTGGGCGTCTGGCTCGTCAGCGGCACCGCCCGCCGGATGTCGTGGCTGCTGGCGCTGCTCACCTTCACCGCGTTCGCGGGTGTCAGCGGCTACCTCGGCGTCATCGGGCAGGCGAATTGCGGCTGCTTCGGCGTCATCGAAGCCAGCCCGTGGGTGGCGTTCGGCGTTGATGTCGGCGTGATCGCACTGCTGGCGGTCGCCCGGCCGAACCCGGAGCCGAGCGGCACCGTGGGGCTTCGCTGGGTCGGCGGCGTGGGTGCGGTGCTGGCGGTGCTGTTCGCCGCGAGTCTGCTGCTGTTCGGCTCGGCCGAGGCGGCGGTCGCCAAGTTGCGCGGCCAAACGCTGACGACCACCAACCACTTGACCTTTGAATCCGGCACCGTCGGCGAGATGCGGACGACCACCGCGACCGTGCGGAACTGGACCGACGCCCCGCTGCGGCTGATCGGCGGCACTTCCGATTGCTCCTGTCTGGCGACTGAAGATTTGCCGGTCACGATCCCGCCGAACGGTGGAGTGGAAGTCCGCGTTCGTTTGAAGATCCCGGCCGGCACGCCCGGCAACCTGACCCGCATGGTCGAGTTCCTGACCGACTGTCCGAAACACCCCCGCCTGCGGCTCACCGCCGGCGTCCTGGTGGAGTGACTTCTTCCCCAACGAGCCGCGACCGCAAGGGAGCGCCTCACCCCAACGGAGGTTCTGACCATGGCCCGACTCCTCAACGCGACCGGCTACTTCTCCTCGATCCTCGCCGCCGTCTGCCTCTGCCTCGCGGTGCTGGCCGCCCCCATCGGCGAGGCGCGGGCGGCCGTGCCCGAGCAAGTCGAACCGCCCTACAACATATTCGATTGTCTTGCGAAGTGTGGCTGCAACGGTTCCCCGCCCTTCTGTAGTGGGACGTGCCCTGGAGTGCGCTGCGTTACTGACTGTAGGTGTTATCTCGCGGCGGTAGACAACTGTCAGTGCAAACCATGATTCCAGGTGCACCACTTCGATACAACGCTATTCCCTGGATGACAGACTCCCACGGATCACTTCTGATCGGTTGGATTCAGTCATCCGCCACCACCTCCGCGATTTATCGTCATGACCAACTGTATTACAGCCATTTTCGCCGTTTGCTTCGGAAGCGGTGCTGCTGTATGCATGGCCGCTGACGAAACGAAACTGCTGGTGGACCGGCTGAAAAGCGAGGGTCCAACGGCTTGGCAATTCCTCAATGCCGAGTCGAAGCGTTGGTCGTTCGATGTCGAAGTGAAGTACGAGGGAGATGCTCCCGCTATAGGAAACAATCCTCCTCGATCAATTAAATATGACCTTAACTTCCACTGTCTTTTTCTGGATAGGCATGCCCTTCTAGATGGCAAACTTGAATACGTCCAGAAAAGCGAGAGAATAGTCTACCTTAGCAATCCACATCATTACGCTCAATTGTCAATGCAAAATGACAAGTGGCTACTTGATAAAAACGGCACCACCGACAACCCGGACATTGTGGCAGACTTATCGCAGTTGCGACTAAAAGTTCTTCCGGCTACCTCCTTCGCTTGCCCCGAGGTGGAGTCGGTCGAACGATTCCTCAACCATCCCACCACAAAATTAACGGGAGCGAGCCGGATTGGCAGCTCGGTCCGCGTGACTTTCGAGCGACGCACACTTCGAACGAGCGACAACAAGCATATATTGAGAATTGGCCATCTTGACTTCAACGATGCCGCACAATGGCGTCTGGTCGGATATCGAATTCTTGACACCGAGAAAGAATTCGATCAAGTTGTTTCTATTCAATACGATGGTGTTCCTTCGGTTGCAATCGGGCTTTCTCAACAGATCTATATTTCGACCTCGCCCGGAGGAACTGCCAGGAGCATCACTCGGTATCACAACGTTCGGAACACGCCGAATCACGAAAGTCCCTTTTACCTCTCACACTACGGCCTGCCCGAGCCGCCCGGCATCACTCCGCCCTCGCGTCCGACGCCCACGTACGTCTGGCTTCTTCTCGCCGCAGGTGGGTTCGGAGTGATCGCGTTGGCGTGCCGGTGGCTGCTGAAACGTCGGTCGAAGGCCGCGTTGCCGCCTCCGGTTCCTCCGACCGCGTGAAGCCATGTTCTCGTTCAGTCGCATCGCCGGTGTCGTCGCCCTTGGCTGCCTGATTGCGGCCGGAGCGCTGTACATCCGCGACATGCCCGCAGCACCGCAGCCGGGCTTCGAGGTGGAGCCGACCGAAGTCACGCTGACCGGCGTCGAACCGGGGACGCACGCCGTGGTCATCCGCTTCCACAATCCCGGCAGCGTGGCCCGGCGGATCATCGGCCTGCAAGAGGGTTGAGGCGGGAACTGCTGCTTCAGTTCGAAGCACCGCGAACAGGTGAGCGTGCCGGCCGGGGCGACCTTCGAGTACCACTGCGAGCTGAGCCTGAAGAGGCCCGGCAAGTTTGAAGGCGAGATGGACATCCACCTGGAAGACAACGGCATCCGCACCGTCCGCGTCCGCGTGAGCGGCACCGTGAAAGGGGAGATTCCCGATGCCCCGCCGACACAGTAACCCCGCGTTCTGTCCGAGCCGGAAGCGTGAGCGACGGTGCTTGCCGAAGACCGTCGCCGATCCGAGCCGGAAGCGTGAGCGACGGTGCTTGCCGAAGACCGTCGCTCACGCTTCCGGCTCGGACAGACACCGGCACGCGTTCACCCTGGTCGAACTGCTCGTCGTCATTGGCATCATCGGCATCCTGATTGGGCTGCTGCTGCCGGCGGTGCAGAAGGTGCGCGGGTCCGCCGCTCGGCTGGACTGTCAGAACCGCGTCAAGCAACTCGCCCTCGCGTTGCACGCCCACCACGACGCCTTCCACCGCCTGCCGCCCGGCCACCGCTCGCCGGCGAACCCCGACCGACTGGCGTACTCCGGGTGGACGCTGGACGTGCTGCCGTTCATCGAACAACAGGCGGTGTACGACCAGACGCGGCAGGCGTTCCGGACGCAGCCGTACCCGTTCGCCCCGCCGCATCCGGGGCTGGACACGGTGGTGAAAGCGTTCGGCTGCCCGGCCGACGCGCGGGTGAGTTCGCCGCAGGTCTCCACGCTGACGAAAAACCGCGTCGCGCTGACCAGCTACCTCGGCGTCAGCGGGTTGAACTACAAGACCAAGGACGGCGTGCTGCACCAGGATTCGGCGGTGCGGTTCGCGGACGTGACGGACGGGCTGTCGAACACGCTGCTGCTGGGCGAGCGGCCGCCGAGCGCCGACCTGCAACTCGGCTGGTGGTACGCCGGCACCGGGCAACTCGGCACCGGGTCGGCGGAGATGATCCTGGGCGTCCGCGACCACAACTTGCTGCCGGTGATGAGCGGGTCGGCGTGCGGGCCGGGGGCGTGGCCGTTCGTGGATGCGACCGGCTTCCGCGACCCGTGCGGCACGTTCCACTTCTGGAGTCCGCACGGCGGCGGGGCCAACTTCGCGTTCGCCGACGGGTCGGTGCGGTTCGTGCGGTATTCGGCGAACGACGTGCTGCCGGCGCTGGCCAGCCGCGCCGGCGGGGAAGTCGCCGCGCCGCCGGACTGACCCTCACACCGTCGCCGCGAAGACGGCGCGGACGATGGCCTGGAGTTCCGGCTCGTCCAGGCGGGCGAGGGCCGCGTCCGGCGTCAGCCACTCCCGGTCCCGCTGGCCGAATTCGGGGAAGTCGTCGGTCTCGGCGTCCACCCGCATGACGAAGACGGTGACGTGGTGCAGTCGGCCCCGCTTCTCGTACCGGTAAGTGCCGACGGCCTCGCCCACCACGTCGCCCCGTAGCCCGGCCTCCTCCCACGCCTCGACGAGGCCGGCCTGCGCCGCCGTCTGGCGGGCCTCGATGCGGCCCTTCGGGAACACCCACCGCGCCCGGCTGCGGGACGTGACCAGGCAGACGCGGCCGTCGCGGACTGGGATGACGGCGGCCTGCGGGACCAGCGGTACCATGCACGGTGCCCTTCGCGGAGTGGGACAATTCTACTACACTTGAAGATCGCAAAGTGGCAAGGCGGATGGCCGCCCTTCTCCCCGCGTTCGCGAAGATTTCACCGCTCCCGCCCCGGACGCCCGCACCCGCCCATGACACCGCCCGAACTGACCGTCCGCCAGGTGATGCAGCCGAGCCCGATCGCGGTGCCGCCCGGCTGCCCCATCGGCGAGGTGCTGGAACTGATGAACGCCCAGCGGATCGGGTCGGTGCTGGTCGAGGACGACGGCCGGCTGCTGGGCATCTTCACCGAGCGCGACTTGCTGCGGCGGGTGGCCGACGCCCCGCCCGGCTGGCGGCGGCTGCCGGTGGACGACTGGATGACGGCCGACCCGCTCACCATCGGGCCGGACGTCGGGTGGGACGAGGCGGTGACGGAGATGCAGCGGCGGCGGGTGCGGCACCTGCCGGTGGTGGAGTTCGGGCGGATCGTCGGGCTGCTGTCCACGCGGATGCTGATGGCCCGCCGGACCGAGTACTTGAACGGGCGGGTGGGCGAACGCACCGCGGACCTGCGGGCGGCGAACGAACAGCTCATGGCCCGCGACTCCGAGAGCCGGTACAACCTGCGGACGGCCGGCAAACTCCAGACGAAACTGCTGCTGCCGCAGGCCCCGCCGGACTGGCCGGAACTGCGGTGGGCCATCCACTACGCGCCGCTCGACCACCTGGGCGGGGACTACTACGACTTCGCCACTCCGGCCCCGGACAAGCTCGGCTTCCTCATCGCCGACGCCAGCGGGCACAGCGTGGCCGCCGCGCTGGTGGCGATCATGACGCGGTATGCGTTCGGCGAGGTGGCGAACGCCACCGCCAGCCCCGGCGCGGTGCTGACGGCCGTCAACCGGCGGCTGCACGGCGTCACCGACGAGCGGTTCGTGACGGCCTTCTACGGGGTGCTGGACCGCCGCACGCGGGTGCTGCGGTACGCCTCCGCCGGCCACCCGTACCCGCTGCATTACCAAGCGGCAACCGGCACCGTGACGCCGGTCGTGTCGCAGGGCTTCCTGCTGGGCATCATCCCCGACGAGCGGTACACCGAGCGGGAAATCCAACTCGCCCCGGACGACCGCCTCTGCTTCTTCACCGACGGCTTGGTGGAAGCGCGGAACGAGATCGGCGAGCAGTTCGGCGAGGAGTCGCTGGCGACCTGCTTCGCCGACCACATTGGCCAGCGGGTGGAAGGCGTCCTGCAAGCCGTCCTCGCCAGCCAGCGGCGGTTCAGCTCCGCCGTCCCGCTGACGGACGACCTGACCCTGGCCGTGTGCCACCTGGGGTGATGCCGAATCCGGCGGGTCCACATCCGCGGCGCGGGAGTGTCTTCCCACCTCTCCCCGCTCGGCGCTTCGTTGCGATCCTCCGGTGTCGCGCCGACCGACGGTTTTCCGGCCCTTCAGGCTCGGAAAGCAAGGAACGCGACAAAGCACCCGCCGGGGAGAGGTGTTCCGACCGCACCACAACGGTTGCGGATCAATCGGATTCGGGGTGACGGGTCGCCGCGGCGCGCGGCGAAACCGGGCGGGATGGCTCCCGCCCGGTGTGGGGTGTACCGCTCACTCGCCGACCGGCTCAGTACCGGGCGATGAACCCGAAGTTCAGCCCGTGCAGCCAGTAGTCGGTCTGCCGGATGCTGTACGGCGCGGTCCCGACCGGCGTCGCCCCGTAAGTGCCGGAGGTCGGGATGAGCGCCGGGTCCACCGCCCCGCTGAACTGGTTCGTCGGCCGGGCGACGGTGTTCAGGTGGATGAAGTTGTACCCGGCGGTGACGGTCAGGAAGCGGGTCACGTTGTACCCGACGGTGCCGTTCACGTCGGTCAGCACGCCGAACCGGTCCTCGCGGTAGGTGCCGATGTTGCTGGCGTTGGCGTACAGGCCGCCGAGCGTCTGGGTGCTGCTGCCGACGGCGACCGTCGGGTTGCTGCTGCCCGACATGCCGTTGATCTGCACTTCCTGGTTGACCAGGCCGAGGCCCACCTTGGCGGTGACGGCGGTGTACCAGCGGCCGAGCGACATCTGCCACTGGAGGCCGAGTTGCCCGCCGTAGAAGCGGTTGCGGGTGGTGAAGCTGTCCTGCACCAGCAGCGAGGTCGGGGCGGCCACCGTGATGCCGGCGTAGGGGGCCGTGTTGCCCGGCAGCAGTTGCGACTGCTGGCTGACCGTCAGCCCCTCTTCCAGGCTGGCGTAGCGGAAGCCGCCGACGACGTTCAGGCTGCACGGGCACATGCCGTCGGGCGAACTGCGGAACACGTTCCACACGGCGTTCGCCTCGATCCCCCAGAACTCGGTCGTGGCCCGGCTGAGAACGGTGCCGGCGGTGAAGTTCGGGAACGACACGATGAGCGCGGCGTTCCGGCCGGTGGCCGTGTTGAAGTACGGCCGCGTCAGCACCGGCACGCCGTTGTTCGCCGACCGGCCGTAGAAGTCGTTCGACCCCGGCGACACGTACAGGCCCGTCACTTCCAGGCCGAGGCGGTGGTCCTGCGGGCGGAAGAAGCCGGCCGTCAGCCGGAACCCGCTCAGCGTGCCGAGACTCAGGTCGCTCCCCCCGTGCAGCGGGCTACTGGTGCCCGTGCCGATCACCCCGAGGCCGGCCGGCGCGCCGGTCGTCACGGTCGGGAAGCCGACCGGCAGCGACTTCGGGAACATCAGAAGGTATTGACCGTCGATCCAGACCGTCGGCGCGTTGGTGGGCTTGCCGCCCAGCCCGCCGAACGGCCCGGCCCGGTCCGCCGGCGGCTTCTGCCAGCTCTGCTCCATGTACGGCCCCGACACCGGCCACTGCGGCTCGCCGCCCGGCCCGCCCGGCCCCATGTCCGGTCCCCCCGCCATGCCCGGCGGTCCCCCCGCCATGCCCGGCGGTCCTCCCAGCCCGTCCGGCAAGCCGGAGGGTAGCCCGGCCCCGTCGGGCAGCCGCGGCGGGATCGGCGGGTTGTACTGGACCGGCCGCACGTCCCCGTCGCCCGCGCCGAACCGCCCCCCGGCGGGACCGCGCGTCGGCGATTGGGCCACCGCCCCCCCAGCCCCGGCCACCAGGGCCGCCATCGCACCGAGTAGTTTTTTCCGCATAACGCGCTCCTGAACCTGCCCGGCGTTGCGGCCCCGAAGCCGGCCCGTGCCGAACCCCGTGCCGCCCGACGGTGCGAGCGGTAACCCCGACGGCGTGTTCCCCCACGGCCACGCCGCCCGGAAGACGGTTGCTTCCTGCTATCCGTTCAAATCGACGCCGCGCATCCGGAACATGAGCGGGATTCCGCAAAGCCGTCGCAACCGGCCTTTCGGCAGGAATTGCCGAGATCGCCAAAATCGCCAAAGACCGGGGAGGGGTTGCCCAGCTTGACCGGGCGAGACGGGATGCGCCGAAGTTTTCCGGCACTTCCCAGCGCACCCCCGTTTCGCATCTTTTCACTCGCCGGGATCAGTTCCGCGTTCGGCGGGCAAACCTTGGTGCGGCGCGGTACGATGACCCGCGTCCACCGTCACCCCATTCGGAGTGTCCCCTCATGTCGCACCGGTTCATCCCGTCCCGCCGCGAGTTCTTCGCCTCCAGTCTGGCCGTCGGGGCCGTCGCCCTGGCCGGACGGAACGCCTTCGCCGACGAACTGACCAAGACGCCCAGCCAGACCAAGGGGCCGTTCTACCCCGACAAGCTGCCGCTCGACACAGACAACGATCTGCTCGTCATCAACGAGACCATCACGCCGGCCGTCGGCGACATCACCCACCTGACCGGCAAGGTGATGGGGCCGGACGGCAAGTCGCTGCCGGGCCTGATGGTCGAAATCTGGCAGTGCGACGCCAAGGGCGTCTACCTGCACACCGCCGACAGCGGCCAGAAGAAGGACCAGCAGGACAAGCACTTCCAGGGGTTCGGCCGGTGCCTGACGGCCCGCGGCGGCGGGTACTACTTCCGCACCATCCAGCCGGTGCCGTACCCCGGCCGCACGCCGCACATCCACGTCGCCGTGAAGCGGGGGAAGAAGGAGTTGCTCGTCACGCAGTTGTACATCGCCGGCCACGCGCAGAACGAGAAGGACTTCGTCTGGCTGGGGGTGAAGGACAAGAAGCAGCGGGACTCGATCACCGTCGAGTTCGCCAATCTGAAGGACTCGAAGATCGGCGAACTGGTCGCCACCTTCGACATCATCCTGGGCAAGACGCCGGAAGTGGACTGAAGCCGAAGCCGAGCCGTCGGGCCGTTGCGGGAAAAAAGACTCCCGCGGGTGTCGGTCCGTCCGTCTTGTATTCGGATGGGGGCGTGAGGCGTTGCGAGAAAATGGTCCCGGCGGAAAAGGGTGCGGCAATTGTTGCTGGCGAGCGGGGGGGCGTCAGCCCCCTGTTGTGTTCGACATCCCCACGGAAACCGGGGGCTGACGGCCCCCGCTCGCCTGAACCTGCCAAAATCAATTGGTGCACCCGCGGAAAACTTCCGCGACACTGGAACGCCGAAGGCGGGTTAAGATGTCGCGTATCGTCGTGGAACTGTCCGATCCCACCACCTTTTCACTTTCTCCGAGGCGACCCATGCGTTCCATGCTGCTGGTCGGAGTGTTCGCGCTGGCGTTCCTGGCCACCGCCGGGCTGAGCGGCCAGGATCCGAAGGGCGACCCGAAAGCCAAGGTCGAGCCG
>JAYTTN010000535.1:0-1281 GCA_043745295.1 Fimbriiglobus sp. | reverse complement strand
GGCGGCGTACCCGGACAGGGTGCCCGTCCCGAGGACCGCCCAGCCCGACCCGGTGGACCGCGAGAAGGTGACGGTGCCGGTCGCCGTCTGCAGCCCGTTGTACGAGGTCCCGTCCCACACCTCGGCCGACAGGTCGAGGGTGCCGCCGACCGCCGCCGCGCCGCCGGTGAAGTACATGATGACCGAGTCCGGGTCGTTCGACGCCGCCACGTACAGGCCGCCGGTGAAGCTCGACCCGAACGGCGTGTACGGACTCATCGGCGACGCCAACTCGGCCCCGGTCAACCCGCTGAACACCTTCACCCGCGCCGTCACCCCCGCGCCAGTCCCGACGATCAAATCGGCGTACTTGTCACCGTCCACGAAGGCGGTGGCCACGCGCACGCCGGCCGTCATGCCGGCCCCGAACGGGCTGAACTCCCGCACCCGCGCCCCCGTCTTGCCGTCGAACACCCGCACCAGGCTGCCCGCCCCCGGCCCCCGCCCGACGACGATGTCCGGCGTGCCGTCGCCGGTGACATCGCCCGTCAGGAAGTCGGTCCCGACATCCACGCCGCCCGCGAAGCTCTCGTCGAAGGCGTGGAAGCTGCCCAGCGGCGGCATCAGCGGCCGGCCGGTGCCAAGGTCGAACACCCGCACGTTCGGCCCGCCGCCGGCCCCCGCGCCGACGACGAGATCGGCCTTCCCGTCCCCGGTGAAGTCCGCGGATGCGACGGTCGCACCGCCCCGAAACGCCGTGTCGAAGGCGTAGAAGCTGGCGATCAGCTGGCCGGTCTTCCCGCCGAACACCTCGACGTGCGGGCTGCCGCCGGCACCGGCGGCGGTAATGAGGTCGGCCACTCCGTCCCCGTCCACATCGCCCGAGGTGGCGTACACCCCGCCGGCGAAACTCGGGTCGTAGGCGTAGAAACTGCCCAGCGGGCCCGCGAGTTGGTTCCCCGTCTTGCCGTCGTAGACCTTCACCGCCGGCCCGCCGCCCGGACCCGCGGCCGCAATCAAATCCGGGGTGCCGTCGTGGTTGACGTCGCCGGTCGAGACCCGCACCCCGCCCGTGAACCCGGCCGCGAACGGCTGCCGCTCGAACGCCAGTTGGCCGGTGTCGGCGTGGTAGGCGCGGACCAGCGGCGGCGCACCGGACCCGGCCCCGACGAAAATGAACGGCTGGGGCAGAGGCCGCCCCGCGGGGGTGATGCGGTCTTCCAGAGGGAGGAGGGACAAGCCGGCGGTGGAACGGGTTGACCGCCGCACTTTGCGGGCGACGAGGGAATCCCAGGTGCGGGC
>JAYTTN010000534.1:0-17917 GCA_043745295.1 Fimbriiglobus sp. | reverse complement strand
CGGGCGGGTCGGTCGGCGTTGTTGACGGGCGGCAAGGCGGGGTTGGAGCGGTGGATCGGGGAGGCCTTTTTGGTGTTGCCGGCGGGACGCGACGGGGAGCCGCTGTGGGGGTTGGCGGCGTATGTCGCCCCGCACCCGACGCACCTGGTACGCCGGTCGGCTGGCGGCGGGTCGGAGCATCGGCAGCGGCCGGGTGGAGGGGGCGATCAAGCAGGTGGTGAACCGTCGGCCGAAGAAGGCGGGCGCGCGGTGGCGTCCGGAGCACGTCGGCCCGCTGGTGGAGTTGGTGGCGCGGGTGGACTCGCCCGACTGGCACGAGGCGTGGGCCAACACCGCCGCCCGAACTCCCATGCCAAACTACCCGTGCCAAAATCAATTGCTACACCCTGGCCGACGCGGGTGCGGCAACGAAGACAGGCGGAGCTGCGCGGCGTTCCAGGAGTCGGCCCGCGGGTCGGAGTCGGTGAGTCCGCACACCCTCGACGCATTCCGCGCGGTGCCGTACCGGCGGTTCGCCCGTACACTCACTCCGGCCGTGCTTCCGCCGGCCGGACACCGACCTTCTCGTGGACCCGCTCCCATGTTCCGACCCGTCCGTCACGCCCTCGCGGCCCTCGCGCTGCTGGCCGTCGCGCTCCCCGCCGTCCCCGCCGCCGACGACAAGAACGACGACGGCTGGGTGCCGCTGTTCAACGGCAAGGACCTGACCGGCTGGAAGATGTTCGACCCGCCGAGCGGCGACTTCAAGGCCGTCAAGTCGGTGAAGAACGACGACGGCAAGGTGATCGCCTTCGTCGGCGTGAAGAAGGACGACAAAGAAGTGACCCTGTGGCAAGTGAAGGACGGGACGATCGTCGGCGGCGGCCCGGCCAGCCACATCTTCACCGAGCTGGAGGCCGACGACTGCCACTTCCGCGTCGAGGCCAAGATCAACGACAAGGGGAACAGCGGCCAGTACTTCCGCACCAAGTTCGGCCCCGGCTTCCCGGCCGGGTACGAGGCGCAGATCAACGCCACCCACGGCGACGCCATCAAGACCGGCAGCCTGTACCCGGACGGCCGCACGAAGTTGAAGGACCACAAGAAGGAGATCGCCGCCGTCATGAACACCGCCGGTCACAAGCCGGACGAGTTCTTCACCCAGGAGGTGATCGCCGAGGGGGCGCACATCCGGATCCTCGTGAACGGCAAGAAGACGCTGGACTGGACCGACCCCGACGCCACCTTCAAGAAGGGCCACTTCGCCCTGCAAGGGCACGACCCCGGCAGCGTCATGACCTTCAGGAAGGTCGAGTACAAGCCGCTCAAGAAGTGACGCATTGGAAGTACTCTGCTCGCTCCGCGAGCGGTCCTCGCACGGCGAATCGAGACCGCTCGCGGAGCGAGCAGAGTACTCCGGCGAGTCGCCGTCAGTCCTTCTTCGACTCCCACACGCCCGGCGGGTTGGCGTCGTCGCGGAGTTCGCCGGCCCCGCCGGGCAGTCGGGCCGGCAGCTCGAGCGCGACGGCGTTGGCCTTCGCCTCGACCACGACCACGGTCGGCAACTCGACTTCCAACCCGGTCTTCGCGCCGTCGGTCGCCGGCAGGTATGTCACCTTGTACCGTCCGGACTTCACGCCCGGCTTGAACACCGTCTCCGTGCCGGACCACTTGCTGGACTGCGCCGCGAAGGTGCCGTCCTTGGTCACGTTGGCGTCCACTGTCACCCCGCCCGTCCCGCCGCTCTCGGGGGTGAACTGGAGGCCGCCGGCGGTCACCGGTTTGCCGTCGCGGGTCACGGTTCCCGCGAGCGGGTGCAGGTCCGGGATGTCGCCGGACGACTGGCAGCCGCCGGCAAGGACGGCAGCGGTGAACAGGGGCGCGAGTCGGCCGAACATGGCGGTCTCCCAGGGGACGAGGAGCGGAGGATAAAAAACCGACGGCCGAACGAGTCGGCCGTCGGCGCGGAGTCACTTCTTCTTCTTCGGCTGGACTTTGAACTGCTGCCGCTCGTCGTCTTCGGCCTGCTGTTGGGCTTGCCGTTGGGCGGCTTCGATCTCGGGTGTCGCCTTTTCGGGGGTCGCGTTACCGCCGCCTCCGCCGCAGCCGGCGAGGGACGACACGAGTCCGCAAAGAACCGCCAGGAATAGCATCCGGGTCATCGGGATCGGCTCCGGGAGGATTAATCGACGTTGGCGTTCACTTCGCCGCCGGCGCGGGTGCAGGCCGCCGCCCACGTCGCCGGATCGACGCCGAAGCGGACGTTGCGGACGGAGCCGTCGCCGAACACGGCCTGGCAGCCGGCGGTGTGGGACGACCCGAACTGCTGGTTCCAGATGGTGACGACGGTCCCGCCCGAGTTGACGACGTTGGGCGCGTCGCGGTCGGGCTGCGGGGTCCGCGGGATGGTCCGGTTCGGGGAAACCCCCTGAATGGCCGTCTGCCCGTTGTTGTACGGGTAGGTGAACGTGCCGCCGCCGATGCGGACGATGCACTCGTCCCACCCGGCGTTGACGGCTTGCTCGTTGTCGCCGCCGTCCACCCCGGTGCCGGCCCCGGCCTGGAAGTTCCGCGCCGGGTGCAGCCACTTCTCGGCCACCAGGACGGTGTTCGACGACCCGTCGGTGATGCCGACGATCTTCACCGGGGTCACGGTGGACCGCAGCACGAGACCTTCGAAGCCCTGGTCGGTGTTGACGCCGTTCAGTGGCGTGCCGTTGGCGAAGGTAATGCCGGCGTTGCCGTTGTAGTCGCCCCGGGTGCCGCCGTTGACGGCGACCGGGCCGCGGCGGGTCGGGCAGTAGTAGGTCTTCACCGGCGTCGCGTACAGGTCGGCGCGACTGGGCACGCGGAACAGGTTATCCTGTTCGATGTACGGGAGGATGATGTATCGCCAGTTGTAGCCGCTGCGGTCTTCCATCGTGGTCTGTGGGGTCGGCACCCCGGACGGCGCGCCGTTCCAGTTGCAGCACGTCTGGCCGCCATCGGCGGCACCGGAGATGCCGTCCCGCCCGCCGGGCGGGAAGTTTCCGTTCGCGCTCTCGTAGTTGTGGAACGCCAGTCCGATCTGCTTCAGGTTGTTGCTGCACTGCATCCGAGCGGCCGCTTCCCGAACCTTCTGAACCGCCGGCAACAGCAGGCCTATGAGGATGGCGATGATGGCGATCACCACCAGCAGCTCGATCAGCGTGAACCCACGACGCGCGACGCGACTCATGAGAGGAACCTCGATAGAAACGGGGACGCGACGGGACCGGTGCCCGCCACCGAATTGATTTTTACCCCCGCCTGAGTGGGTCTCGTGTGAGCCGCGTGTCGGGTTCTTCACGTTCGCTCGAATACTTGGGACCTTCATCGGCGACCATCGAGATCGGACACCTCGATTCGCCTCTAGGGAGAAAGTGATCATGGCGGCGGAAACGCTTCTCGCGGTGGAAGTGGTGAAAGCGCTGGCGTCGGTGTCAGTGCCGTTCGTCCTGGTGTGGGCGGCGCACCGGCTACAGCGCAAGCAGAAGTCGTTCGAGGCGGTGATGGGCGAGAAGGCCCGGCACTACGCCCACATCAGCCCGCTCGTGAACCTGATCTTCAGCTACCGGTTCCGCGTCGGCGACTTCCTCGACCGCGCCCCGGAGACCGTGCTGGAGGCGAAGCGGAAGGCGGACCAGGAGTTCTGGACGTTCGAGTACCTGTGGAGCGACCAGTTCCGACTGGCCTACCACCTGTTCATGCTGGACGGGTTCAGCGTGTTCGGCGCGGAGGGGACGAAGGCGCGGGTCCGCGTGGACGGCACCTTGTATCCGGTGAAACCGACGACCCCCGGCTGGGAGGCGTTCAGCGGCGAAACGGTGGACCGCGCGGTGCTGGGGAAGCTGTACGCCGAACTGAAGAGCGCCATCGCCCGCGACCTCGGGTTCGACGCCTACACCACCCGCATGGAGTGAGCGGTGCCCGGCCCGCACCGGACGGGCGTGGGGCAGACCGCCGAGCACCCGCAGGGCGAGCGACCCGGACGGCGGCGAAAACCGCGACCTGACCGGCGAGTTGCAGCGGATTTGAGGCGGAGCGGACACCCGTTCAATAAAGCGGAACGCGGATGACGCGGATTCCAGCGCGGATGAAGACGATCAGAAAGAGATTGGTTTCATTCCGATCCGCTTCATCCCTGCCTCCCTCCGCGTCATCCGCGTTCCGCTTTATTGAACGGTGTTGACTCGCTCACTTCCCCAGAATTTTGTCCATCCGGGCGGACACGTCGAGCAGCCACTTCTCGTCGCCGCCCTTCACCTCGGCGGTGAAGAACTCGCCCTTGTACCCGACCTCGGCCAGCGCCTTCAGCACTTCCGGCCAGTTCTCGTCGCCCTCGCCGATGCCGACGCCGAACCCGGCCCCGTCGTTGCCCTTCTCCTTCGCCGTGGCCACGCTGTACCCCTTGAAGTCGAACTTCAGCATCCGCTTGCCGAGGGCGCGGATCCAGTCGGCCGACGACACCCCGAACTTGATCATGTTGGAGGCGTCGAAGTACGCGCCGACCCACTTCGACTCGAACTGATCGACGTACTTCACCATCTGCTCCGGCTTGGTGATGAAGCCGTTCCACACCGTCTCGATGGCGATCGGCACCTTCGCCTTCTCGGCCAGCGGCAGCGCCTTCTTCACCAGCGCCGTGGACCGCTCCCAGCACTGGTCGTAGGTCACGTCCTTGTTCACCACGCCGGGCACCAGCAGCATCGTCGTCGCGGTGCCGTAGAAGCCGGCGTCGTCGATGGCCGTGGCCATCGCCGCGTACCCTTTGTCGCGGACCGTCTCGTCCGGGTGGCTGAGCGGCGACCCCCAGTGCTGGCTGTCGATGACGCCGTGGATGACGACGCCGGTGGCCGCGGCCGCCTTCTTCGCCTCCTCGCGGTTGACGCCGCTGGGGCTGTCCATTTCGACGCCGGCGAACCCGCACTTCTTGGCCAGCTCGAACTTGGCGAGGACCGAATCGCCGGCCCCGATCATGCCGTACTTGATGGCCTTCTTCAGCGCGGCCGGCGCGGGCTTGGTCTGGCCGAACGCGGCGGTGGCGGCGACAGCGGCACCGGCCCCAGCGACGATGAACTCACGACGGGAGAGCATGGCAGACTCCAGGGTTTCAGGCGAGCGGGGGGCGTAAGCCCCCTGTCAGGTTTCAGAGTTTTTGGCGAGCGGGGCGCGTAAGCCCCCTGTTGGTTTTAACCAGCGACGAGCAATACCAACGGGATCGACTCCGCCGCCACATCCGCCTCTCGGGTCGAGTGCTCGTAGTGGACGTGGTAGCTGGGTGGGAGTGAAGGTTCGCAGGGCAGGTTGAGTCCGAACCCCTCAAGGTCGTCCGCACCGCCACTAATCGACAGCAAATCGTCCCGCACCGCGACAAGCACCGGCCCGGCATCGATGCGGATCACCAGTTCCGTCAGCCCATGCCCATCTACAGCAGCGCGGATCTCTCCGCTCCCCGCTTGCGCCAACTCCCGGATGCGGTCAGCAAGGACTGCAAATTCGATCGTCGTCGCCGCGATTTCGACCATCGGCCACGGGCCAGAATCGAACGTGATTTTCACGGGATGCCTTCTGGAAGAAACAGGGGGCTGACGCCCCCCGCTCGCCCGGAGGAATCAGGGGCTTACGCCCCCCGCTCGCCCGGAATTGGCCCGCCGGTCACACGAACTTGTACTTGCCCGGCACCGGGGCGGCCGGCACCTTGTTGTGGCCGAAGGCGTACTTGGCCGGCGACAGGTCCTGCTTGGACGCCGCGATCTCGTCCCAGGTGATCCGCTGGCCGCTGTACGCCGCCTCGCGGCCGAGGATGCCCATCAGGCTGCTCGTCGCGCTGCTCTCGGCGTCGTTGATGACGGTGCCGGCGCGGATGTGGGCGAAGAACTCGTCGTGCTCCACCTGGTACATGTCGCCGCGCTTCGCCTTGGCCGTGGCCTTCGTGGTGCCGGCGTCGGTGGTGACGGTGTGCTTCATCAGCTGCGCGCTGCCCTTCGTGCCGATGACGTGGTCGCTCACGTCGCCGAAGCAGCCGCCCACCTGCCGGCACTGGCTGAACACCTTCGCCCCGCTGGCGTACTCGTACACCACGCTGAAGTGGTCCCAGATGTTGCCGAACTTGGCGTCGGTGCGGGTTTGCCGGCCGCCCATGCCCTGCGCCGCGATCGGCATCTCGCCGTTCATCACCCACGCCGCCTTGTCGATGCTGTGGATGTGCTGCTCGATCATGAAGTCGCCCGAAATCCACGAGTAGTAGTACCAGTTCCGCATCTGGTAATCCATCGCCGTCCACGCCGGGTCGCTGCCGCGGAACCACAGGTCGCCGGTCAGGTAGGTCGTGTGGATCGCCTGCACCCGGCCGATCTGACCGTCGTGGATCCGTTTCACCACTTCGCGCTTGGGCGGGTCGTACCGGTAGCAGAAGCCGGACACCACGCACAGCTTCTTGTCCTTGGCGACCTTCGTCGATTCCAGCACGCTGCGGATGCCGGCCGCGTCCACCGCGTGCGGCTTCTCCATGAAGATGTGCTTGCCCTTCTCGACGGCGTACTTGTAGTGGATCGGGCGGAAGCCGGGCGGGGTGACGAGCAGCACCACGTCCACGTCCGAGTCGATGAGCTGCTTGTACCCGTCGAACCCGGTGTGCCGCCGCTCCTTGGGCACGTCCACGCGGTCGCCGAACTGCTCCTTCAGCTCGTCGTGCTTCTTGTCCAGCAGGTCGCCGAAGGCGTCGCACATGGCGACGAGGCGGGTGCCCTTGTCGGCGGTCAGGGCGTTCAGCGCCGCGCCGCCGCCGCGCCCGCCGCACCCGATCAGGCCGATCTTCAGCACCTCGTTGCCGCCGGCGTGGACCGGCCGGGCGTGCAGCAGCACCCCGCCGGCGGCGGCGGCGGCCGCGGTCGCTTGCAGGAACGACCGGCGGGACGGGACGGCGGGTTTCCGAGGCATGACGGGCACTCGCGGAAGGAGAGGGAACGGGCGGGGGAAATTCGCAAGTGTATTCTGCGCGGAAGCGGAAGCGAAGTCATGGGGAAAATCGGGCGCGCGTTCTCGGCGAACCCGGCCCGCAACGGCCGTGGGTGCTTTCGCCCCCATCCGCCCGATACAACAACGGCGGACCCCGACCCGTCCGCCTTCCGCCGATGCACTCCATGTCCCGCCAACCCAGTCTGCTCATCACCGGTGCCGGCGGCGAGATCGGCCACGCGCTGATCACCCGCCTGCACGGCACCACCCCGGCCCGCATCGTCACCCTCGACCAGCGGCCGCTGCCGGCGGACGTGGCGACGAAGGTCCACGAACACTTCGTCGGCGACATTCTGGACTCGCAACTGCTGCAACGGATGGTCGCCGGGTACGAGGTCGAGCGGGTGTTCCACCTGGCGGCGCTGCTGTCCACGCGCGGCGAGTTCTCCCCCATGTTCGCCCACAAGGTGAACGTCGAGGGGACGCTGAACCTGCTGGAGTTCGCGCAGATCCAGGGCGAGTCGCACGGCCGGCCGGTGGTCTTCTTCTTCCCGTCCAGCATCGCCGCGCACGGCCTGCCGAGCCTGGAAGTCAAGACCCTCGCCGGCAAGGTGCCGGAGGATCAATACACGACGCCGGCCACCATGTACGGGGCGAACAAGCTGTACTGCGAAATCCTCGGCCGGTATTACGACCGGCACTACAAGCAGCTCGCCGCCGAACACTTGTCCGGCAAGGTGGACTTTCGCGGTCTCCGCTTCCCCGGCCTCATCTCCGCCGACACGCTGCCCAGCGGCGGCACCTCGGACTACGCCCCGGAGATGATCCACGCGGCCGCCCGGGGGACGCCGTACCAGTGCTTCGTGCGGCCCGACGCCCGCATCCCATTCATGGCCATGCCGGACGCGGTGGACGCCATCCTCCGGCTGGTGTCGGCGAAAAAAGCGCAACTCGCCCGCACGGTGTACAACATCGGCGCGTTCGCCCCGACCGCCGCCGAGATCGAAGCCGTGGTGAAGGCCGCGTTCCCGAAGGCGGACATCGGCTACAAGCTGGACCCGAAGCGGCAGGGCATCGTGGACAGTTGGCCGGCCGACGTGGACGATTCCGCCGCCCGCCGCGACTGGGGCCACGCGCCACAGTACGGCTTCGAGTCGGCCTTCCGCGAGTACCTGATCCCGGCCATCCGCCGGCGTTACGGGTGAATCGAGGTCGGTACAATGGCCCATTAAGGAGGACGACCCCATGCCGATCCACGACTGGACGCGAGTTAAGCCCGGCATCTTTCACGGATTCCACGTCGCGTGGCTCGGCGAACTGCGCAAGGCGCTGAACACCGGCGCGCTGCCGCCGGATTACTACGCGGACGCCGAGCAGTACGCCGACGACAAGCAACCGGACGTTCTCGCGCTGCACGTTTCGGAGCCGTCGTTCGACCCGCTCCCGGACCCCGGCGGTGGCGTGGCCACCCTGCCGGCGGTCCGAACCGGCTCCCACCTGACGGCTACGAGGGAGCTGAAACCGCCGCCGAAGAAGCGGCGAATCGTCGTCCGGCACGACTCCGGCCACCGGCCGGTGGCGTTCGTCGAACTGGTATCCCGGAGCAATCTGGACCGCCAGACGAGCCGGGCGGAGTTTGTCGAGAAGGCGAGGGGGAACGTCGCCGCCGGACTGCACGTCACCGTCCTGAACCTGTTCCCGCCGAAGCCGGGCCGGCGAGATTTATCGGCGGCCGTGTGGCGGGCGTTCGACCGGACGCCGGTGGCGGCCCCCGCCGACACGCCGCTGACGTTCGCCGCGTTCGTGGCCAAGAAGCGGGTCGAAGCGCACTTCGAGTTCCTGGCCGTCGGGGACGAATTGCCGGCGTTCCCGCTGTTCCTGACCGCGACCCGGCACGTCTTGCTCCCGCTCGCGGAGACTTACGCGGCCGCCTTCGCCGGCAGCCCGCCGTACCTACGCGAACTGCTCTCCGCCCCCTCCACCGCCAGCGATGGCACATGAACATAATTTGACATCTGGTAGCCGGCCGCGTATCATGCCTTCGTCCGCCGGACTCCTCCCCTCCGAGGCCGCTCCCGTGCTCCGCTCCCTATCCCTGTTGTTGCTCCTGGCATCATCCGCCGCCGCCGCCGACTGGAAGCCCGCCCCCGCGCCGCTGATGACCAAGTGGGGCAAGGCGATCACCGCTGACAAGACGCCGTGGGCCGAGTACCCCCGCCCGCAGATGGTGCGGACGGACTGGGCCAACCTGAACGGCCTGTGGGACTACGCCATCACCAAGAAGGGCGACCCGAAGCCGGCCAAGTGGGACGGCAAAATCCTGGTGCCGTTCTGCGCCGAGAGCGCCCTGAGTGGCGTCGGCAAGCACCCGACCGAAAAGGACGAACTCTGGTACCGCCGCGCCATCGACGCCAGCGCGTGGAAGGGCAAGCGGGTGCTGCTGCACTTCGGCGCGGTGGACTGGGAGGCCACGGCGTTCGTGAACGGCAAGGAAGTCGGCACCCACAAGGGCGGCTTCGACCCGTTCCACTTCGACATCACCGACGCGCTCAAGGGCGGCAAAGGGGAGTTGGTCGTGAAGGTGTGGGATCCGACGGAAAAGGGCAGCCAGCCGCTCGGCAAGCAACTGAGCAAGCCCGATAGCATCTGGTACACGCCGGTGAGCGGCATCTGGCAAACGGTCTGGATGGAGCCGGTGGGTGGCAAGTTCGTGCCGGAGATCAAGGCGGTTCAGTTCATCCCCGACATCAAGACCGGCGAAGTCGAAGTGATCGTGGAGGCAGATGCGGTGGCGCATGCGGTAGTTGAAATATTCGAGCAGGGTAAGCCGGGAAAGGTGTGGAAAGGGGAAGTGGCTCGCGGCAAGTCCGTACAGGTCAAGATCGACAAGCCCCAACTCTGGACGCCGGAAACCCCGCATCTGTACGCCGCGCGCGTCTCGACGCAGAGTGACTTCCGGGCGGGCATCGGAACCGACTCCGTCGAATCGTACTTCGCCTTCCGCACCGTCGGCGTCGGGCCGGACGAGAAGGGCGTGCCCCGGCTGCTGCTCAACGGCAAGCCGCTGTTCCAGGTCGGGCCGCTGGATCAGGGGTGGTGGCCGGACGGGCTGCTCACGCCGCCGTCCGATGAGGCCATGAGGTATGACCTGGAAGTGCTGAAGAAGCTCGGATTCAACATGCTCCGCAAACACATCAAGGTGGAGCCGGCGCGGTATTATCACCACTGCGACAAAATGGGCCTGCTGGTGTGGCAGGACATGCCCAGCGCCATCAACCGGACGAAGAAGCAGTTCGTGGCACCGGGCGCGAAGGCCGACGCCGACGATCAGTTCACCGCCGACGAGAAGAAGCAGTTCCGCGCCGAACTGAAGGCGATGATCGACCACCTGAAGTTCTTCCCGTGCGTCTACTGCTGGGTGCCGTTCAACGAGGGGTGGGGCCAGCACGACGTGAACGCCACGCTCAAGTGGGTGAAGGAGTACGACCCGACGCGGCCGGTAAACGGGCCGAGCGGGTGGGAGGACCGCGGCTTCGGCGACATGAAGGACATGCACGCCTACCCCGGCCCCGGCATGTTCCCGGCGATGAAGGACCGCGTGTCGGTGCTGGGCGAGTTCGGCGGTCTCGGCCTGCCGCTGAAAGGCCACCTGTGGAAGGACACCGGCAACTGGGGCTACCGAACCTACAAGACCGAGGAGGAGCTTCGCACCAATTACCGCGCGCTGATGCTGCGGTTGCACCCGCTCGTCGGCAAGGGGTTGAGCGCGGCCGTGTATACGCAGACCACGGACGTGGAAATCGAGGTGAACGGGCTGCTGACGTATGACCGCGAGGTCATCAAACTAGACGTGGCGGAAACCGCCAAGTGGCACAAAGCGCTGTTCGGCCCGCCGCCGGTAACGGCGGAACTGGTGCCGACCAGCGAGAAGCAGCCGCAGGTGTGGAAGTTCACCGCCGACAAGCCGGCCGACGGGTGGGAGAAGCCGGCGTTCGACGCGGCGAAGTGGGGCGACGGCAAAGGCGGCTTCGGCAGCAAGGGGACGCCCGGCGGGGTCATCACCACCGAGTGGACCGGAAAGGCCATCTGGCTACGGCGGACGTTCGAGCTGAAGGAGCTGCCGACCGGCGAAGTGATGCTGCGAGTGCATTGCGACGAAGACGGCGAGGTGTTCCTCAACGGCGTTCCCGCCGCCAGTTTGCCCGGCTTCACGACCGAGTACACCGAGGTGCCGATCTCGGCCGCCGCGCGGAAGGCACTCCTGAAGGGCGCGAACACGTTGGCCGTGTCAGCAAAGAACGCTCTCGGCGGGCAGTACATCGATGCCGGGCTGGTGGAGGTGCTGCCGCCGAAGCAGTGACGCGGCTCGGCGGACGGTGGTATAAGAACATCGAAAGCCCTGGGAACCCAGGACTTTCGGTTCGATACGGCGAGTGGACGCTACTGGATTTGAACCAGTGACCCCCACCGCCGGACCCTTGGAAACTCAAGGGAATCCTTCGCTCGCCGTGCCAACCCCCAACGGAACCCCCACCGAGACGCCGGCACCCGCCCCCGGTTCGCCGCCGAATCTAGCCCGGTTGCTCGCCGAACTCGCCGCACTGCCGGCCGACCAGCGGGCCGCACTGGCGGCGCTGCTCGCCCCTTCCTCCGGTGCCAGCGACAGAATGACACCGCCGCCTGTCCCGTCGTTCACGGATGATCGCTGCCCCCTTGACGTTCCCAAGGAAGGGGGTTCCTGACAGCAGGTCCGTTTGCTTGTCCGGATATGTCCAGTTGGTGCACAGTTCCAGCACCCCAGCGGGAAGCAGGTTCGCTCTTTTCTGACGGCCGGAACTATCACCCGCACCGCCCGCATCACCCGCTGTCGTCGGTTCTTGGTAAAATCCCATCGCGTCCCTAAAATGCCAACTGGTGCCAGATGAAGCGATCATGCGGCACCGGTTGGCGTTCCCGCTACCGGAGTCGCCCCGATGGCCACCGTCACGACCGCGTTGAAGGCCGGCATGAAGACATCCACCGGACCACTAATCTGGGTCGGGCTGAAGGCGATCCTCGACGTTCCCGTCGATGGGCTAGCTAATTGGGTGAAGTCGCGTTTCACCGACCACTCCGCCGCGTTGCCGAAAACCATTGCAGCCGCGAACGATCGCGCCTGGCAGGCGGTCGGGCTGGCAATGGCGGGGGATACGCTGCTTGGCCGCATCAAGGGGTTGTTCCGCGACGGCGACATGAAGGCGGTGCAGGCCCAAATCCGGGCGTTCGTGACTGACGCCGACACCGGGCTGGACGGCCAACCGGCCGGGTTGCGGGCGCGAGCGTGCGATGAGTTGAACCGCCTACAGCGGGCCGGGCGGCTCGGCGCGAATGACATTTACTTCGAATCTCTCGACCTGACTCGCTTCGGCAGCACCGCGAAGGTGGCCGATGATGCCATCCGCGCCGTGCAGTGCATCGCCGACGACCTGAAGGCGGACGCCCCGCACCTGGCGCAAGTCCTGACGCTGGCCCCTCCGGGCGGTGGCACGCCGCTGCTGGCCGCCGCGTTCGCCTACTTCCTCCGCCGACAGATCGCCACTCACGCGGAACTCGCCCGCGCACTCACCCACGACCGTCTCGGCTTGCTCAGCCAGAAGCAGCAAGCCGGGTTCGCCAACTTGGAACAGGCGTTGGCGGATCGGTTTGACACCCTGTTCGAGACGCTCGGCGGGTGGTTCGCCACAACCGACGCGACCCTCGATGCGATCCTGGCCGAACTCCAGCAGTTCCGGGACGCGAACCAAGTGGCGACGAAGCCGGAGTCGCCGTTGCGGGTGTCGGTGACGAACGAGGCGGAGCTTCAGCGGCTACGGAAGCTGCGGGACCGGCTACGGGACCAACCGGCGGAACTGGTGGACGCCGAGTTACAATCGCTGCTGGGTGACGGCCTGGCCGCTGCCGGGCAGTTCGCCGACGCCGAGACAGCGCATGCCGCCGCCGCCGGGGCCGCAATGGAGTCGGCGGACACCCAGGCTGAAGCGGACGCGGCGTACAAGCAGTTCAAGGACTCCTGCGAGCTAAAGGCGTGGGACGCGGCGCTGGCTGCGCTGAATCGGGCCGTCGCCGTGGACGGCAAGCGGTTCCGGCCGGTGCCGAAGCACTACGCCATCGACGGCATCCTGGGGGCGGGGGCGTTCGGGGTGGTGCTGAAGTGCCGGAACACGATCTCGTTCGACGACGACGGGAACGAGGAGGTGTGCGCGGTGAAGACGTTCCGGGAGACGGACCTGGACAGGCCCCTGAAGGACATCTTCGGGGAGGCGAACATGCTGAAGGCGGTGCATCACGACGGCATCATCCGGGTGCTGGATCACGGGTTCGCGGACGTGGACGGGCAGGCGCGGCCGTTCCTGGCGATGGAGTACTTCCCTGGGGTGACGCTCGAGGACCATTTGGCCCGGCACGGGAAGTTGAGCCTGGCGGACTTCTTGGCGGTGTTCGGCCGGATCGCGGCGGCGCTGCACGCGGCTCACACTGGCCGGCGGGTGGTCATCCACCGGGATTTGAAGCCGGCGAACGTGATGGTGTTGCGGGCGGACGGGGCGTGGGTGGTGAAGGTGATCGACTTCGGGCTGGCGGTGAAGTCGGCGGTGCGGACGACGAGCCTGAGTGTGCCGCATTCGCTGCGGGCCACGCGGGACAAGTCGGTGGCGGGGACGATCAAGTACGCGGCCCCGGAGCAGTTGGGGGAGAAGGCGTTCCCGGTCGGCCCGTGGTCGGACGTGTTCGCGTTCGGGAAGACGGCGCTGGAGGCGCTGCTCGGCACGGTTCAGCCGACGCCGAAGCACTGGAAGCAATTGCCGGAGTCGCTGTCAGACGCGTTGGCCCGGTGCGTGGACGAGGAGTTCGACGCGAGGAACCCGAATGAGGGGCGATACCACGGGTTCGGGCCGATCCTCGCCGCGCTGGCCGCCGGTGAACGGCGGGTCGTTAGTGCGCCGGTGATCCCGGCCCCACTTCCCCCGGCAACGCCGGTGGCTCCCGCCAAGCCTGCCTCACCGCCTGCGGACACAGTCAAGCTCGCGCCGAAGGTGGAGGTGGAGGTGGTGATTCCGCAGGTGCCGGTCATTCCGCCTTCGGAGCCGGTGATGTGGCGGATCGTATGCCCGAACGCAGCGTGCGTGGCGTCGCTGAAGTTCAAGCCGGCGGATGCAGGAAAGTCGGGGACATGCAACAAGTGCAAGACGCGGCTGGTACTCCCAAAGGCTTGGGGGGAACCGGCAGTGCGATCCATGCAGGCCGGCGACAAGCACGAAATCACTCTGCCAGGCGGGGTGACGATGGCGTTCGCGTGGTGCCCGCGGGGAACGTTCCTGATGGGCAGCCCGGCGTCGGAGGAGGAGCGGCAGAACGACGAGCAGCAGCACGAGGTGACGCTGACGAAAGGGTTCTGGATGGGCATTCACCCCGTCACGCAGGCGCAGTATCAGGCGGTAATGGGGAAGAACCCGAGCCACTTCAAGGGCGATACGCTGCCGGTGGAGCAGGTGAGTTGGGACGACGCGGTGGCATATTGCGTGGCGTTGAAGGGGAAGACGGGTATTGAACTTCGTTTGCCGACCGAGGCGGAGTGGGAGTACGCCTGTCGTGCGGGGACGACCACGGAGTACCACAGCGGGGATGGAGAGGGGGCGTTGATGGCGGTGGGTTGGTTCAGCGGGAACGGTGGGGCTGAGACGCACCCGGTGGGGCAACTGAAGGCGAACGAGTGGGGCCTGCACGACATGCACGGGAATGTGTGGGATTGGTGCGCGGATTGGTGCGATGAGGGATATTACGCGAAGTCGCCGAAGGAGGATTCGACGGGGCCGGAAAGCGGCTCGTTCCGGGTGAGCCGGGGCGGGAGCTGGTTCCGCAATTCCAGGCGCTGCCGTGCGGCGTGCCGGAACGGGTACGCGCCGGGCGTCCGGGGCAACGACTTAGGCTTTCGACTCGCCGCAGTTCCGTCTGGTGAATAGCCGGCAGGCGGCGGAGCCGCTCTGGGCTTCGCGAGCGGAGGGAGCGGGCTACGGAGCGGAGGGGACCGGATCTTCGGCCGGATGATCAAACGGCGGCTCGGCGTGACGGACGGCAGCTTGACGCTCGTATTCCCGTTCCCGAAGACGCACCCCCTCGACCCGGACTACCAGTCCTGGGCCGCGACCTACCCGACCGTGGCGGCGCTGGAGGCGGCGGCGTCTTCTTTCATTTGAGCGAGGAGGGCGAGTCAAGCATGGCGATGTACGTGTTCGCGCGGGGGGAGGTGACCTTCCTCGGCCTCAGTCGGCACGACCCGGACGACCCGATGATCGACCGCTTCACCCCCGGCGTGCCGGCCGAGGTGGTGGCAGCGGCGCGGGCGAGGATGACGGAAGATCCGAAAGAGTCGATGGGGTACGTCGGCGACTGGTGGTACCACGGGTTCCGCCTCGACCCCGACACGGCGGCGGCCATGCTCCTCGGCACGCGGGGCGAGAGCCGAAAAGACGTACTCGATAGCCTGAAGGAAGCAATCTGGGCCGTCGAGCGAGTGGCCGCCCGCATTATGGCCCTGCTGCCGCCGGACGCGGACGACAGCCGCCGCAACGACCTGCTCGACCTGGAGATGGCCTAAACACACCGGAGGACAGCGATGGAAGACTGCTGCTGTAAATAGGCAGACGACGGGAGGACGGCGGTCCCGTACGGCGTGACGGTGGTCGGCGAATGACCGCAGTGGGGAGGGGTGGCGGCCGCCCCTCCCCGGTCGGGTCAACTCAGCCGCCGGCGATCTGTGCAGCGGCAGCCGGCTGCACCCTTGCTGATTACCCCCATCGTCCCGCTGAACCAAGCGGTCGCGGCGAGTTTCACCTTGACCAGGCCGGAGCAGTTCAGTCCCATGAGCTTGCCGGCCGACTGCGAGGGCAGGTCGGCGTCCGCGTCGTCGGCGTAGACCGACCGGTCCATGAAGGAGAGGGCGGTGTAGTTCGTGCCGTCCAGCGATCCCTCGGCCGTGTCGGTAGTCCCCAAGTTTAGCACTCATCTGGCATCGACTGAAGTTCCTCTGGAAGCTGTAGTTAGGACGGGATTCCTTCGCGTAAGGCGAACTACTCGACCGCCACCTGGAGTAGCATCAGCAGCAGGCCCTTGAGCGTCCTTGTCGGATGAACCGTTTTTTTGTGGGCGATGGTATGAAGCCCTCTCTGCGAATCACTTTCCGCTCGCTTCAGTTCAAACGGATGGTTCTCCGTCCGGATCGAACCGAAATCCCTCATTTTTGAAAAAATCGCGAGAGCCGCTCACCTGGGGGGCGAGCAGAGACGGACCTAAAAATCGGCGCTGTTTCCCTCCGCCGGTAGCGGTTCGTTGGGTGACGCGACCCAGCGATGTGGAATTCGACCCGACACTATGACCGATTGTTCCCCTGCCCGCAACCGGTCCGAGAGGCTTTTCTCCCGTTACGATCACGGCTGATCGGGAACTCCGTTTCGCTCCTCGCCATACGGACCTGAACTCGGCCTGCTCCTGCACTTCGTCTGCTTCCCAAGCGTGCCCCGAACTCGGTAACCAGCCACGCGCCACGCCCCCCGGAAAAAATCGCCGGGGCGGTGGCGGACTTCAGAAACCTTGTCATAGTCGGGTAGGTGGATGTCACCGCGTGCCGCCGGGAGACGACGGGCGAATGCGGCGGTCTGACGTTGCTCCTTGGGTCGGTGTCACCCGCTGGGTATGGCCGCCCAACTCCGCCGTGCAAGCGTCCGAATCGGACAGCCTAGAGGGGTCGCACCGGAACCTGTTCCCCCAAACGTATTGGGCGTGAGGAGTTGACCACCCGCCGTGCCGCCCGCTGCGGCGGCCCCGAGTCCGACGGAATTCACGGAGCGAGGGCAGCCCACTCTGGGTCGATTCGCGGAAGTCGCGGAGTCTGTCACCCCGACGGGATTACCTGTGCGGCGAACGGCGTCCTCCGACCAACGGGATGAAGTGTAGAAGGAGTTGCGACCGCCGGACGGAACCGACTACGTCGCGCGGGGAAACAACCTCCCTCGGTGCCGCGACCTCCCATCGGAACGAGTCCGCCGGAACGTATGGGGGCAGGGCACTGTGGTAGAAGTCGCGAGTCTGTCACCCCGGCGGGATTACTTGCGTGAGGTGACGGCTCCGACCAACGGGATGAGGAGTAACGGGAGTCCGACCGGCGGACGGAACCAACTGCGCCGCGCGGGGAAACGACTTCCCTCGGTGCCGCGACCTCCCACCGGAATGAGTCCGACGGAACGTATGGGCGTAGAGCCATGTGACTGAACCGGGAGCAAACCACGAGATTTCACCCCGTGTGCGACCGGCGGGATGACGGTGAGGGACGGTGGCTGTGACGGAATCGGGAGCAAACCACGAGATTTCACCCCCTGGAGAACTGTTGATGGACTCTGCTGCTGCGGTGCCGATGCTGCTGACTGTGGACGACCTCGCCCGCCTCCTCGGCTGTTCCCGCCGCCACGTCTGGCGGTTGCGCGATGCTGGCGACCTGCCCGCCCCGATTCGCCTTGGCAAGCTCGTCCGGTGGAACCGCGAAGCGGTCCTCCGCTGGATCAACGAATCCACCGAACGCCGCCGGTAACTCCGCCGAGCGGCGAACCTGATGATCCCCCACAACCTGACCCACCCACAACCCGACGCGCCCTCAACGTTCGCCCACGCGAACGGGCCGGAACCTTCACGACAAGGTCCGGCCCGTTGGGTGACGCGGGCCGTCAAAGGAACTCACCACATGTCGAAGGTTACGACCTACTCGAACTCACACGACGACTTCGCCCGCGTCTCCCCCTCGAACCCCTGCCCGGTGTGCCAGAAGGTCGATTGGTGCCTCGTCGCCACCGATGGCACCGCCGCCATCTGCCAGCGGAACGAACTCGGCAGCGTCAAGCGGTGCGGGGATGCCGGCTGGCTTCACCGCCTCGTC
>JAYTTN010000533.1:0-1285 GCA_043745295.1 Fimbriiglobus sp. | reverse complement strand
CACCCGAGCGTCCCGGCCGCCACCCGCGAGATGGCCGCCTTCCCCGACCGCGCCCTCGACATGCTCAACGCCCCACCTTCAATCTCTGAGTAGCCCTGGACCCGTGGGTGCGGCAGCGGATTTTGGCGGTCGGGATCACGGGGAGAGGGTGGACGGCGCACCCGTTCGGGTGAGGGGGACTTCGCTTCCAAACAGCACCACACCCGTCACCCCACCACCTCGACGGCTTTCACCCGGTTCCACAGGTACGCGGTGGAGGCGACGCACACCCCGCCGACGACCGCGAACGCCTGCCACGCGGCCGGCTGCGCGCCGTACCGCTTCGCGTCGATGTCGCCGCCCAGCAGGAACATGCCACACACGTACAGGTCGTTCCACAGGTCGATCAGCCGCCACGCCGGGTCCATCATCTGGCCGGTGGCGAGGAAGTCGGCGACCGCCCGGCACAGCACGAACAGGGCCGACCAGACCATGATCATCGGCACCGTCCGCCGCACCGCCACCGCCGTGGCCACCAGCAGCAGGCTGAGGGTGACGGTCAGCAGCAGGCCGTAGCCGAGGACGCCGAACAGCAGGTTCAGGTTGTCCAGGTAGTAGGTCTTCCAGTCGTACAGCATGCCCGCCTGGACGTACAGCGCGACGGCCGGCAGGGTGGTCATCAGGTTGACGAACAGGCCGACGGCCAGGCACTTGCCCAGCACGTAGTGCCGCTTGGCGATGGGCTTGGACAGGTAGAACGGCAGGCTGCCGTGGTGGAAGTCGTTGCCCACCACCACCGCCCCGGCGAACGCCAGGATGATGGTGGCGATGTACCCCTCGAACCAGATGAAGTTGCCGAACGTGTGCCCGGTGCCGCTCAGTTGGAGGCCGCCGAGGAACTTGGTCAGGTCGCCGATCCGCACCGACACGCCGGCGAACTGGGCCGTCTGGTTCTCGGTCTGGAGGGTGATCCAGACGACCAGGTACTGGCCGTAGAAGAAGAACAGGAAGATCATCAGGGCGAACCCGTACAGCGCCCAGAACATGCGGCGGCGGAGGATCAGCCGCAGGCCGGCGCGGGCGATGGCGAGGGCGGCGAACGCCGGCGGGCGGAGGGTGCCACGCCACGGGCGGTAGCGGAGCAGCGCGTCGGTCGGGGTGGCCATGCGGGGCGGTGCCGGGGGGGTGGGGATGCGAGCCGGCCATTGTACCGAAGGCGGGAAACTCTTTCTTGCGAGCCGCGACCGCCAGGGAGTGGCATCTGGTCTTGCTTGAAGATGCCACTCCCTCGCGGTCGCGGCTCGCA
>JAYTTN010000532.1:0-4726 GCA_043745295.1 Fimbriiglobus sp. | reverse complement strand
AACGCCGAGCGCAACGCTCGGCGTTGCCTCGCCGCAAACCGGTGTATTCTCCTCGACCCGTGCATTACAATACATCTCCCACCCCATCCGCGGACGACACCGTCCGCCGGTTGCCTACCCGCTGGAGTCCGCGCCATGTCCGACACCCCGGCCCGGTTCACCCTCCGCCACCTGCCGCTGCCGGCCAAGCTGGTCGTCACCGCGTTCCTGTTCGCCGTCGGCCTCGGCTACGTGTCGGCGATGGTGCAGTTGCACATCAACCACTCCGACCGCGACGGCAATCCGCTGCCGACCCCGGCCAACGTGATCGAGCGATTCTCCGGACTGAAGGAGTTCGACCCGGACGCCCCGATCCCGTGCGGCCGGATGGAAACGCTCCTGACCGGCAACCCGAAGGCGGCGGAGGTGACGAAGGACAACATGGCCCCGGCCTTCTTCGCCGCGTCGAAGGACTGGGCGAAGGAGTCGGCCCCGCCGCGGCGCGGGCCGGACGGCCGAACGCCGGCGGTCGCCGTCGAGGAACTCCGCGACGGGGAGCGGCTCGCCCTGCTCGCGTGGGTGCGGTACGAGGACCGGACGGCGAAGCAGGCGGCCTACGAGGGCGACCGGTTCCCCCTGCCGGAGCCTCTCGAATCGCTGAAGATCACCGACGAGTTCCTCACCCCGACCAAGGAACTGAAGGTGCGGTCGCTGGTCGAGGCGCGGTGCCAGTACTGCCACAAGGAGCAGGAGCCGAAGCTGGCGACCTACGCCGCCCTCGAGAAGTGGGTGAACCCGCCGAGCCAGGAGTTGATCGGCGACAAGTGGGTTCGCAGCCCGAAGCAGATGTCCGTCGAGAAGCTGACCCAATCCACGCACGCGCACCTGCTCAGCTTCGCCGTGCTGTTCGGCGTGACTGGCCTGGTGTTCGCGTTCACCAGCTACCCCACCATCCTCCGCGCCACCGTCGGCCCGGCCGTCCTGCTCGCCCAAGTGGCGGACATCTCGTGCTGGTGGCTGGCGCGGCTGCCCCCGCCCTACGGTCCCACCTTCGCGCTCACCATCATGGGCACCGGGGCCGTCGTCGGCCTCGGTCTGATCCTCCAAATCGTCCTCAGCCTGCTGAACCTGTACGGGCCGCGAGGGAAGTTGCTGGTCGTGCTGCTGATGGCGGTCGTCGGCGGCGGGCTGGGGTACGTCGGCCTGAAGGTGATTCAGCCGGCGCTGGACGAGGAGAAGGCGGCCGCCACGAAACTGATCGGTCACGGCAAAACACCCGACGGCATCGCCGGCAAGTTGGACCCGCCGGCGGTGCCTCTTTCACCCCTCGAAAAGCTCATCATGGGACCGCGCGAAGGGGCGGCGTGGAACGGCAAGGGGAGCATGGCCCCGGCCTTCTTCGAGAAGGAAAGCGAGTTCAAAAAGCTCAGGCGGACGAACTCGCCCGAGCTGCCGAAACTCGAAGCCGAGCGCCAGACTGAGCGGCTAGCGATCCAGGCGTGGATTCGAGCCGAGCCGACGGCGCGGAAGAAGGCTTACGACGAGGACAAGTTGCCGCTGCCTGCCGCCCTCATGGGCAAATCGCTGACGAAGGAGTTCGCCGACGGTAGCACGTTCGTGAAGGTAAAGTCGATCCTGACAACGCGGTGCGCGAGCTGCCACGCGGACGGGGCCGAACAGGAGGAATTCCCGCTCGACACCTACGATCGGATCATGAAGTACGTCGAGACGAAGCCGACGGGGGCGGTAATCCCGCCGGCGAAGGGCGACTGACGGCGGGGCGGTCACGCCTTGACCGCCTCCTCGATCCAGCCGCCGCCCAACACGCGGGTGCCGTGGTAGAACGTCACCGCCTGCCCCGGCGTGACGGCCGACTGCGGCTCGGCGAAGCTCACCACCGCTCCGCCGTCCTCGGTCGCGCGGACGGTCGCCGGGCAGCCGGAGTGCCGGTAGCGGATCTTCGCCGAACACGGCAGGTTCAGCCCCGGCGGGTCGATCAGCCAGTTGATCCGCGACGCGATCAGTCCGTTCGAGAACAGGTCCTCCGCGCCGCCAACGATCACCTCGTTCGTACTCGGCAGCACTTCCAGCACGAACCGCTTCTGCCCGGTGGCGATACCCAGCCCCTTCCGCTGCCCGACGGTGAAGCGGTCGATGCCGTCGTGGCCGCCCAGGATGGTGCCGTCGCGCTCGCGGATGACCCCGGCGGTCACGGCTTCCGGCCGTCGCTTCCGCACCACGTCGGTGTGGTCGCCGCTCGGCACGAAGCAGATCTCCACGCTGTCCGGCTTGGCGGCCACGCTGGTCAAACCCGCTTCGGCCGCGAACGCGCGAATCTGCGGCTTGGTGTACCCGCCGACCGGGAACAGCAGATGCGGCAGCACCTCCCGCTTGATCCCGTGCAACACGTAGCTCTGGTCCTTGTCGCCGTCGATGCCTTTGTGCAGTTCCGGTTCGCCGTTCGAGCCGCGCAGGAGTTGCGCGTAGTGCCCGGTGGCGATGAAGTCCGCGCCGAGTTGCTGGCCGAACGTCCAGAGCTGGCCGAACTTCAGCCAGTTGTTGCACACCACGCACGGGTTCGGGGTGCGGCCCTTCAGGTACTCGTCGGCGAAGTAGTCGATGATGCGGCCGAACTCCTTCTCGAAGTTCAGCGCGTAGAACGGCAGGTCGAGCTTGTCGGCCACGCGGCGGGCGTCGTTGGCGTCGATGGCCGAGCAGCAGCCCTTCTTGTTGTCGCGCCGATTGTCGAGTTCGTCCGTGCCGACGCCGGTGCGCATGAACAGGCCGATCACCTCGTACCCCTGCTTCTTGAGCAGGACGGCCGAGGCCGAGCTGTCCACCCCGCCGCTCATCGCCAGCACCACCCGTCGGCCCGCCATGAAGTCACCACGGAATCGGAGGAGGGGAACACCTGACAGTATAGAGGTGCGGCGGACGGGGCGGGTTCACCGGGAACTTCAGCGTCGTCGCCGCGAGCTTGCGAGCGGTTCCTGCTAGCCCGCTCGCAAGTTCGCGGCGACGACTCCCCGATCGAAGTCACTTGCCGTACTCGTCCTTCCACTCCTCGTACCACGCCATCTGAATGGCCTCCAGCCGCTTCTCGCTCGACTCCTCCGGCCTCCCTTCGAACCCCTCCAGGTCGAGAACCCACTTGTGCATGTCGGTGAACCGCACCGTCAGCGGGTCCAGGGTGTCGTACCGCTCGAACAGCAACTCGCCGATCTCGCGGGCGTCGGTCCAGGTCATGACAGTCTCCGGTTGGGGTCACTTCCACTCCGGCATCGCGCCATCCAAAATCGCCTTCTCCCACTCGTCTTGCAGGGGCCAGCCGATGGCGCAGGTGCCGAAGTCGGCCATGTATTGGTACTTCGTCAGGCGGTCGATGGCGGATTGCAGCAGCGCCTTGTCGTTGCGGAACGCCGGGCCGTGGCTGGGTAGCAGGAACTCCACATCCGAATCCCGGATGCGGCCGAGCGACGCGATGAAGTGCGGGATGTTCGACCCGTGGTGCGCGTCGATGACGCCGACGCACCCGTCCTTGTAGATGTTGTCCCCGCTGAACAGCACGTTGCCGAGGCGGAGGCTGAGTTGCCCCGGCGTGTGGCCGGGCGTGTGCCACACTTCCACGTCCAACTTGCCGACCTTGATCCGGTCGCCGTCGTTCAGCTTCACGTCGATCTTGCACGGCGGCATGGGGATGTGGAAGTCCTGCGCCGAGATGCTGGCGTAGGTCTCGACGGCGTCGCCGGACTCGATGGCGGCGGCGGCGGCGGGGTGGGCGGCGGTCTTCGCCTTCAATCGGTCGCGGGCGGCGCTCAGCGCCTGGACGTGATCCACGTCGGCGTGCGTGGCGACGATCATCTTGCACTTGGACAGCGGGAAATCCATCGCCCGCACGAGGTCGATGATCTCGTTCAGCACTTCCGATTCGCCGATGTCCACCAGGACGAATTCGGTGCCGCCGTCGATGAGGTACACGTTCACGCCCAGCGGCCGGCCGGCTTGCAGGTTCAACTCGACGACGTTTGGCAGCAGGTACTTCCGCGCGTTCATGGCTGGCGATCCGTCGGGGAAGCGGGACGACGATCCCATTTTAGCGAAGATCGCGGTGTTCTTCGCGGCGACTTCAGAAGCCGCGCGGGATCATGGGGAGTATTCGGTCGTGATACTGCGGTCGAAGTTGCCAACCTTCGCATCGTCTAGCATGACGAAAACGTGCAAATGGTCGCCGTCGCCGAAGCCCCAATCGGGCGGCGCATCCTCGCTAGCCAGTTTGGCCAACCGGAAGTGGTCGGGCGATAATGTATCGTGGAGCGTGGCCCAACTACGCAGCACTCCGGATACCACGCCTGACAGAGGAAATGGCTCGGCTCTCGGATCTGGCTTGCGAGGGTATTTTGGTACAGCCAGTACTCGTGGCACAACTCGTTTCGTTCCACCATGTCAAATGACGACCCCCCATTCCACTACGCCCGGCACGGGGCATGCGTCCGCGAACTGGAGGGTGTACGTCACCTCGGTGCGAAGGTGTTCGGTTTCCGCCCAGCGAGGCTCCCAGTGCCCCGGTTCCGGCACGTCGGTGAGGCGGAATGAAACGCCTGCCGGCGTGTAAAGGACGCGCCGGCGCGATTCATTGTGGACCACCTACTTCGACTGTATCCGTCCCTTCCCAGTTGCAACGGCTCCTGCAATCATTCGTTGCGTCGCCCGTCGCTGGCCGGGAGGTCTCATGGACCCTCGCTTCGAA
>JAYTTN010000531.1:0-1293 GCA_043745295.1 Fimbriiglobus sp. | reverse complement strand
CTACGAAACCGAGGGCACCCACGAGGGGTGCCCCTACCAAAAAAACGAATCCTAACCCCGGAGACTCTCCCATGCCTCGCGGTCGCATCTTCGACAGCGTCATCCAGACCGTCGGCGACACGCCGATGGTCCGCATCAACAAGCTCATCCCGGCCGGGCACGCCGCCGTGTTTGCCAAGTGCGAGTTCTTCCAACCGCTGAACAGCGTGAAGGACCGCATCGGCGTCGCCATGATCGAGGCCGGCGAGCGGGACGGGAAGGTGAACAAGGACACGCACATCATCGAGCCGACGAGCGGCAACACCGGCATCGCGCTGGCGTTCGTCTGCGCGGCGAAGGGCTACAAGCTCACGCTGACCATGCCCGAATCGATGTCGCTGGAACGGCGGGCGCTGCTCCGGGCGATGGGGGCCGACATCGTGCTGACGCCGACGGCGGACGGCATGCGCGGGGCGGTGGCGAAGGCCAGCGAGCTGGCCGCGACCACGCCGAACAGTTGGATCCCCCAGCAGTTCGAGAACCCGGCCAACCCGGCCGTCCACGAGGCCACCACCGGCCCGGAAATCTGGGCCGACACCGGCGGCAACGTCGACGCCATCGTCGCCGGCGTCGGCACCGGCGGCACCATCACCGGCGTGACGCGGTTCATCCGCAAGCACAACCCGGACTTCAAGGCCATCGCCGTCGAGCCGACGACCTCGCCGGTCATCAGCGGCGGCCAGCCGGGGCCGCACAAGATTCAAGGCATCGGGGCCGGCTTCATCCCCAAAAACCTCGACACGTCGCTGCTGACCGAGACCATCCAAGTGACGAGCGACGAGGCGTTCGAGTGGGCACGGCGGCTGTCGAAGGAGGAGGGGCTGATGGTCGGCATCAGCAGCGGCGCGAACGTGTGCGCCGCCGCGAAGCTGGCGGCCCGCACGGAGTACGCCGGCAAGCGGATCGTCACCATCCTGTGCAGCCTCGGCGAGCGCTACCTGTCCACCCCGCTGTTCGCCGGCTACACGGGCTGACATGACCGACACCGCGTTCACCGCCTTCCTCGCCAACGCCCGCGCGGCGCTGCTCGCCGAGCGGACGCCGGGCGGGTTCTGGGTCGGCGAGTTGTCTGCGTCCGCCCTCAGCACCGCCACGGCGGTGTTTGCTCTCGACATGTGCGGCGACCCGAGGTACACGCCGCTCGTTCGCAACGGGTTGAAGTGGCTGGCGGAGAACCAGAACGCCGACGGCGGGTGGGGGGACACTACCAAGAGCTTCAGCAACATCAGCACGACGTGCCTCGGCTGGGCGGTG
>JAYTTN010000530.1:0-1295 GCA_043745295.1 Fimbriiglobus sp. | reverse complement strand
GGTTGCAGCGAAACGAACTGGCGCGATTCTATCGCTACCGGCAGCGTAACCTGCTGCCACCCCTGAAGAACCAGCAACGATGCTGAGGGATACAGTCGGAGTAGCAATACGTTCCTCGGCGATCACCATCGGGTCGCGGTTGTCTCTGGGCATGGCGGGGTGTCCGGTGGGAATCGGGGTGCGAGCATTCCACACAACTGACCCCCGTGCGGGTCGCGAATGACACTTCGGCACCTTGCATCTCAACCCCGGCTCGCTTACGCTCTTTTTCTCCCGTCTTCCGGAGCCCACTTCCATGTCCCGTCTCCTCGCGCTCGCCCTTCTCCCTGCACTCGCCATGCTGACCGTCGCTCCTGCGGCCGATGACACGCCGGCGCTCAAGCTCGCGCTGCGGTCCCGCATGTCACCGCCGGGGGAGTCGGCGGTGGCCGCCACCGAGAAGGCCGTCGCGTGGGAGCCGAAGCGCACCGCCATCATCGTCTGCGACATGTGGGACGACCACTGGTGCAAGTCGGCGACGGCCCGCGTCGGCGAGCTGGCCGGGCCGATGAACGACATGCTCAAGGCGGCCCGCAAGCAGGGGGTGTTCGTCATCCACGCGCCCAGCACCTGCGCCGCCTTCTACAAGGACACCCCGCAGCGGAAGCGGGCCATCGACGCCCCGTTCGCCAAGACGCCCCTGCCGCTGGCCTCCGCCGAGCGGTGGGGCACCGCATGGAACTGGCCCGACGGCAAGCGCGAAGGCGTGCTGCCCATCGACGACTCGGACATGGGGTGCGACTGCAAGACGAAGTGCGAGATCCGCTCGGCGTGGACCCGCCAGACCGCCGCCATCGAGATCGCCGAGGCGGACGCCATCACCGACAACGGTCAGGAGACGTGGAACATGCTGGCCGAACGGAAGATCGACAACGTGATCCTGTGTGGGGTACATCTGAACATGTGCGTGCTGGGCCGGCCGTTCGCCATCCGGCAGATGGTGCGGATGGGCAAGACCGTGGCACTCGTGCGCGACATGACCGACACCATGTACGACCCGGCCCGGCCGGGGGCGAAGTCGCACTTCGACGGGACGGACAAGGTGGTCGAACACGTCGAGCGGTACTGGTGCCCGAGCTTCACCAGTACCGCCATCACCGGGAGGCCGGCGTTCCGCTTTAAAGGCGACACCCGCTGACGCGGGTCAGCGGGTGTGTGGTGATCTTGTTAGCCCGCCGCCCTCCGACCACCTGCCGTGACCGCCGCCGCCGTGCTGCTGATCGTCGCCGGGGCGGACGCGATCCTGGCCGGCGTGT
>JAYTTN010000529.1:0-1301 GCA_043745295.1 Fimbriiglobus sp. | reverse complement strand
ACTACCCGTTCCGCCGGTCGATCCGCGAGATCGGCGGGGCCGGCCTCTGCACCACCGACCTCGTCAACGCTCGCGCCATCCTGGAAGGGTCGAAGAAGTCGATGGAACTGCTGGAGACCGGCCCCGACGACCGCCCGCTGAGCGTGCAAATCTTCGGCGGCGACGCGAACGAGTTGGCGGGCGCGGCGAAGTGGCTGGAGGACTACGGCGCGACGATGATCGACATCAACATGGGCTGCCCGGTGCGGAAGGTGGTCCGCGTCGGCGGCGGGTCGGCGATGATGTGCGACACCACCGGCGCGACGGTGAAGCTGGTGGAACAAGTCGTGAACGCCGTCCGCATCCCGGTCACGGTGAAGATGCGCCTCGGATGGGACGACGAGAACCTGACCGCCCCGCACTTCGCCCGCGAGTTCGAGCGGATCGGTGTGGCGGCCGTCACCATCCACGGCCGCACCCGCGAGCAGGGGTTCGGCGGCACCGTCAACCACGATGGCATCCGCGCGGTGGTGGAGGCGGTGGACCGCATCCCGGTGTTCGGCAACGGCGACGTGCGGAGCATCGCCGACGCCGCGCGGCTCATTGAAGAAACCGGCTGCCACGGCATCGCCATCGGTCGCGGGGCACTGGCGAATCCGTGGTTCTTCAAGCAGCTCACTGCGTGGGTGGAGACCGGCGAACCGGGCAGCCGGGGCAGCTACCACGACCGCCTGGCGTTCATGCGGCGGCACCTGGTGCGGCTCATCGAGTGGCGGAAGGCCGAGAAGCCGGGGTGTGCCCAATTCCGCAAGGTGGCGAGCTGGTACACGAAGTCGCTGCGGATGCCGAAGGCCACCCAGCACCGGTTCGGGTTGCTGAACACGCTGGCCGAGTTCGACGAGTTGGTGTCGCCGTTCGCCGACAGCGGCCCGCCGCCCGGCTGGACCGAGTGGGACGCCACCGCCGCCGAGATCAGCGTGCCCGCCGGACCCAACGCGCACTGGTAGCGATACGACGTCGGAGCGGCGTGCGGTTTTCCCACCTCTCCCCGCTGGGGGGAGGTCGGTTGCGGAGCAACCGGGTGAGGGGTCTCGTTTCCGGATTCAACCCCTCACCCGCCTCGTGCCGCGCACGATTCGACCTCTCCCCAACGGGGAGAGGTGGGGCGTTGACGAGCGGCCCCAATTGCGCCCGTCGCAACCCGCCCCTCGCTCTTCGCCCGTGGGTGCGGCAATTGTTGTTGGCGAGCGGGGGGCGTCAGCCCCCTGTTGTGTTCAACATCCCCACGGAAACAGGGGGCTGACGCCCCCCGCTCGCCTGAA
>JAYTTN010000528.1:0-18199 GCA_043745295.1 Fimbriiglobus sp. | reverse complement strand
CGGCGACGACAGGTGGCACCCCGCCGCGAAAAATCCCGGGCCGGTCGCCGCGAATACAACAGTAGCCGCCTTTCCCCGGAGGTTCCCGTCATGCCTTTCCTCCGCCTCGTGCCGCTGGCGCTGCTCGCCGGCGCGGTGTCGTTCGCCGGCGACCCGCCCAAGAAGGTCACGCCGAAGCTCCCGCCGGGCAAGGACACCACCGTCATCGACGGGCCCGTCGCGGCCGACGGCTACTTCGACTACGAGACCGCCCTGAACGACCGCCTGCGCGGCAAGACAACGCCCGACACGAACGCCGTCATCGGCCTCCTCCAGGCGTTCGGCCCGAAGCCGGACGGGAGCGAGCTGCACGCCGACTTCTGGACGGTGCTGGGCGTCAAGCCGTTGCCGGCCGGCGGTGACTACTTCGTCCGGGAGACCGCGTACTTCTGGGAGGAATACGAGCGGGAAGACCGGAGCGGCTTCCACGAGCGGATGACGCGATCGGTGACGAACCCGTGGAAGGCGACCGACGAGCCGAAGTTCGCCGAGTGGCTGAAAGTGAATGAAAAGCCGCTGGCGACGGCGGCGGAGGCGAGCCGGCGGACGGACTACTTCCACCCCTACATTTCGCGGCAGCGGGACGGATCGACCGCGCTGATCGAAGGCGGGATGCTGCCGATGGGGAACGTCTGTCGGGAACTCGCCGCCGTCCTCAGCCTCCGCGCCATGCTGCGATGCGGCAACGGCAAGTTCGACGACGCTTGGGCCGACATCCTGACCGTCCACCGCCTCGGCCGGTTGATGTCGCGCGGGTCGGTGTACGAAACGCTGACCGGCTACGCCCTCGTGGCCATTGCGCACCGCGCGGAGCTGGCGTTCCTCGCGGCGGTGAAACTGACCGCCAAGCAGGCGCTGAAGTGCCAGGCCGACTTGCTCGCGCTGCCGCCGTGGGCCAGCTACGCCGAGGCGGTCGATCGGTACGACCGGTTCGCCTACCTGGACGCGGTGCAAACCGTGCCCCGCACCGGCAAGAACGACTACTTCATCGATCCGGAGTTGGAGGACCTTCCGCCGGAGAGGTTGCCCGACATGCTGGACTGGGAACGGATGATGCGCACCGGCAACGGGTACTACGACCGCATCGTGGCCGCGCTGCGGAAGCCGACGCGGGCCGCGCGGCATACGGCAGCGGCCATCAGCGGGGAAATCGAGGCGAAGCAGTCACCCGACGCCCGACGAGTCGGCTTGTGGAAGCAGTTCGTCCACGCGGCGGACCCGGCGAAGAAGCGCGCGTTCGTGAGCGACCGGGTAGCCACGCTCACGGTGGGCATTTTCTGGATGACGGGCGATCGGATGATGGACTCCTGCGACCGCGCCGAGCAGGTGTCCCGCAACGGCGCGCTGGCGTTCGCGCTGGCGGCGCACTTCGCCGACCACAAGGCGTACCCGGCGAAGTTGGCGGACCTCGCGCCGAAGTATGCGGCGAAGCTGCCGGACGACGTGTTCAGCGGAAAGGTCCTGGTCTACAAGCTGACGGCGAAAGGGTATCTGCTGTACAGCGTGGGAGTGAACGGCATCGACGACGGCGGGCAATCCTACGGCGACGACCCGAAGGGCGACGACATGGCGGTGCGGGTGCCGCGCAAGTGACGGCCGGTCGGCTTGCGGTTGACGGCGCGGGCGGACGCGCCTACCGTGGCGAAAACGGTTCGCCCACAGTCCCCAGGATGCCGACGACATGCCGAAGCGATCCTACCGCTGGCTGCTGCTGACGCTGGCCGTCGTCGGGCTGACCGCCGACCAGGTGACGAAGTACCGCGTCTTCCGCTGGCTGTACAACGGCGGGCAAACCGCTGTCGGCGGGGGCGTCGAGTCGCACGCGGTCGTGACCCGCTGGTACTTCGGCCACCCGGATTATCTGGACGGCGGGCGGTACGACGTGGTGCCCGGCTGGTTCGGCTTCCTGTCCGAGTACGTGGACCAGCCGAAGCCGTGCGACTGCGGGTTCGAGGGCTTCCAGACGTGGAGCGCGCCGCGGATGCCGCACGTCAACCACGGCGCGCTGTGGGGACTGGGCAGCGGCAGCACCGCGACGGCCAACGCCGTGTTCGCGGCCATCAGCCTGGCGGCGGCCGTGGGCATCCTGATCTGGGGGATGATGCGCGGCACGCGATCCGACGGCTGGCTGTCCGCCGCGCTGGGCCTGATCCTGTCCGGCACGCTCGGCAACCTGTACGACCGCATCGTCTTCGGCGGGGTCCGCGACTTCCTGTACTTCTACAAGATCAACTTCCCCATCTTCAACGTGGCCGACTGCTGCCTGGTGTGCGGAGCGGGCATGCTGCTCGTCCACGCCTTCTTCTTCGCCCCGCCGCCGCCCGTCATCGTCCCCCTCCCGCCGCCCGCCGCGTGAGTCAGTGGGCGATTCCGTTGCCGTTCCGCTCCCCGTTTGCTGCGGGAGAGTGCAGCCGCTTGCGGAGTCGTCCCAGTTCGGCCTCCAGCGCGTCCGCCCGCTTCCGCTCGACTTCGGTTCGCTCCCGCTCGGCCTGTGCCCGCTCCCGCTCGGTCTCCAACTCCTCGGCCCGCGCCCGGATCTCCTCGTCCCGCCCTTGCAACACCTCGTCCGGCGTGGGCAGCCATGCCGCGGAATCGGGGTTCCAGAAGCGGAGCAACCGGCCGTCGCGTTCCAGGTGCAACCCGAGCCGGGCGCTCGGCAGTCGGCCGTCGCGGAAGCGGATCGGCACGTACTCGCCGGCCCGCAACCGGTATCCTCGCATGGACGGCGTCAGGTAGTCCTCGAACGGGTCGAAGAGGAAGTACTCCTTCACCTTCAGGATGTCGCGGTAGCGCTCGAACTTGGTCGTCGTGTCTTCCCGCCGGGTGGTCTTGCTCGTCACCTCGATGACCGCGTCCGGCCCCTTCCCCTCTTCCCAGGGCAGGTAGTTGAGCCGGTCCCGCTTGGGCACGCCGAACACGACGAAGCAGTCCGGCGAGATGTGCCGCCGCTTGTCCCGCCGGTCGAGGAAGATCAGCAAGTTGCCGCTGACGTAGGTGTCCGGGTCGGCCGCGTAGCGGGTCTCCAGGATTTGGATCAGGATCGTCATCAGTTTCCGGTGCCAGTCCGTTTCGGCCATGGGGCGACCGTCCGACGTGGGGTACAGGTGGTTCGACGTGCCGGCGAGGACGGGCGTCACGGGTCGGCCCTCCGGTGGGGTGTTCACTTCGGGGCGGGGACGGGCCAACTCGGGTCGTAGGCGAGCGAGAAGATCCGCTGCACCTCCTCGGCCCGGCCGGCGGGCGTCGCCAACAGGGATTGCATCGCGGTGCGGACTCGCGCCAGGCGCGGGTCGGCGGCGACCGCGCCGGCGTCCGTCCCCCGGCCGATGCGGTCGAGGATAGCGGCCAGGTCGAGCAGCTTGCACCGCGCCTCCAGGAAGTAGGCGTCGAGCGCGGCCTTGGCGGGGAGGGCGGTCATGGCGGGGCACCGGGCGGGGAGGGGCGTTCTTCCTCCGATTCTACGCGGCCGAACTGCTACGGACCTTCCGGAACCGGCGGCCGTCGGGTATACACTGGATGAGAACACCGGAGGGCCGCGCATGGTTGTCCGCCAGACCACCCCGATTCACGACCGCATTTTCTACGACGCCCAGGCCCGCGCCTACCAGGAGACGCTGCCGCTGGAACACTACATGGAATCGCCCCACCAGCAGATGCAGCGGCGGATCACCCTGGCCAGCTTCGACCTGATCCACGCCGCCCGGCCCGACATCTGGTGCCACAACGAACTGCTCGTGCAGTACCCGCAGTCGGACGTGGTGCGGGACATCGGGCGGGTGGTGCCGGACAACCTGATCCTGGTCGCCGCCCGGCCGATCCAGGGCCGCATCGCGTTCAACACGCCGTACGAGGCGGGGGACATGGTGATGGCGATGGAGTACGTCTCCGAGGAGAGCAAGAAGAAGGACTTCGAGACGAACATGACCCGGTACGAGCGGCTCAAGATCGGCCACTACCTGATCTTCGACCCGGTCGCCAAGACGGTTCACCTGTTCAAACGGTCGCGGGTGCGGAAGGCGTACCTGCCGGTGAAGCCGAAGCGGAGCGGGCGATACCCGGTGCCGCCGCTGGAACTGGAGATGGGCGTGTACGACGACTGGCTTCGCTACTGGTTCCGCGGTCGGCTGCTGCCACTGCCCGGCGAACTGGACGAGCAACTGACGCATGCGAACGACCGCCTTCGGGAGGTCGAACTGGACGCGAAGCTGTCCGACGGTGCCCGCCGGAACGCGGAGCGCCAGGCGAAGAAGGAGCAAGCCGCGCGGGAAGCCGCCGACGCCGCGCGGGAAGCCGCCGATGTCGCGCGGGAAGCCGCCGAGGACCGCGCCCGACGTGAACACGCGGCCCGGCAGGTCGCCGAAGCCGAACTCGCGGCCCTCCGCGCCGAGTTGGATAAGCTGAAGAAGCCGAAGTGACTCCCCCACCCCGAGGTCTTTCCCGATGGTCCGCCTCTCCCTATTGCTGCTGCTGGCGCTGCCCGCGCCGGCGTTCGCCGAGCAGCCCGTGCGGTTCGCCCAGTACTGGGTGTTCTTCGGCTGCTACACCGACGGCAAGGCGAGCAAGGGCGTTTACCGCGCCGAGATGGATTCCGCCACCGGCAAACTGAGCGAGCCGGAACTCGCCGCCGAGGTCGTCAGCCCGTCGTTCCTGCACATCGCCCCGGACGGCAAGACCCTGTACGCCGTCGGCGAGGCAGCCGGTAAAGACGGCGGTGGGGTCTACTCGTGGAAACTCGACCCGGCGACGGGCAAGCTGAGCGACCAGGTGTCGCTCACGAGCAAAGGCGCGGGGCCGTGCCACATCAGCACCGACGCCAAGAACCAGTTCGCGGTCGTGGCCAACTACGGCGGCGGCAGCACGACGCTGTTCAAGCTGAAGCCGGACGGCAGCCTGGACAGCCGCACCGGCTTCCTCCAGCACGAGGGGAAGGTGTTCGACGCCAAGCGGCAGGGCGGGCCGCACGCGCACTGCGGCTTCTTCGACGGCACCGGCGCGCTGGTCCTCGTCCCCGACCTGGGGCTGGACAAGGTGATGATCCACAAGCTGAACCGCGACACCGGCGACATCGCCCCGCACGACCCGGCATTCGTCAAGCTGCCGGATCGCAGCGGGCCGCGGCACCTCCACATCGCCCCGGACAACTCCGTCGCGTTCGTCTGCGGCGAGATCGACATGACCGTGAACGTGGTGAAGCTGGACGTGAAGAACAACAAGTTCGAGCTGGTGCAGTCGCTGTCCACGCTGCCGGCGGGGGAGAAAGTGGTGCCGCAGTTCAGCACCGCCGAGTGCCGCATCCACCCGTCCGGCAAGTTCGTGTACGTCAGCAACCGCGGGCACAACACCGTCGCCGCGTTCAAGTACGACGCCGCCGCGACGACGGTGTCGCTGGCCGGGCACATCACGGGCGACATCAAGACGCCGCGCAACTTCAACATCACGCCGGACGGCGGCTGGATGCTGATCGCCAGTCAGGACGGGGACAAGGTGGGCGTGTACAAGATCGACACCGCCACCGGCCTGGCGAAGGAGACCGAGTTCTCGGCGAAGGTGGCCAAGCCGGTGTGCGTGAAGTTCCTGGCGAAGCCGTGACGCAATCGGAGCCGGAAGCGTGAGCGACGGTGTCCGGCCGGCTCCGATGCGCTCACGCCGGTTGCAGGTGCGGCACCGCCGGCGGGTCGGCGGCCGGGTCGGCGAGGACGTAGGCGCAGACCGTCACCGCGCCGGCGGCCAGCGTCAGGTAGTGGCACGGCTTCTCCGTCCAGCAGCCGCTGTTGTAGTACCAGACCGGCCCGGCCGTGCTGGCCACGGCCAGGTGCGTGTGCCCGCAGCACACCACGTCGCACCCCCGCTTGCGGGCGTATTCGACCGACCCGGTCTCGATCTTCCGCGTGCTGCGGAGGAACGTCTTGCTCCGCCGCTTGGCGAACTTGGCGAACGTGTGCGACTTGTCGATCCGCTGGAGGAAGCGGTAGAAGAGGTCGGCCAGCCGGGTGCTGATCGGGTACTTCTCGATGAACGTGTCGAACTGGTGGCCGTGCAGGAACAGCACCTTCTTGCCGCCGCTTTCGACGACGATCTCGTCCACCACGGCCACGCCGACGAGGTGCGAGACGATCTCGGCCGACCCGTCGTGGTTGCCGGCCACCCACGTCACCGCCACCTCGTCGGACAGCTTCCGCAGCAGCGACAGCACCTTCCAGTGGTTCTTCTTCAGCCGGCGGAAGTCGATGGAGTCGAACACGTCGCCGTTCAGGATGAGCCGCGCGGTTTTCGTGCGGCCGTCGTGGATCCCTTCCAGGAACTCGACGAGCGGCTTGGCCTGACACACGTCGCTGCCGAGGTGCAGGTCGGAGAGGATCAGCGCGTCGAACGGGGTCACGGCGGCGCTCCGACTGGCCCGTGCGGGCGAACCAACGCATTCGATCTGGTTTACGGCCGGCCGCGAGGAATGCATGTGCGGCGCGTGAAAATCGCGGGAGCGCGAACGCACCCTCACTTGCCGTCGATCAGCTTCCGCAGCTCCTTGACGTACCTCGGTACGGCGGTCTTGGCGTCCTCCTTGGCCTCGTACTCCAGGGCGACGTAGCCGTGGAAGTTGGCCGCCTTCAGGATGCCGACGAGCTTTTTCAGGTCCGCCTCCTCGGTCGGCTTGCCCGCCGGCGACACCTCGGTCTTGATCTGCGACACGACGCCGTACGGGGCGATCTTGGCCACGTCCGCGTAGGGGTTCTCGGTGCGGAAGTTGCCGGTGTCGATGTTCACGCCGACTTGCTTGCTCGTCACCGGCTTCACCAGCGCGAGCAGTTGTTCCGGGGTGGCGGTGATGCCGCCGTGGTTCTCCAGCGCCAGCAGCACGCCGGCCTTCTCCGCCACGGTCGCCAGCTCTTCGATGGCCGCGACCACCCGCTTCTGCGCCGCCTCCAGCGTGTCGCCCTTCTCCAGGTTGCCGGCGAAGATGCGGACGGTCTGCGCGCCGACCCGGCCCGCGCGCGTCACCCACGCCTTCGCCTTGTCCAGTTCGGCCTTCAGCTTGGCGGGGTCGCTCGCGCAGAAGTTGTTGCCGATGGGCACGCCGGAGACGGCCAGCTTCTTCTTGGCCGCGTGTGCCTTCAACTTGTCGATGTATTCGTCGGTCGTCTCGGCCCAGTAGTACGAGGTCAGTTCGACGGCATCGAGCGGCAGTTCGGCGGCGAGGTCGACGAACTCGAACAGCGTCATCGTCGGCTTCTTCAGGTCGAGCGCCTGGCGGTAGCTGTACGCGGCGAGGGACAGCTTGAGGTCCGGCGTCGGGCCGGGCCGCTTGACCGGCTCGATGCCGAGGGCGGGAACCGCGACGAGGGCGGCGGACGACGCGAGGAACCGACGGCGGGAGAGCATGAGCAGGACTCCGGGAAAGATGCCTTCGCCGCGACTTCAGGAGCGGGCCACCGTGACTCGCTCCTGAAGTCGCGGCGAAGAGGGGCTTGGTTCACATCCCACCCACCAGCATACCCGCCGCCATGCCGACCATCAGCAAGTCTTCCACCAGCGTGACGGTACTCATGGGCAGGTTGAACACGGCCCCCAGGCAGGCGCATTGGATCTTCCGGCGCGCCAGTAGTGCCTTGACCACGCCGGCGGTGCTGACCAGCATGACGACCAGCGTGACGGCGTTCACCGTCGTCGGGTGCAGGTGCAGCAGGTACGCCAGGCCGAGGGCCAGTTCGATGAACGGGTAGGCGAAGCCGTAGCCCCGCCACCGCGCGGCGAAGAGGTCGTACCCGGCGTAGGCGTCGGCGAACGCGGTCAGGTTCAGCAGCTTGAAGAAGCTGAACACGAGGAAGAAGCCGGCCATGAAGTGCGTCATCGCCCGCATCGGGTCGAACGCGCCGGCAGCCACTTCCACCGCCCCGCACACGCCGAGCAGATACAGCAGGATGAGCAGCAGCGGGAAGTAACTCGTCGTCGATTCGGCAGGGGCGACGGGCGCTTTGGGCGGCAGCTCGCCGAGGACGTGGTACCCGTGCCGGCGGAGCAGCTCGTTCACCCGCATCGCCGTGACGCCGTCGCCTTCGACGGTGAGCGTCTTGTCCGGAATCGTGACATCGGCGGTCCAGCGTGCCAGCCCCGGTTCCGCGTCCAGCATTGGGCGGATCGACGCGACGCACGCCTCGCACCGCAGGTCGGTCTTCAGTCGCAACGTGGGCATCGTGGGTATCCCCGAAGAGTTTCGCGGCCGTCCTTGTCGCCCGGTGCGACTCCGGTATCGTACTCCGTTCGACGGGTTCCCGGTGGCCATCCGCCATCGGGATGAAAAGGGAAGCCGGTGCGAATCCGGCGCAGGGCCGCTGCTGTATTCGGTCAGATCACCCGACACTGCCACTGCGAGAGCGGGAAGGCGCGGGCGGTCGCTACGAGCCGTAAGCCAGAAGACCTGCCCGTCGAGTTCAACGTTCGGGGCCTCGGACCCAGGCCGCCGGCGGGCAGGGTCACGCACCGGCATTTCGCCGCTCACCTCCCCGTCCGCACCCAGGGATAGTCCGCGCCCCGCCGCCTCACCCGGAACCGGTGAGCTGGGGTTCACGCATGTTTTCCCGTTCCGCGGCCGCTGGCCGTTCGTCCCGCTGCGCCTTCACGCTGATCGAGCTGCTGGTGGTGATCGCCATCATCGCCATCCTGATCGGCCTGCTGCTGCCCGCCGTCCAGAAGGTCCGCGCCGCCGCCGCCCGGATGAAGTGCGGCAACAGCCTGAAACAACTCGGCCTGGCCCTGCACAACCACGCCGGGACGAACGGCGAGCGGTTCACCGTGTCGTCGATGAAGTCGTCGCCGGCGGTGACGTTCACCGACCTGTACTGGTTCGGACTGATCACGAACAACACCAGCACCCCCCGCGTGATCGACCCGAGCAAGGGTATCCTGGGGCCGTACCTGGAGGGCAACCGGGCCATCGTGCAGTGCCCGAACTTCACCCCCGACCGGTTCGTCTTGCGGTTCGACGTGCCGGTCGCCAGCTACGCCTACAACGACAACTTCAGCAGTTGGGACGTGGCCGGCGAGACCATCGTGTCGGTGTCGAACCGGCGGGGTACGTCGGCCACCATCGCCTTCGCCGAGTCGGCGAACGTGCCGTTCTCCGCGCCGTTCGACAAGCTGACCGAGAACTGGTACCTGTCGTCGCCCAGCCAGCAATTCCCGAACGTCCATTTCCGGCACGACGGCCTGGCCAACGTCTGCTTCGCGGACGGCCACGTCGAGACCCGCGCGGCGACGATCAACGGCGCGCCGTCGTGGGAAGCCCCGGCGGCCACGGTACTGCGGAAGAAGGAACAGGTGTGGGACATCGGCACCGACGACGCGCTGTTCGGGCGCGATTGACGCATGTGGTATTCCGCTCGCAAGCTCGCGGCGACGACGTGGTACTTGTCGTCGCCGCGAGCTTGCGAGCGGGGAACCGTCACCCCCGGATGCCGTCCTTCAGCGGGTCGTTCGGATCGACGAGCAGGGTCGTTTCCGCCGTGACGAACGCCGTGCCGGTGACGGTCGGGATGATCCGCCCGTCGCCGGCCGCTTCGTAGGTGCCCTCGAACACGCTGCCGGTCACGCTCTCCTGCCGCCACACTTCGCCGGGCGCGAGCTTGCCGTCGGCCGCGAGGCACGCCAGCTTCGCACTGGTGCCGGTCCCGCACGGGCTGCGGTCGTAGGCCTTGCCGGGGCACAGCACGAAGTTGCGGCCGTGGTTCGCCGGGTCGTGCGGCGGGCCGAACAGTTCGATGTGGTCGATGACGCCGCCGTCGGCCCCGGTGATGCCGGCTACTTCCAGGGCTTGGCGAATCCGCCAGGTGAGGTCGGTCAGGGTTTCGGTGTTGGGAACAGTCAGTTTGTGGGAGGGCGAGGCTCCCGCCGAGCCGAGATAAAACCAGTTCCCGCCCCAGGCCACATCACCGACCATCACCCCGACGCCCGGCACTTCCACCGCCACCGCCTTCGCGTGCCGATAGCTCGGCACGTTCCGCACGCTGACCCGGCCGTCGGGGTGCAGCGTCGCGGTGATGTCGCCGACGGGGGTTTCGAGCTTGTGCGTGCTGGGACCGATGCGGCCCAGGTGCGCCAGCGTGACCATCAAGCCGATGGTGCCGTGCCCGCACATGCCCAGCACGCCGACGTTGTTGAAGAAGATGACACCCGCGGCCGCGGTCGGGTCCACGGGCGGCACCAGCAGCGCGCCGACGAGGATGTCCGACCCGCGCGGCTCGCTCACCACGCACGAGCGGAAGGTGTCGTGCCGGTCGCGGAACGCCCGCGCGCGGTCGGCCACGCTGCCGCCGCCGAGGTCGGGGAGGCCGTCGAGGACCACGCGGGTCGGCTCCCCGCCGGTGTGCGAATCGACGACCGAGATGCGCTGCATGGCGTGGGGTCCGAAGTTCACTTGCCGTCGTCGAGCATGTCGTCGATCAGTTTCCCGAAGGAGCTGTCCGCGAGTTGCGGCCGAACGTGGAACAGGCAGTCCCGCTCGAACTGCACGGGATCGACGCCCAGCGCGTCCGCCAGCTTCGGGACCATCCGCTCCGGCACGGGCGAACCGTCCGATTCGTACGCTTCGAGCGTACCCGCCCGGACGCCGATCCGCTCCGCCACCACATTCAGCGCGAGTCCGTTCCGCTCGCGGTGTTCGCGGATGACGGCACCGACGCACCGGGAGTCGGCCTGAGTATCGCGGGTCGCGGGCATGGCGTCATCCCCTGAAGGTTCGGTCGTCGAACGTCCGCACGTCCACCGTCGTGAGGTCCACCGTCTTCAAGTCCAGGGACGAGAAGTCGTACTCGTCGATTTCAAAGTCGTCGTGGCGCACCGCCCTCAGCAATTGTAGCTGAATCCCGGCGCTCGTGGCGGCGTCCGGCCATGCCGAATTGGCCAAATCCGTCTCTCGGGCGTCCACGCCCGTTCGCGCGAGTTGCCGGAGGTACCGATTCGCGTCGTTCGCGGTTCGCGTCGCCCGCCGCAAGCGGTCTTCTTGCTCGACCGTCAACGCGCCGCGCTTCCGGAGAGTGGCGGACCACTTCCGTTCACTCGCCGCCGCCGCGATGCCAGTGCCGATCACGAAGCGCAGGAACGCGGTTCGGCGAGTGTGGGGCGTGGACATCGTGTTGGCGCGGAGTGTTCGGAGGTCGTGCAAGGATACGCCGGTGTGGTGCGCGCGCCAACTCCCCGGTGGCACGCGCGCGGCTCGTCCGCGTTTGGTTTATTCCGCTTCGGCCGGTCGTCTCGGTTTCGGCACTGTCACAAACCGGCTACTGACTTTTACCCGCCACCCGGCCCGTGGTAATCTGGGATGGATGAAGCAACCGTGAAGCCGGTCGGAAGAACCCGCCTCCAGGATCAACTCCCATGCTCCGCCTACTATTCCCGCTCCTCCTGCTCGTCGGCGCGACCGCCGCCGCCCAGGAGCCGATCCAGTTCGCCCGCACCCCGGACATCTCGCCCGACGGCAAGACCGTCGCCTTCAGCTACCTCGGCGACATCTGGACCGTCGAAGCCATCGGCGGCGTCGCCCGACCGGTGACGATGCACGAGGCCCACGACTACGCCCCGGTGTTCAGTCCGGACGGCCGGCAACTCGCCTTCAGCAGCAACCGCCACGGCGGGTACGACGTGTTCGTCGTGCCGGTGCGGGGCGGCAAGCCGAAGCGGCTGACGTTCGACTCCGGCGCGGACATCGTCTGCGGGTGGACGCCGGACGGCCGCAACGTGGTGTTCAGTTCCGGTCGCTCGGCCGCGTTCCCGGCCAACCCGGAGATGTCCACCGTGCCCGTGGACGGCGGCGCGGAGAAGAAGCTGAACCTGTTCGAGGCGAAGGACGCGCAGTTCTCGCAGGACGGGGGCAAGGTGGCGTTCGTCCGCGGGCCGGGGGCGTGGAACCGCCGGGGCTACCGCGGCAGCAGCAACGACGACCTTTACCTCGCCAACCGCGACGGCACCGACACCACCCGCCTGACCACCTTCGACGGCCAGGACGCCGCGCCCATGTTCTCGCCCGACGGCAAGAAGCTGTACTACGTCACCGAGAACGGGTCGAAGGACAAGTGCGCCAACATCGTCTGCCAGGAGCTGGACGGCCTGAAGCCGGTCGGCAGCCCGCGCAACGTGACCAGTCAGACCGACGACCTGATCCGCCGCGCCCGCATCAGCGGCAACGGCGAGTGGATCGTGTACGAGCAGGGCGGCGACCTGTGGGTGGTCGGCACGAAGTCCGGGTCGGTGCCGCCGCGCAAGCTGGCCATCGAAGTCCACGCCGACGACAAGAGCAACACCGACAAGAGCATGACGTACACCCGCGACGCGACCGATTACGCGCTGTCGCCGGACGAGACGCACGCCGTGATCGTCGTCCACGGGCAACTGTTCCTCACGAAGGTGCCTGCCGGCGGCAAAGCCACCCGGCTGACCGAACACGCCTTCGCCGACGCCGCGCCGAACTGGTCGCCGGACGGCAAGCGGGTCATCTTCACATCGGATCGCGGCGGCACCACGGACGTGTACGCGGTGGAGGCAGACGACACCGAACACCCGGAGTTCACCAAGGCGCACAAGTTCAAGACGGCGCAACTGACCAGGGGCGAGGGCGAGGAGATCGGGCCGACCTACAGCCCGAAGGGGGACCGCATCGCCTTCATCCGCCGGGGGCAACTCTGGACGATGAAGCCGGACGGCACCGAGGCCAAGCCGCTGGTGGACGACAAGAAGGTGGTGGATTACGACTGGTCGCCGGACGGCAAGCACGTCGCGTTCAGCCGCGTGGACGGGTCGTTCGCGTCGGAGCTGTACATCGTGCCGACCGACGCCTCGGCCAAGCCGAGGAACGTCAGCCGGTACGCGACGTACAACTCGGACCCGTCGTGGAGCCAGACCGGGGGCAAGCTCGCCTTCATCAGCCAGCGGCAGGACAGCTTCAACATGCACGTCCTCAGCCTGCAAAAGCCGGTGGCGGACGGCGCGGCCAAGCCCGACCCGAACGACATCGAGTGGGAGGACATCCACCTGCGGGTGACGAAGCCGGCCGCCGTGCCGGCGTACCAGTGGGGGGGCATCTCGGCGGACGGGTCGCAGGTGGCGTTCCGCTCGCGGAGCGACGGGCAGGAAGACCTGTGGGTGGTGAACAGCAGCGGCGGCAGCCTGAACCGCTTGACCAGTGGCGGACAGCAGCCGCGGCTCATCCGGTGGGCGAAGAAGAGCGTCCTCGGCGGCACGATCTACTTCCTCAACGGCCTCGGCGAGCTGCGGTACGCGAAGACGAGCATGGGCGGGTTCAGCGGGCCGGGCGGGCCGGTGAGCGAGCCGCCGAAGGTGCCGTTCGTCGCCAAGATGAACGTCAGGCGGGACGACGAGTTCAACGAGATGTTCGCGCAGAGTTGGAAGGCGCTGGCCGACAACTTCTACGACGCGCAATACCACGGCGCGGACTGGACCGCCGTCCGCGCCAAGTACGCGCCGCTGGTGCCGCACTGCGCCACTCGCGAAGACCTGTATTCGCTCATCACGCTCATGCTCGGCGAACTGAACGCCAGTCATCTAGGCATTAGCGGTAATCTGCCGCTGCCGCAGGAGAACACGGCCGACCTCGGCCTGCTGTTCGACGACGCCCACGCGGGGCCGGGGCTGAAGGTGGCGGAAATCCTCAAGCGCGGCCCGGCCGACAAGAAGGGGTTCGAGCTGACCGCCGGCGACGTCGTCACGCACATCGACCGCGTGGAACTGACCGGTGCGGTGAACGTGTCGAAACTGCTGAACGCCAAGACTGGCGAGGGCGTGCTGCTGACGCTGGCCAGCGAACCGGGCAAGGGCGTCCGCCGCGTGGAGGTCGTGGCGGTGGGCCGCGAGCGCACGTCGCAACTGATGTACGAGCGGTGGGTGGCGCGAAACGCCGACGCCGTGGCGAAGCAGAGCGGCGGCAAGCTCGGCTACATCCACATCCCCAGCATGGACGACGACGGGCTGAACTCGTTCGTCCGCAGTCTGTATTCGGACAACTTCGACAAGGAGGCCATCGTCCTCGACGTGCGCTACAACGGCGGCGGGTTCACGCACGACAAGGTGCTGAATTATCTGAACGGCAAGGAGCACACGAAGTTCGTGCAGCGGGACGGCGGCGACGGGTTCGTGCTGCGCGACAACGACCGCAAGTTCGCCAAGCCGCTGGTGGTGCTGACCAACAACCGCAGCTACTCGGACGCCGAGATCTTCCCGCACGCCTTCCGCGCGTCGGGCCTGGGCAAGGTGGTCGGCCAGGCGACCGGCGGGCTGGTCATCGGCACCACCAGCACGCGGCTGATCGACGGCTCGACGTTCCGCCTGCCCCGCACCGGCGTGTTCACCAACAAGAACGAGAACATGGACAAGGTCGGGGTGAAGCCGGACGTGGCCGTGGAGATCACCGCCGACGACTGGGCCAAGGGGGTGGATTCGCAGATCGCCAAGGCGGTGCAGGTGCTGACCGCCGACGTGGTCGCGTGGAAGAAGGCGAAGGGCCTCCTCACCGCCGTCGAACCCGCGACCGCGAAGCCGATCCCGCCGGCCGAAACCCAGCCGGCCCCGCCGACGGACGCCAGGCCGACGACCGGCGAGAAGCCGAAGCTGCGGCGCGCCATCCGCCCAGTGCGGTGATGGGCGAGAATTCAATCAAGAGGGACGCGGAGGACGCGGATTTCAGCGCGGATCAACGCGGATGAAGACAGGAAGAGATTTGGGAAGATTGCACCCGACACAATCACTGCTTTCTGATCCTCTTCATCCGCGCTGAAATCCGCGTCCTCCGCGTCCCTCTTTTTGAATGGTGTCTGAGCCGTAGACTTTCCGGCAACGATTCGACTCCACGCGGAAACGAGTTTCCCATGACGACGGTACTGGTCACGGGCGGGTGCGGGTTCATCGGCAGCAACTTCGTCCGGCACCTACTGGCGACGGACCCGGCCGTGACCATCATCAACTTCGACGCGCTCACCTACGCCGGCAACCTGGCCAACCTGACCGACGTGGCGAACCACCCGCGCTACACGTTCATCAAGGGCGACGTGACCGACCGCGACGCCGTCCGCGCGGCGCTGGGGCGGGGCGTGACGGACGTGATCCATTTCGCGGCGGAAAGCCATGTGGACCGTAGCATCCAGGATAGCGGGCCGTTCCTGCGGACGAACGTGATCGGCACGCAAGTGTTGCTCGACGCCGCCCGCGAGTTCAAGGTGTCGAAGTACGTTCAGGTGAGTACCGACGAGGTGTACGGCAGCCTGGGCGACACCGGCCTGTTCACCGAGGAGACGCCGCTGCACCCGAACAGCCCGTACTCGGCGAGCAAGGCGGCCGCCGACATGCTGGTGCAGGCGTACCAGCACACGTTCGGCATGAACGCCGTCATCACTCGGTGCAGCAACAACTACGGCCCGTACCAGTTCCCGGAGAAGTTGATCCCGCTGTTCGTCACGAATCTGCTCAACGACCAGCAGGTGCCGGTGTACGGCGACGGCATGCAGGTGCGGGATTGGATTCACGTCCTCGACCACTGCCGGGGGGTGGAAGCGGCGTGGCGGTGGGGCGAGTCCGGCGAGGTGTACAACTTCGGCGGCAAGTGCGAGAAGGCGAACCTGCACCTGACGCACCTGCTGCTGGAGCTGCTGGGCAGGCCGAAGTCGCTCATCAAGTGGGTGGCCGACCGCCCCGGCCACGACCGCCGGTACGCCATCGATTGCACCAAGGCCGAGCGCGAGTTGGGTTGGTCGCCGCAGGTGAGTTTCGAGACGGGGCTGGCGGAAACCATCGCGTGGTACCAGGCGAACGCCGCCTGGATCGCCGGCATCAAGACCAAGGACTACATGACCTACTACGAGAAGCAGTACGGCGGGCGGTAGCCGGCTTTCCCCCGTCAATGATGGGGTGACGAAAGCAGCACGCGATGCCGTCTCATTCTCAACAGGCACACTCGCCATGATCCGCTACCTCGCGCTCTCCCTGTTGGCGGTTCTGCCGGCGGTCTCCGTGGCCGAGCCGCCGGCCGACCTGAAGCCGTTTCAGGGCAAGTGGGCGCTGAGCGCCGCCACCCTCGGCGGGCGGGACCACACCGACGACTACAAGGGGCTGACGCTAACCGTGACGGGCGACAAGTACACGGTGGTGGTGGGGCCGAACACGGACGCCGGCACGATGACCGTGGACGCGAAGAAGTCGCCGAAGTGGCTCACGCTGGCCAGCTCGGAACCGAAGGGGCCGTTCAAGGGCCGCACGATGCCCGGCATCTACGAGTTCGCGGACGGCAAGTTGACGGTCTGCCTGAACTCGGAGAAGGACGACCGGCCGGCGAAGTTCGACGCCCCGGAGAAGACGCCGGTCATGCTGTTCTCGTTCGACCGGGAGAAAAAGTGAGGAGCGGGCGAGTAGAATGGGACAGGTTTTCCACAAAGGGTCGATACCGATGAGTACCTTCGCCGTCGAACTTCCGGACGAACAGGCCGAGCGGCTGCGGCGCGAGGCCGACCGGCAAGGGGTGCGTGCCGAGGACCTACTTCGGCAAGTCGCCGCAACGTACCTGTCCCGCGCGGAGGCGTTCGAGACGGCCGCCGCCTACGTTCTCGACAAGAACTCGGAGCTTTACCGGAGGCTGGCCAAGTGAACTACCTCACCGTCGAGGAAGTGATCCGCCTCCACGAGATGGTGATCGCCCGAAGCGGCGGGTTGCGGGGCATCAAGAACCTCGGGTTGGTCGAATCCGCCGTCGCGCTTCCGAAACAGACATTCGGCGGAATCGACCTGTACCCGACGGTCGTCGAGAAAGCGGCCGCGCTCGGGTACTCGCTGACGTGCAATCACGGCTTTGAGGACGGCAACAAGCGGATCGGGCACGCGGCGATGGAAGCATTCCTGGTGATGAACGGACACGAACTGCAATGTGGTGTCGATGAACAGGAACGGGCGTTTCTGGACCTGGCGGCCGGGGCCTTCACCCGCGAGCAGTTCACCGCCTGGGTTCGCTCCCATATCGTTCCGCTACCGACATAGCAGTTGCCCCCTCGCGCGGCGATAATCCCCTATCTCCCCCGCCGCGAGACTGGACACCATGGCCCGCGAAAAGATCATCGACAGCGGTCGCACCGACGACGGCGACGGCAAGAAGCAGGACGCCGCCCTGCGGCCGAAGCTGCTGGCCGAGGTCATCGGCCAGCGCAAAGTCGCCGACCGGCTGAAGATCGCCGTCAACGCCGCCAAGCGGCTGAAGGAGCCGCTCGGCCACATCCTGTTCGACGGCCCGCCGGGGCTGGGCAAGACGACGTTCGCCACGGTGCTGCCGAACGAACTCGGCACCACCGTGCAGATGACCTCCGGGCCGGCGCTCTCGAAGCCCGCCGACATGCTGCCGTTCCTGACCAACCTGGAGGAGGGCAGCATCCTGTTCATCGACGAGATCCACCGCATGCCCCGCGTGGTGGAGGAGTTCATCTACCCGGCGATGGAGGACTTCCGCATCGACATCGTGCTGGGCGAGGGCGTCTCGGCCCGGACCATCAGCATGAACCTGAAGCGGTTCACGCTGATCGGCGCGACCACCCGCAGCGGCATGCTGTCGTCGCCGATGCGGGACCGCTTCAAGATGCACGAGCACCTGGAGTTTTACAGCATCGACGATCTGGCGCGGATCGTCACCGTGAACGCGCGGAAGCTGGCCCTGCCGCTGGCCGCCGACGCCGCGCTGGAGCTGGCCCGCCGCAGCCGGGGCACGCCGCGGATCGCCAACGCCCGCCTGCACTGGGTCCGCAGTTACCACGCCGGCCACGCCCACCTGGCCGACGGGCCGGTCACGGCGGACATCGCCCGCCTGGCGCTCGACATGCAGGAGATCGACCTGGACGGGCTGGACAAGCAAGACCGCCGCTACCTGGAAGTGCTGATCGACGTGTTCGGCGGCGGGCCGACCGGAGTGGAGGCCATCGCCGCGACGATGAACATCGCCGCCGACACGCTCAGCGACGAAGTGGAGCCGTACCTGCTCCGCGAGCAGTACATCGTGCGGAGTCCGCGCGGCCGGGTGGCCACGCAGAAGGCGTTCACGGTGCTGGGCAAATCGGTCCCGAAGCCGCCGCAGGCGAAGGACGAGCCGCCGAACCTGTTCGATTGAGGTTCCTTCCGAGCCGGAAGCGTG
>JAYTTN010000527.1:0-1305 GCA_043745295.1 Fimbriiglobus sp. | reverse complement strand
ACAAAAGCCTGTACGGCCGGCCGATGGGCGGGCTGAACGAGGGCTGGACGTACCTCGACAACGTGGAAGGCACGGTCGCGTACTCCGTCTGCGGGATCACCTTCGCACTGTTCATGATCCCCGGCGGGCGGCTCCAGGACCGGTACGGGGCGAAGATCGGCGCGACCCTCGGCGGGCTGTTCCTCGCCGTCGGGTGCGTTGTCGCGGGGCTGATGAAGAGCTACACCGGCCTCGTCGTCGGGTTCGGGCTGCTCGGCGGGATCGGCATGGGCCTGGGCTACGCCGCCGCCACGCCGGCCGCGGTGAAGTGGTTCCACAGCAGCCGCCGCGGGCTGATCGTCGGGCTGGTCGTGGCCGGGTACGGGGCCGCCGCCGTCTACATCTCGCCGCTCGCCGACTACCTCATCCGGAACCACGGCCTGACCGGCAGCTTCGTCGGACTGGGGATGCTGTTCGCCGTCGTCGTGGTGATCGCGGGGCGGCTGCTGAACCCGCCGCCGGCCGGGTACGTGGCACCGGCACCCGACGCGAGCACTGGCGCTGCACAGGGGGCTTACGCCCCCCGCTCGGGGGAAGACTTCGGCGCGAAGCGGATGCTCGGCACCTGGCAGTTCTACGCGCTGGTGTTCCTGTTCGTCGGGTCCGCGCAGTCGGGGCTGCTCGTCATCGCCAACGCCAAGTCGTTCCTCACGGACGCGGCCGGCCAGACCGTCTTCTTCGCCGCGAACGCGTGGCTGCTGGTCACGTTCATCGGCGTCGTGAACGCGGCCGGGCGGGTCGGCACCGGCCGGTACTCGGACCGCATCGGGCGGCTGAACGCCTACGCCCTCAACGGGGCGGTCTCGGCCGCGTGCCTGCTCGCCGCCCCGTGGGTGATCGCGGAGAAGAACGTCCTGTTGCTGTTCAGTATCATCGGAGTGATGGCGTGGCAGTACGGCGGCACGCTGGCCGTGATGCCGGCGGTGACGGCCGACTACTACGGGGCGAAGAACCTCGGCCTGAACTACGGGCTGGTGTTCGTCGGCTGGGGCGTGGCGTTCTTCGTCCCGCAGGCGGGCGGGTACATCAAGGACGCGACCGAGCGGTGGGACGGCGCGTTCTACCTGTCGGCCGGACTGCTGGTGGCGGCCGTGCTGGTTAGCCGGACGGTCCGCAAGCCGGTTTGAGCCGTACTAACGTATGCGACACCGGGCAGCGTGATAGAATTAGGAACCTTACGGACCGCAGGTATGCTTTTCGCGTTGCTGTTCTTCCTGATCGCCGGGCACGCGCTGATGGACTATTCGTTGCAGAACGACTCCATGG
>JAYTTN010000526.1:0-4800 GCA_043745295.1 Fimbriiglobus sp. | reverse complement strand
GCAGGACGCCCGATGACCGCCTCCGTTCCCGCCGAGACCGACTCCCAGCGCCTCGTCGTCGAGCCGGCCCTGGCCCGCGAGGTGGAATCCGCCGCCGGAGCCGCTCCGCACGGCCGCGTCCTCGACCGCCGCGCGGGGCGGCGGCGCGCGCGGGCGGGACTTCCTCGTCGGCGTCCTCCAGTCGATGGCCCCGCACACCGCCGACGAGGCGGCGGACGCCACCCGGCCGACGCCGGACTCGGCCCCGACGGGTTCCTGCCCGGCCAGGCCACCCGGCTGGTCCGCCTGGCGGCGGTCGGTCGCCACCGCCGAGATGCTCCGCGAGGAGCGGTGCGGCCGGCGGGCCGACCGACTCCGGCCGGGGCCACGGCTCCGCCGGCCGAGTTCCAGGTGGACGCCGCCGAGGTGAACGCCGACACCGGCGGGCGGGACAGGAAGATCGGCGTGTCCGCGCGTCGGCGGCACGCCGTCGACGCCGCGAATTCGACGGAAAATGCCTTGGATGCCGATTGACAACAAAAATCGTCAAGGCTACCATCACCTCATGCTCGACATCCAAGTCATCGACGATCCGGCGGCGGCGACGGTGGCCCTGGAGCCTGTGCGGAGTCGGCTCCTCTCCGAACTGGCTGTGCCTGCCTCGGCGGCGACGCTGGCCACGCGGGTCGGCTTGGCTCGGCAGAAGGTCAACTACCACTTGCGCGCACTGGAGGCGCACGGGCTGGTGCGGCTGGCCTCCGAACGCAAGTGGGGCGGGCTGACGGAACGGCTGCTCGTGGCGACGGCCGCTTCCTACGTCGTTTCGCCGACCGCCCTCGGCCCGGTCGCCGTCGATCCGAGTCGGGAACGCGATCGGCTGTCCGCGAGCTATCTCATCGCTTTGGGCGCACGGGTCGTCCGCGAGGTGGCGGACCTCGTTCGTCGTGCGACGGAGGCGGGCAAACGCCTGGCGACCCTGGCGGTGGACACCGAGGTTCGCTTCCGATCGGCGACGGACCGGGCCGCTTTCAGCGACGAACTCACCGAGGCCGTCGCGAAACTCGTTGCGAAGTATCACGACGAATCCGCCCCCGGCGGCCGCGCGCATCGCCTGCTGGTGGTGGCGCACCCCCTGCCGCGGAAATCCGCTTCCAAGGAGCCATCATGAGCGTGAAGAAAGACGCCTCCGGACGCCGTTCCATCCAGGTTGAAGTCGAGGTCCCCGGCACGCCGGAGGAGGTCTGGCAGGCCATCGCCACCGGGCCGGGCGTGTCGTCCTGGTTCGTGCCGACGGCGTTCGAGGAGCAAGACGGGAAGCCCGTCGCGGTGACGATGAACTTCGGCCCCGGCATGGCGTCGCGCGCCGCCGTGACGGCCTGGGATCCGCCGCGGATGTTTGCCGGGCAGGGCGAGGGGTGGGGCGGGTCGCCGCCCATCGCCACCGAATGGAGCGTCGAGGCGAAGGCCGGCGGCACCTGCACCGTCCGCGTGGTGAACAGCCTGTTCGCCAGCACCGACGACTGGGACAACCAGCTCGAAGGCACCGAACACGGCTGGCCCGGCTTCTTCCGCACCCTGCGGATCTACCTCACCCACTTCCGCGGCCAGCGGTCGGCCATCATGCAGCAGATGGCCACCGCCGCGGGGACGGAAGCGGAAGTCTGGGAAACGCTGACCGCGGCCTTGGGGCTGAAGGGCTTGAGTGTCGGGCAGCGCTGGACGGCCCCCGTGGGTGTCCCGGCGCTCGGCGGCGTGGCGGAGCACGTCACTCGGAGTCCGAACGACATCCTGCTGCGGCTCGACACGCCGGGGCCGGGCGTCGCCGCTCTTGGCACCTACAACTGCGGTCAGATCATGGTTGGGGTGAACCTGTACCTTTACGGCGATCAGGCCGCCGCGAACGTCGTCCGCGAGACACCGCTGTGGCAAACCTGGATCCGGGAACGCTTCCCGATGCCCCCGGAGCCGAGCGCGAGCGAATGACCGCGCGGTCATGGAGGTGCGGTCCCGATGCCCTCCGGCGACGTTCGCACCGGATGACCCCGCGCGGCGGCGGGCAAACGCAAGGCAGGACGGGCGAGCGGTCCGCGACAACCGGACGGCGGCGGTATACTACCCGCATCTCCCCGGAGCCGCCGGCCATGCGTTACATCGACCCGCACATCCACATGATCTCCCGCACCACCGACGACTACGCCCGCATGGCGTATGCCGGCTGTGCGGCCATCTCCGAGCCGGCGTTCTGGGCCGGGTTCGACCGCGGCACCGCCGCCGGCTTCCACGACTACTTCCGACACCTGGTCGAAGTCGAGCCGAAGCGGGCGGCGCAGTTCCACATCCGCCACTACTCGTGGCTGTGCATCAACGCCAAGGAGGCCGAAAACGTCAGCCTGTCGCGGGAAGTCATCGCCATGATCCCGGAGTTCCTGACGAAGCCCGGCGTGCTGGGCGTCGGCGAGATCGGCCTGAACAAGAACACCGGCAACGAAGCCACGGTCTTCCAGGAACACGTCGATCTGGCGATGAAGACCGACGAGCTGATCCTCATCCACACGCCGCACCTGGAGGACAAACTCAAGGGCACGCGGATGATCGTGGACATGCTGAAGAACGACCGCCGGGTACAACCGCACCGGGTGTGCATCGACCACGTCGAGGAGCACACGGTCCGGCTGGCGCTGGACAACGGCTTCTGGTGCGGGATGACGCTCTACCCGATCACCAAATGCACGCCGAGCCGGGCGGCCGACATCCTCGAGATGTACGGCCCCGACCGCATCCTGGCGAACAGCGCCGGCGACTGGGGCCGGTCCGACCCGATGGCCGTGCCGGAACTGATCCAGGAGATGAAGCGGCGCGGCCACCCGGACGCGGTCATCGAACAGGTGGTCTACCACAACCCGCTCGCCTTCTGGAAGCAGTCGAACAACTGGCCGGAGTGACCCCACGAACCGCGACCGCCCAACTGCGTCGCGCGCGTTCCGCGTTCGCTACCCCCAATCACTCCCCCAGCTTCAGCCCCTTCAGGCCGCACGCCGAACGGATGCGGTTGGCCTCCTGCCACACCTTCGGGTCGGTTTGCAGGAAGTCGATGACGTTGGCGGTGCTGGTGCCGAGCCAGTCGGCCAGGGTGCTGACGTGCCCGGTCGTGCCAACCAACCCGTCGAGGACCACCCCGACCGCCGGCCAGAAGCGCGGGTCTTTCGCCCCCAGGCGAAGCCGGCCGTCGGCGGCGCGGGCCGGGGCGAAGTCCGGGTGTTCGGCCAGCGTCCCGGCGAGTCGCATCGTCGGCGGCAGCGGGTCGCGGAGGTGCAGGAACAGCGCCCGATACAGCCGGACGAGACACTTCGCCTTGTTGCGGTGCTGCGACCGGCTCTCCTCGGCGATGACCCGCAGGCCGGTCGGCGCGTGCCGCAGACGCACGGCGGAGCTGGTCTTGTTCCGCTTCTGCCCGCCGGGGCCGCTGGCGCGGTAGGTGTCCACGTCGCACTGCGCCAGTCGCTGCGCGTCGGTCAGGTGCGCCCAGGTACTACGCGGCAATCGGGGGGTGGCGGGGTCGATCACGGCGGGCACCGGCCGGTGTCGGGATTCGCTCGACGCGAGGCGCTGGAAGTCGGTGACCGCGGGAACGGACGGAGGCGGTCGTGGGGCATCCTGCCACGGGGGAAAGCACCGTTCTCCCCATCCCGCCCGAAAGTGCCAGGGAACTTCGGAGCACCCCGGCGCTCTCCCGAGGCGTTACTTCTCCGCCGCCTCGGTGTATTCGCTCTGGTAGACGAGCCTGGTGCCCTCGCCCTGGTGGTTCGGCACCTCCTTAGTCACTTTCAGTTTCGCGCCGTGGTAGCGGCCGGTCTTGGCGTTCACGAACACGTCGCCCGCCCACAGCATCGGCACGATGCCGGGCATCAGCGCCGCGTCGGTCGGCGGCTCCTTCAGGGCGGTCGCCACGCCGATCACCGCGAACCCGTCCTTCGCCCCGCGGTAGGTGTACGTTTGGGTGGCGTCGAACTTCTCCCCGGTGCCCAGCGGCGGCGGCAGCTTCAGCTCGAACGCCCGCTCCCAGGTGCCGTTCACGGCCGGCAGCACCTCCGGCAGCGTCACGCGGAACGGCAGCTCCGCCTTCAGCCGGTCGGCCGCGTGGGGGTTGTCCGACTTCGCCGCCACCACCGCGCCGAAGGCGTCCAGCGTCACGCTGACCACCGGCTTGTTCAGGTACGTCATCGCCTTGGCGTCGTCGGCGTTCGCCGAGTCCAGCACCTGCGCCACCGGCTTCTTGTCGCCGACCGTCTGCGTGACTTCCTGCTTCATGGCAGTGATGGTCATTTCCAATGTGGCCCCGCCGCCCGCGGGCGCGTCCTTCACCGCCCACGTCTTGGTGCTGCTGAGCTTGGTGACGGTGGTGGTCAGCACCGGGGCCTTGGTCTGCTCGTCGAGGGTCGTCTCGGTGACGGTGGTGGTTTGCAGCACCCGGTAGTCGAACGACTGGCCGGCGGCGAAGGCGAACCGCAGCTTGTCGCCGTCGGCCGCCGCCAGCGGCGCGAGGGCGACGACCGACAGCAGACCGGCGGGAGCGCGATACCAGTACGGCCGCTCACTTCTTCGGCAGCACCGCGATGGACCCCGTCTCGCTGATGTAGATCAGGTGGCCGGTGTTGTTGTCCTCCACCACCTCGATGCCGTACTTGGCCGCCTTGGCGAAGTCCACGCCGGCCGGCCTCGCCTTGATCACCAGCGCGTGCTTCCAGGTGACGCCCGTCTTGTCGGTCATCTTGGCCGGCGGCGGCACCACCGCCAGGCTGCCCGTCTCGCTCAGGTACACGA
>JAYTTN010000525.1:0-1309 GCA_043745295.1 Fimbriiglobus sp. | reverse complement strand
ACCGACGTAAGCCGCTTGGTTTGGGCGTGTCGTCCGCCCCCAGGGAATCCCTGTGTGATCACCGTGGCCTGTCAACGCCCCCCATCAATGTGGGCGTTTTGGAGGCTCAGCCAATCGACCACAACCGTTATCTCAACAAGCCTTTGCGATCATTCCGCGCTGTAGTGTTAGGCCGTATTGACTGAACTTAGGCGGTCTGCGATAGCGGGGGAAGCCGTTTTTCCGCGCCGAGGCGGCCATGTTCAGCCGCCACGACCTGTGCGACGACCACTGGGAGCGGATCCGGCACCTGCTGCCGGGACAACCGGACGGGCATGGCGGGGTCGGCGACGACACCCGCCTGTTCGTGAACGTCATCCGCTACCTGGCCAAGACCGGCATCGGGTGGGCCGACTTGCCGACCGCCGTCGGCAAGCCGAACAGCCTGTGGCAGCGGTACAACCGGTGGTGCGAGCGGGGCGTGTGGGAGAAGGTCGCGGCCGCGTTGCGGGACGACGACACCGAGTGGCTGTCGGTGGACAGCAGTTGCGTCCGCGCACACCCGTCCGCCGCCGGCGCGAAAAAAAAGGCGACGGGAGCGGCGGCCAGTCGGCCGAGGCGTTGGGCCGCGGGTGCGGCGGATTCGGCACGAAACTCCACGCCGCGGTGAACCCGCTGGGGCACCCGATGGAGCTGCACCTGACGGGCGCGAACGCGGCCGACAGCCCGCACCTGCCGGCCCTGATCGCCGGGGTGGAAACGACGGCGGTGCTGGCGGACAAGGGGTACGACGCGGACGCCCACCGGGCGGCGATCCGCGGGCCGGGGGCGGAACCGTGCATCCCGCCGCGGAAGAATCGGACGGCGGTGATCGAGTACGACCGGCACCTGTACGAGGAGCGGAACGCGGTCGGGCGGTTCTTCGGGCGCGTCAAGCAGTACCAGCGGGTGGCCACCCGTTACGACAAGAAGGCGCGGAACTTCCTCGGCTTCATCTGGGTCGCCGCCATCGCCATCATGCTCGCCTGAGTCGCCAACAACCCCCAGCTTCAATCAATACGGCCTCAGAGGCCATACGGGATAGGAATCGTGTTCTCAAGTGCTGGAAACCCAGCACTTGAGGTTCGATTCATGTCCGAGCAGACCATTCGGCCGAAGCCATACAAGAGTGATCTCACCGACGCGCAATGGGATCTTCTCTCCCCGTTCGTGCCCGTCTATACCGGCCGCGGTAGGGCTACCGCACTATGAACCGCTGACGGGGCCGGGGTTTGCGGCTACGCCGAGGGTGTCACGGAGGACGCCCCGATGCCGACCCTGCCGCTCGCGG
>JAYTTN010000524.1:0-4812 GCA_043745295.1 Fimbriiglobus sp. | reverse complement strand
CCCAAGAAGCCGCTCCCTGGCGGTCCCGGCTCGCAAAAACGAAACCAAGATGCCCTCCCTGGCGGTCACGGCTCGTTTACACGTTCAGAAACTGTTGCAGGATCGGCCGGAGCGTGTCTTCCGGGTACAGCACCCAGGCGAAGTCCCGCCGGCGGAGGATGGCGTTCGCGGCGACCTCGGCGCGGGCGGTGGCGAGTTCGCGTTCGGCTTCCGCCACTTGGTCCGCGACGGCGACGCGCATCTCGGCGGTCAGTTCGCGGAGGCGGGAGAACCAGGCACGAACGGCCGGACGGCCGTTCGGTTTGTTCGCGGCGAGCGTCCACTTGTCGAGCCGCGCCGGGTGATCCGCCGGGAAGAAGTATTCCGGGTTCCAGTGCAGTCGGCGGAGCTTCGATTCCCGTTCGGCAACATCCTTTTTCGTGCGCGGAAATCCCGGTGTCGGCAGGTGGAGCGTGCCCGTCACCACCTGGAATGCCGGCGGTTCCATTCCGAAGAAGTCCCGAATGAGGGCGTCGGTCACTTCATCGTATTTCGCCCCGCCGATGCCGTGGAGGAACCAGTCGGCGAGGCAGAGGCGGACGAACAGCGTCAGTGTCAGGGCGCGGGGTCGGAGGCGTTCGGGCGGTGTGGCCCGCGTGGCACGGATGCGGCCGGTGTCCGCGAACTCCCAGAACGGGAGTTCATTCTCGGCGAGGTCGGGCACCGGGTGCGACTTGCTCTTAATGCCGTGGGCAGTGCGGTATTCGGCGACGGCGCGGTTGTAGGACTTGCGGAACTGCGGCAGGTTGGCGGCGATGTGCGAAGCGAACCGCCGGAAGGCGGTGGACTGTGACAGGGCGCTGACAGTGAGTTCGCGGTTCTCGCAGCCCCAAAGGCGTTCGGTGGCGATTCGGCGGGCGGAGAACTCGGCGGCCCACGTCGTCCTCTCCCACGGCACTTCGCCGGCAAAGTCGTCGAACGGTTGCTTCTCCAATCGGATTTTCGCGGGGTCTGCGTCCCACACCGGCGCGAGAATGTGCGCCGATTTCATCGTGTCGTTATCGACGATCAAGTTGAGCGGGACGGCATCCAGCCGGCGGGCGAGGCCGTTCAGCGCGAAGTTCTTCGCCCACACACCGGGGTGAAACAGTTCAGGCTGATGGCCGGTGACGAAGACGGGCTTGTCGTCTTGAGCCAACTCGATGCGGGTCAGACGGCGGAACTCCCGCAAGGGAGTTCCAGCGATGACCACATCGGCATTGTCCAGCAGCTCGCGGTTGCGTCGGGCCAACTCGCCCACAAACGCGAACGGCGGGTCGGCCAGGATTTCGCCGTTGCCGGTCGGGGCGCGGAACCGGCGGCTCATCCCCGCGCCTCCGCGCGGGTCATCGCTTCGCACCCCAGCGGTTCGGCTTCGGCCCGCGCCAGCACGTCGCGGTAGTACGCCAGCCGCGCGGCCGGGTCGTTCAGCACCCCGCCGAACGCCCGCGACGGGTCGAGGTACAGCCGCGGCACGCCGATCTCGCGGACCTTCAGGCCCAAGCGGGCCGCCTGCACCCACAGCTCCAGCGGCATCCCCCACCCGGATTCGGTGACGTTCAGCTTCTTCAGGGTTTCGACGCGGTACGCCTTGAACCCGCAGAAGGAGTCCGTCAGGTCGAACCCGTACCGGTCGTTGATCTCGCGGGTGAGGGTGGCGTTGATGTGCCGGCGGTCGGTCGGCGGCGGCGTGTCCTGGCGGAAGTCGCGGAGGTACCGCGAGCCGGACACGATGTCGGTGTCGGCGGACAGGGCTTCGAGCAGCACGGGGATGCGGTCGGGCTGGTGCTGGCCGTCGCAGTCCATCGTCACCAGGATGTCGAACCCGCGGTCGATGGCGTACCGGAAGGCGGAAGCGACGGCCGCGCCGTACCCCCGGTTGGTCCGGTGATCGACGCGGTGCAGGTTCGCCTCGGCGGCGAGGATGCAGCAGGTGCCGTCGGTGCTGCCGTCGTTCACGACGAGGATGTCGTCGGCGTACCGGCGGACCTCGGCCAGCACCCCGCGGAGGTGCGCCGCCTCGTTGTAGACGGGGATGGCCGTGAGGACGCGGGGGTTCGGCTCGGAGAGGAAGGGGAACCGGATCATGACGCCGCCCGTGCGAAGAAATGGTGAAGGTGTCCCATTCTAGGCGGGCCGGATCGGCGAAGCCAACTGGTGGCGAATCACGACCCGACCCAGCGGAGCAGTTCGATGTTCACCGAGCGGGCGTCGGAATCGATCGAGTAGTAGACGCAGAACGGGCGGACGAACAGAAGGCGGGAATCCGCGTCCCGCGACTCGCCTTCGGTCGCCGGATTCGTCCGGAGGCGGCGGTCGATCTCGCGCACGACGGCGAACAGTGCCGGCTTATCCGCCGCGCGGAGGAGGGACGCGAGGAGGGGTGTTTCCGCCGCCGGCCACCAGTAGACGGTGAAGTTCACGACCGTTCCGCCTCGGCGAGGATGTCCTCCAGCGGCCGGCCGGGGCGCGGATCGCTGAGCGTGGCCAGCATCTCGTCCGCCGTGAACGGGGCGAAATCCTGGCCGGCGATCCAGGCGCGGGCGTCGTCGGGCGGTAGGGTGATGCCGATCAGCGTGCCGGCGTCGTCGAACACCGCCAGCGGACGCGACAGCCCGTGCAACTTGGCGCGGGTTTCGGCGTCGAGAACAACTTTTTTCATCGCGGCGTCCTCCTGTGGGGTCACCCCTTCTCGTGGTCGCGCTCGTACTGCATTCCGGTCAGAATGGGGATGTCACGCCCGGTGTCGTGGGGTCACCCCTTCTCGTGGTCGCGCTCGTACTGCTCGATCTTCTCCAGCCGGCGGGCGTGGCGACCGCCCTCGAATTTGGTGTCCAGCCAGCCCTTCACCATCCGCTCGATGAGGTCGTCGCCGAGCAGGTCGGCGGCCAGGCACATGACGTTGGCGTCGTTGTGGCTGCGGCTCAGTTCGGCGTCCACCACGTCCCGGCAGTTGGCCGCGCGGACGCCGTGGACTTTGTTCGCGGCGATGCACATGCCGTGCCCGGTGGCGCACACCAGGATGCCCCGGTCGGCCGTGCCGCCGACCACCGCCTCGGCGACGGGAATGGCGTAGTCCGGGTAATCGACGCTCCCGCCGGCGGTCGCGCCGAGATCGACGGTCGCGTGGCCCAGCCCGTGCAGCAGGTCGATCACCCGCAGCTTGGCCGCCACCCCTCTGTGGTCGTTGCCGACGGCGATTTTCATGGCCCCAGCCACCTCGTGATGAACCGATCCAGGTGTTCGACGATCCGCCGGGCGCACGCCCGGTACTCGTCCAAATCCCCGCCGATCGGGTCGGGGATGTCGCCGTCCGCCGACAGCGGCACCGGCGGCGGGCCGACGTGCGGGAAGCGGTACGCCAACAGCTCCAGATGCCCGACCGTCATGGCGATCACGTCCGTCGCCCCGTCCAGCAGTTCGGGCGTCACCGGGCGACTCAGGTGGTCGGCCAACTCCGCCCCCAGTTCCTCGGCCACCACGACCGCCGGCGGGCTGGCGATGTCGCCGAGGTACGCCATCACCCCGGCCGACTGCACCGCGAAGCCGTGGGCTTCCAACTCGCCCGGCTCGCAGCCGAGGCGATCCGCCAGCAACCGCCGGCACAGGCGTTCCGCCAGCGGGCTGCGGCAGGTGTTGCCGGTGCAGACGAACAGGACCGAACGGGGCGTCCTCGCGGTCGGGTGTGCGTCCGAACTCATCCGCGTCCGCCCTCCGGGTGGGATACCCCACGAGAAGTTAGTGTACGGGATCGCGCGACGAGAACAACGGGAAGTGATCGCGGCGGGGGTGCGGCCGCGCGCGGAGTTCGCGGCCGCGTGGCTGTCATTTCACCGTCGGCGCGGCGTCTCCGCCGGCCTTCGGCCCGTCGGCGTGCGGCGGGAGCGGCTTCTTGCGGCCGAGCGGGTGCGTCACCGCGTCCACCACCCCGGCCGCCGCCGCGTACCCCATCTCGGCCGTCTTCTCGATCCCCTGTTCGATGGCGTGCGTCACCACCCCCACCGGCTTCATGATGCCCGGCACGTCGGCCATGTCGCCGGTGGACAGCTTCCGCCGCCAGAACAGCTTGTACACGACGAACCCGGCCACCAGCGTCAGGATGCCGACGATCACCCACGGGCGGTACTCCTCGGCCTTCTCTAGCGCCGCCAGGAACTTGTCGGTGAACAGGTAGCCGAGCCAGAACAGCAGGCTGACGCCGGGGATGGCGTACAGGCCGTCGGCCAGCAGGAACCGCGAGACGGGCATCCGCAACATGCCGGCGGCCAGGAACACCGGCATCCGCACGCCCGGCGTCAGCCGCGCCGCCAGCAGGATCATCACCCCCCGCTTGCGGAACTGGTCCCCGATGTTCGCCAGGGTGGCGGGCGGCAGGATGTTCCGCTGGAACCAGGCGCTGCGGAGCAGCCGCGGGCCGAACCAGCGGCCGCCGAAGTAGAGGACGCTGTCGCCGATCACGACCGCCAGGATGGTGCCCGGCAGCATCAGCCACCAGGGGATGTGGCTGGGCGGCGGTTCGCCCTTCGCGGCCGCGTCGGCCACCGCCGTGTCCGACTCGCCGACCAGCACCCCGCCGGTGACCACCGGGATCTCCTCCGGCACCGGCAGGCCGAACCCGGAGGCGATGATGACGCTCCACAGGCCGAAGCATTTCCACAAGGCCGCGCCGTCGATCATGGTCCGCTCCCCTCGTCTGGTGAACCCACACAAGGTACAGTAGCGGCGTCGAATCCGGTAGGGCCGCCGCGCCGAACAGGGTTGCGAGCCGTGGCCGCGAGGGCGCGGCAACTGAGA
>JAYTTN010000523.1:0-4814 GCA_043745295.1 Fimbriiglobus sp. | reverse complement strand
GGGTCATGAGGGCCGGGCAGGTGACGCGGTCGTTGCGGGTGAACCGCCACAGTTTCTGGGCGAAGGAGGCGGCGGGGGTGGCGTTGTCGGCGAGGGGCCGGCCGCCGCCGGGGGACGTGGTGGCGGATCGGCCGCCGCGTTGCAACCCCGTCACCAGGGCCAGGTAACAGCGTTGGAGCGGCGGTTCCAGCGGCGGAAGACAGAGGTCATGCGGGGTAGCGTACCACGACCAATAAGATGCGCAGAGACCAATGCGCGGGGAGAGGTGGGAAGACGGAACCGCCACGGGTAACGACTCAACCTCAAAAGGGATTACTCGTCGCCGACGTACAGGGCCGCGAGGCGGGGCAGGCGGGTGCGGAATTCGGTCGGGTTGAACGGCCAGGGCGGGGGCGGAGCCGGCGTCTCCCGCGCCGCGGCCATGTCCGGGAAGTGCTTCAGCAGGGCGTCGGTGTAATCGTCCTGCTCGCTCACCATGCTGTACGCCTCGTAGGCCGGACTGGCCTCGACTTCGCACTCGGTCTCGCCGTCCACCGCGTCGGCCAGGCTGTCCGGGTTCGTCACCGCCGCCGAGTAAACCGCTTCGCCCTGGAGGATCAGCCAGTCGAGGAACTCCGGCAGGTCGTCGCGGTCGCAGCCGCCGTTGACGAGGTACGCCGCGCCCCAGACTTCGCGGGTGAATGCGCGGTCCTGGAGTTCCACCCACCGCCGGCCGAAGGCGAGGATGTCGGCGACCGGCAGTTCGGCCAGCCGGTCGGCCAGGTTGTCCGCGTGCTCCTCCGGGTCGGGCGTGCGGGCCGCGCGGATGTGGTCCCAGAACTGGTCGTCGGTCATGGCGAATCCGAAAGGGTGGCGGACCCCGCTATTGTAGCGCCGCGTCCGCCGCCCGCACCATCACCAGCGGGTTGCCCGCCCGTCCCGCCGTGCGTATCGTCATCCGAATGAGTACGCACCTCCTCGCCGAATACCTGGACGACTACTGCCGCCGCAAGTCCACCGGCGCGCTGACGCCGGAAACCAGCCTGTACCAGCCGCTCGAAGAGCTGCTCACCGCCGTCGGCAACGGCCTGAAGCCGCGCGTCCGCTGCCTCATGAACGTGAAGAACCAGGGCGCGGGGATGCCCGACGGCGGCCTGTTCACGCCGGACCAGTTCGACAAAGAGGCGGTTGAAGCTCCGCCGGGGCAGAAGCCGGCGCGCGGCGTCGTCGAGTGCAAGAAGCCGAAGGACGAAGTCGCGCACACCGTCGAGACGCAACAGGTGTCCGACTATACTAGGAAAGGCTACCACCGAAGGCGACACTGATTGGTTCACTCTTGGTGCCACCCCCGGTTGGACCGGCGGTCAGCAGTGCTCAACGCCCGAAGGCGACACTGATTGGTTCACCCCCCGCCTCGTAAACCCTTGCAAGATAAGGAATTTCAACACCTCCTTTCAAGTATGTGGTCGTAGGGAGCCTGCTTGGCCGGTCTTGCGACCAGGTTGGGGGTCCGAAAGCCGTCGCTTTCCCGTGCTTTTTAACGCGATTCACGCATGTCGATCCGATGTCAAAGAACTGAACCCGTTGCAGCCGAACGGAGTTCCGGCGAATCCGGCCGGTTTCCTGCCAAACCGCCTCGGGTGCGTGACGCACCTTCACACGATGGTATGCCGGGGCGGTTCGTCGGTCCACTCCGGCGGCCTATCCTTCGCGTGAATGCCGACGATGCCGTCCACGCAGTTCCCGCACAGCGGCATCAGCAGCACGTCGTCTTCGGGGGTCAACTTCTCCGTCAGTTCCCACCGCAGCCGCTCCACCTCGGCCGGCGTCATCCAGCAGCGGAACACCGAGTACTGGATGCGGTGGCCGTACCCCTCCATGTGCTTCGCGCACTTGCGGAGCCGCTTCTCGTCGCGCACGTCGTAGCAGACCAGCCACCACTTGGCGTCGGACATCGGTCCCCTCGGGTCAGCGGAGCCGGGCGCGGGCGAACAGCCGGGTTCGCCGGTCCACTCCTTCTCCTGCAACCGCGCCTCCAGTTCGATGCTGCGGGCGTAGCTGAGCGAGTAGTTCAGCACCGGGTGCTTCCACGTCTCCTGCAACCGCCCCTCGAAAAGACCGATGGCCTTCTTCCGCCCGTCCTCGCTCAGCCACACTTTGGTCTTCGTGACCGTGAAGTCGGCGGCCGGATCCCACTGGCCCCGGTTCAGTGAGCCGACCAGCGGCATGCCCCACAGGGTGACGCGGAACAACTCCATCAAGTCCAGTACCAGCGGATAGGCGGCCGACCGGGGCGTGTGGAAGAAGCCGAGCGCCGGTTCCAGCCCGCTCGCCAGCACCGCTCGCACGACGGCCGTGTGCAGCAGTCCGTAACCGCAACTCAAGCAGGCGTTGAAGCGGTCTTGCGGCGGACGTCGCGACCGACTGTCGGAGCGCAGGTCGTCGTGGACTTGCGGGCCGAGCAGCGTCCGCAGCGCGGCGAAGTAGTGGACGGCGGCCGACCCTTCCAGCCCGCGCAGGGAGTCGCGGTTCTCGGCGGCGGGGATGTCGGCGAGCAGCGGCTGAATGCCGTTGAGCGACCGCTGGATGTCGGCGCGGGCCTCCTCGTCGCCGCGGCTGGCCCGCATCAGGTAGCGGTACTGTCCTTCGACCTTGGCCGCGGCGAGTTGCTTGGCCAGCCGCAAGCACGTCTCTTCCGAGGTCAGGGCCTGGTATTGGCGAATACGCCGCTGGACTTGGCCCGCCGTCGGCACCAGACTCGCGGTGTGATACCCGCTGACGCTCAGCCAGTGGACGCCGATGCCGTGTTCGACGCACTTGCGGATGGCCTGCGTGCTGATCTGGTTGAAGCCGTGCATCAGGACCGTATCGACGCCGCGCGACGGGTGCTTCACCTCCGGCCCCTCGCGCGGCTTCACCACGATGGAGTCGCCGCTGATGCCGATGTTCGTCCCGTGGCCGACGACGTGCAGGGTGATGCCGTCGCGGTCGGGCGGGAACAGGCGAATCGGGTCGCGTTCCGGGTCGCGGTCGTGCCGCACCTCCTCCGGCAGGCAGACCGGCGCGAGGGAACACTTCTCGCACAGCCGGGGGTTGCCGGTGATCGGCGGGCGGTCCACGGTTTCCCGCAACCGTCCGGCCTCGGCGATGGCGTCTCGCAGGTCGGCTCTCGCTCGGTCGTCGATGGGCACGCGGACGGTCACGTTCGCCGCGTGGTAGCGGATGCGGCCTTCGGGAATCGGTTGCCCGAACGCTTCTTCGAGCAGCACAGCGTAGGCGATGAGTTGGAGCCGATCCGACGGCCACGGCTGCGCGGCGTTGTCGGCGTCGCGGGCGGGGCGACCGCGCTTGTGTTCGTAGGGCAGGTGCGACCCGTCGCGGCGGCGGAGGCAGTCCACCTTGCCGAGCAGGCCGAGGGTTTCGGACGCGAGTTCCAGCGACACCGATTCGCCGTCCTCGTCGGCTTCGAGGGCCGCATGGAGTTGTCGCCCGGCGAACACGCGGTGGTCGGCGACGCGGAGTTCTTCCACTTCTTCCAGGTAGAACAGGCGTTTGCTGTACGCGAGGGCGTGCAGGGCCATGACCCGCACCGGCGGCCGGTGCGAGTCGAGAACGGGGAGCGGGAGCATGGGGTGACTCAGTCGGGGTTCGGGGGAGGCGCGATCTCAGTCCACGCGGCGGTGGGGACTTCGGCGGACGATGCGGACGAAGGGGCGTACAAGGCGGACTGCGTGCGCGACATGTCGGCGCGGTCGATCCAGACGGTGAGTCGTACGGTGCGGGGCCGCAACTCGTTGTTCTCGGCCGCCACCTTCTCGTACCAGAACGTCGGAGGAATGCCGTCCAGCGGGTCGATCCGATCCGGCAAGAAGGAGTTGTCGCCGAGAAAAGGCAGACCGTAACGTTCGCCGGTGCGCCGGCCGGCAAGGCCATCGCGGATGGCTTCTTCGAGGCTGGCATTGCCGTCGATCACGACCACGGCGCGGAGATCGACCAACACTTCTCGGCGCACGGGCGTGATGTTGTACTTGTTGCCGAAGGTCGTACTCGCCCGCTCATTCCCGGAGGAACCGACGGGGTAGTTGTGGAGCTGCTGGTACAGCGTCGCCACACGGGGAAAATCGGCGGCTGCCGGCCGACCGAGTGCGAGCCGCACTGCCGGCAGTCCATCCCGCGTGACGGTCGCGGGCACGCCGCCGGGGTGCCCTTCCTCGTCCTCCCGCAGGCGGGTTTCGACGCCCGCCAAATTCAAGAGCAGCCCGTAGGCCGCCGACGGCGTGAGGAACGTCGCCGTCGGCCGATACCAGCCGGCGGTGAACGTGCGGCAGACGGCGAACGGGGCCTGGATGGAGAGCGCGAGCATCACTTGCCCCCGAGGAACTGGGCGGCGACGGCATCGAGTAGCCGGCGGGGATCGCGGTCGAGCGTCACGCCGAGGGCGGTCAGCTTCTTCTGTTCGTCGTCGGCCATGTCCTTGACGATCTTGCCGCCGATGTAGAACTCGGAGCCGGGGTAGTCGGCTTTCGGCTGTTGCAGGATGCCGTTGACGACTTCGGGCAACAGGTGGGAACTCTCGCCGTCCGGCTTCTCGTCCGTGCGGAAGCCGTAGGTCTCGTACCCGGCGACCAGTTGCGGGGTGAGCCGAACGACGATGCTGGCCGGGGCCATCTCGAAGTAACTGCGTGTAGTGGACCCTATTGTCGAGACCAAAAACCGGGGAAAGTTAGCTACTACTGGTTCACCGCACGAGTTCCTTCGGGTAGAGGAAGTCCAGCTTCCTCCGGGCGTCGGCCACCCGGAACGTCCACACGATCTCGGCGTTCACCCGGTTCCGC
>JAYTTN010000522.1:0-18329 GCA_043745295.1 Fimbriiglobus sp. | reverse complement strand
GCGGCGCGGCCGGAGCCTCGCCCTCCCAAAAATGCCACCCCTGGCGGTCGCGCTCGCAAGACCTTCGCTCTGGCCGAACCGGGCGGCCGTCCGCACCATGAACGCAACCCCCCACCCGGAGCCAACACCCATGCAACAGACGCTCATCCTCCTGAAACCCGATACCGTGCAGCGGCGGCTGGTCGGCGACATCACCGCCCGGTTCGAGCGGAAGGGGCTACGCCTCGCCGGCCTGAAGCTGGTGCAGGCCACCCGCGACCTGGCCGAGAAGCACTACGCCGTTCACAAGGGCAAGCCGTTCTACGACTCGCTGCTGTCGTTCCTGACCAGCGGGCCGACGGTGGCGATGGTGTGGGAAGGCCGCGAGGCGGTCGTCGTCGGCCGCAACCTGATCGGCCTGACCGACGGCGCGAAGGCGGTCCCCGGCTCGATCCGCGGCGACCTCGCCCTCAGCGTGCAGAACAACCTCGTCCACGGGTCGGACAGCGGCGAGAACGCGGCCCTCGAGATCGCCCTGTGGTTCAAGCCGGAGGAGCTGGTGAAGTACGGCAGCGTGGACGCCGCCTGGGTGGGGTGAACCCCGGCGAGCCGCGACCGCCAGGGAGTGGCATCTTCCGTGTTGTTCCACCCGCCGGCCTTCGGTTTAAATGGTGTGGCCTTCACGACCCGTGAGGCCCACACCTCGGGTGCTGCCATGCTTCGCGTCGGCGCGGTCAACTACCTGAACACCAAGCCGCTCATCGAAGGGCTGACCGACTTCGCGCCGGAGATCGACCTGTCCCTCGACCTGCCGTCGCGGCTGGCAGACCGACTCGCCGCCGGCGAGTTGGAGGTCGGGTTGATTCCCGCGATCGAGTACCTCCGGGGAGACGGCTACTCGGTGGTGCCGAATTGCGGCATTTCCAGCCGCGGGCCGGTGCTGAGCGTCACGGTGTTCAGCCGCGTGCCGTGGGGCGATATCCGCAGTGTGTCGCTGGACGAAGGCAGCCGGACGAGCGCCGCACTGACGAAGGTGCTGCTGGACAAGCCGAACATTTTGTACCGCCAGTTGCCCATCGACGTGCCGGCCGACGACGTGTCCACGGACGCCGTGCTGCTCATCGGCGACCGCGCGATGAAGGCGTGCCTGCCGGGGTTCGGGTTCAGTTACGACCTCGGCCAGGAATGGTTCGACCTGACCGGCCTGCCGATGGTGTTCGCGGTCTGGGCGGTGCGGCCGGAGGTCGAACTCGGCGAGACCGCGCACGCCTTCGGCAAGGCGAAGCGGTACGGCCTCAGCCGCGCCGGGGTGATCGCCGCGCGAGAGGCTGCCAAGTTGGGCCTCGACCCCGGTTACTGCCGGCGATACTTCGACACCATCATCGAGTACGACCTCGGCGCGGCGGAGCGGGCCGGCCTGCGCGAATTCCACCGGCGGGCCGCCGCGCTGGGGCTTTGCCCGTCACCCGCGTGGGCGGCACCAGTGTCCGAGTTGGTGACTATCTGACAAGAGGGACGCGGATGACGCGGATTTCAGCGCGGATGAAGAGGATCGGAAGCAGAATGTGTTGAACACTGACTTCCAAAAAATCTCTCCCCGTTTTCATCCGCGTCGATCCGCGTTGAAATCCGCGTCATCCGCGTCCCTCTTCTTGAAGTCTCTTTTCCGAAGGGGACAGCCAATGTCCGCGACCATCGACCGCATCTTGTCCAGAGCCGTTGACGGCGACCGCCTGAGCCGCGCGGACGGCGAGGCGCTGATGGCGTGCCACGACCTGCACAAGCTCGGCCGCGCCGCCCACGCCGCGACCATGCGGCTGCACCCGGAGCCGTACCGCACGTACAACATCGACCGCAACGTGAACTACACGAACGTGTGCGCGGCGGTGTGCGACTTCTGCGCCTTCTATCGCAAGAAAGGCGACGCGGATGCGTATGTGCTGAGTCGCGAGGAGCTGTACCAAAAGATCGACGAGACGATCGCGCTCGGCGGGGACCAAATCCTGATGCAGGGCGGGATGCACCCGTCGCTGAAGTTGGAGTGGTACGAGGAGCTGTTGCGCGACTTGCGCTCGCGGTACCCGTCGGTGAACCTGCACGCCTTCAGCCCGCCGGAAATCTGGCACTTCCACAAGATCAACAAACTGCCGCTCGGAGAAGTCCTCGGCCGGTTGAAGGCGGCGGGTCTGGGCAGCCTGCCCGGCGGCGGCGGGGAAATCCTCGTGGACCGCGTGCGGACGGAACTGACCAAGAACAAGGCCCTGGCCGACGAGTGGATCGAGGTGTGCCGGGTGTGGCACAAGCTCGGCGGCAAAGGCTCCGCGACGATGATGTTCGGCCACATCGAGACCGACGCCGAGCGCATCGAACACCTGGACCGCATCCGCAGTTTGCAGGACGAGACCGGCGGGTTCACCGCGTTCATCTGCTGGACCATGCAGCCCGGCCACAAGATGGCCCACTTCCCGGAGCAGGGCGCGTTCGAGTACCTCCGCGTTCAGGCCATCGCCCGGCTGTACCTCGACAACGTGCCGAACATCCAGTCGTCGTGGGTGACGCAGGGGGCGAAGATCGGCCAGCTCGCGCTGTTCTTCGGCGCGAACGACATGGGCAGCCTGATGATCGAGGAGAACGTCGTCGCCAGCGCGGGCACGGTGCATCACCTGACGCTGGAACAGATTCGCAGCAGCATCCGCGAAGCCGGCTGGGAACCCCGTCAGCGGAACGTCTACTACCAACTCATCGACCCGCCGGCGGCGTGACGCGGCCGGTCGTTCGCGGCCGCGAACTGTTCGGGAGGACGGAACTTTCGATCCTCTTCCTGATATAGTGGGGGACGGCATTCTTCCTCCACGCCCCCGGCAGCATCATGGCCTCGCCCGACCCGCTCCAGCCGCTCAAGGACGCCCTCGCCGTCTCGCCCACCAACGTCCCGCTGCGGCTGCACCTGGCCGATTCGCTGGTCGCCGCCGCGAAGGCCGACGAGGCCGAGGGGCTGCTCAAGGACGGCCTGAACCGCACGCCCGGCGAACCGCGGCTGAAGCTGGCTCTGGCTAGCGTCTACTTGTCGCTGGGCAAGTTCTCCGCCGGCATCGTCGTGTGCGAAGACGTGCTGCGCGGCAAGGACGCGGCCGGCGAGGCCAAGGTGCTGCTGGCGAAACTGCTCCACCAGAACGGCGAGACGGCCCGCGCCGTGACGCTGTACAAGTCGGCCCTCGACGACGACCCGGACCTGTCGGACGCGGTGTTCGAGATGACGCTCGGCATCGACGGCGGGGACGAGGACGACGTGTTCGACGGGCGGCTCCGCGAGGCGCTCGGCGGCGGGATGCCGGACGAGGACGCGCCGGGCGAGATGGAGCGGCCGAAGATCGCCTTCGCCGACGTCGGCGGCATGGAGAGCATCAAGGAGGAGATTCGGCTCAAGATCATTTACCCGCTGACGCACGCGGACCTGTTCAAGGCCTACGGCAAGACCATCGGCGGCGGGGTGCTGCTGTACGGCCCGCCCGGCTGCGGCAAGACGCACCTGGCCCGCGCCACCGCCGGCGAGGTGAAGGCCGGGTTCCTGTCGGTGGGATTGCACGACGTGCTGGACATGTGGGTCGGCAGCAGCGAAAAGCAGTTGCACTCGCTGTTCCAGCAGGCGCGGCGGAACAACCCGTGCGTGCTGTTCTTCGACGAGGTGGACGCGCTGGCCGCCAGCCGGGCCGACTTCCGCCAGTCCACGTCCCGCCTCATCATCAACCAGTTCCTGAACGAGCTGGACGGCGTGAACACGTCGAACGAGGGCGTCCTGGTGCTGGCCGCGACGAACGCGCCGTGGCACATGGACTCGGCGTTCCGCCGGCCGGGGCGGTTCGACCGCATCCTGTTCGTGCCGCCGCCGGACCAGGTCGGCCGCGCCAGCATCCTGCGATTGCACCTGGCCGGCAAGCCGCAGAAGGACGTGGACTTCGACGCCGTGGCGAAGGCGACGAACGAGTTCTCCGGGGCCGACCTGAAGGCCGTGGTGGACCGCGCCATCGAGGGGAAGTTGAAGGACGCGATGAAGACCGGCATCCCGTCGCCGCTGGGCACGAAGGACTTGGTGGCCGCCGCCGGCACGCAGAAGCCGAGCACCCGCGAGTGGTTCGCTGACGCCCGCAACTACGCCATGTACGCCAACGACGGCGGCCTGTACGACGACCTCGCCAAGTACCTGAAGGTGCGGTAGACTGTGGCGACCCGCGACCACCCAGGGAGCGGCATCTTTCCGAGAGGGCCGTTCATGTCCGCCGTCCTTGCCCCGCCGTTGCCGGCGTCCGCGGGGTCACCTCCGCCCTCACTCATGACGGCCGACGAGTTCCTCCGTCGGTACGGCGACGACTCCGGGATCGAACTGATTGAAGGCCATCTCGTGAGGCTCCCCATGCCCGGCTTCCAACACGGTGAAATCTGTTTCAAGGCCGCCCTTGTGATCGGCGGCTTCGTGGTGGCGAACCGCCTCGGCCGGGCGTTCACCAACGACCCGTTCATCCGCACCAAGACCGACCCGGACAGCTACCGCGGCGCGGACGTGGTGTTCATCAGCTACGACACGCTGTCGGCGGCGACGCCAACACCGAAGGGCGCGATCACCCCGCCGCTGGAACTGGTGGTGGAGGTGCGGTCGCCGACGGACTCCCTCAACGAGATGATGGCGAAGGCGCTGGAATATACCGACGCCGGGGTGACGGTGGTTCTCCTCCTCGATCCGGAGGAGCAGTTCGCGGCGGTGTTCCGGGCGAACCAGTTGCCCCGGCGGTTCGAGCCGGCCGACACGCTCACCCTGCCCGACGTGCTGCCGGGGTTCGCCGTACCGGTGGCGAGTTTTTTCGAGTGACACCCCGTTGTCATGCCGGGTATTCCCAGCCCTTCCGCACGTCGCGGCTCAGGAAGGCGTCGGCGTCCTTGTTCCCCGTCGTGCCGGTCTTGGTGTCCCAAGCCAACTCCGCCCCGCCGGCGCGGTACGACACGTTGCCCAGCAGCACCGCCTCCGTCAGCGGGCCGGCGTAGCCGAACTCGCACAGCGGCTTGCCGGTGCCCCGGATCGCCTCCAGCCACTCCTTGTGGTGCCCGATCGACTTGGCGACGGTCGGCACCGGCGGCTTGTAGTCCTTGGCGAACTCGTCCGGGAACAGCTTGTACTTGCCGTAGTCGGCCACCAGCTTCTTGCCGCCTTCGCCCTCGAAGCAGACGCCGTCGTTGAACCCCGGATACTTCACCTTGCCGGCCAAGTCGGGGCCTGTCACGCCGTGGTACCACGTCAGCGGCAGCATCCCGCCCGGCGTCTTGTAGGTGTAGTCCACCTGCACCGTGTTCGGGACGGTGTTGTCGGCGTTCGGGATGCTCTCCCCGGTCGCCTTCACCGTCACCGGCGCGCCGAGGCCGAGCGCCCAGTGCGGCAGGTCGGTGAAGTGGCAGCCCATGTCGGCGTGGACGCCGCCGCCGAACGGGAACCACCACCGCCAGTGGAAGTGCGGCCAGTCCTTGTGGGTGGCGTAGAAGAACTCGTCCGGGCACGGCCCCAGCCACTGTTGCAGGTCGAACTTCACCTTCGCCACGGGCCGGATCGGCCGCCCGCCGTCCGGTCGCCGCGAACACCAGACGTGGACCCTTTTGATTCCACCCAACGCGCCGCTGCGGATGATCTCGACGACCCGGCGGTAGTTGTCCCCGGCGTGGATCTGCGTGCCCATCTGCGTTTGCAGTTTCGGCTTCGCCGCCGCCGCTTGCACCAGCCGCACTTCGCTGATCGAGTGGCACAGCGGCTTCTCGCAGTAAACGTGCTTGTCCTGGCTGAGGGCCAGCAGCGTCGGGTGGGCGTGGGTGTGGTCCGGCGTGCAGACGGCGACCGCGTCGAACCGCTTGGACTCGTCGAACAGCTTACGGTAGTCGGTGAAGAACTTGGCGTCGGGGAACCGCTTGCGGGCGTCCTCGGCGCGGGCCGGGTCCACATCGCACAGGGCGACCACGTCTTCGCCGGCGAGGTTGTCGAGGCTGAACTTGCCCTGCCCGGCCACGCCGAGGACGGCGACGCGGACCTTGTCCTTCTGCTCATTCGCGGCGAACGAGCGGAGGAGCGGGCCGGACGCGGCGACGGCCGACGCGGCCAGGAACGAACGGCGGGTGGTGTGCATGGGGATCAAGTGAGAGAGGTTTGGGCGAGCGGGGGGCGTAAGCCCCCTGTTCACCGAGATGGAAGAATGGAAGCAGGGGGCTTACGCCCCCCCGCTCGCCCGGAAAGCGGTCGGAGTCATTTCCCCTTCTGCCGGTACGCCTCGCTCGCCTTCAGCAGGACCGCGTTCTCTTCGTCGGTCAGGCTGTCGCGGCCGGAGCGGGCCATCTTCTCCAGCACCGCGTCCAGCTTCGCCTCCAGATATTCGTCCGGCCGGCCGGCGCGGGGCCGGTGCGGGGTCGGCGTGCTGCCGGCGAACAGGTCGTCGTCGGCCGGCGGGTCGGCCGGGCGGAGGGTGAGCTTCGGCCGCGCCCGCTCGCTCCGGCGGGAGTCGTCGCTTCGGCTCCGGGCGAACCGACTGTGGGCCAATTGGTAGTACGCCGCGCCGAAGGCGGCCCCGATCAGCGGCGCGGCGATCTCCAGCGTCGGCCCGCCGGCGGACGCGAGGAGGAGGACGTACAGCGCGAGCAGGGCGGCCACCAGCAGGCCGACCGGCACCGGCAGGACGAACATCAGCAGGACTTGGCGGGCCGGGTAGTGGAAGGCGTACAGCGTCAGCACCGCGAACAGCGGCCCCCGCGCCCCGGCCGTCCACCCGTCGGCCTCCACCCCGGCCGCGCCGAGGGCCAGTTGGCCGGCCGACACGGCGGTCCCGGCCAGCAGGTAGAACCACAGGAACCGGCGGGGGCCGTAGACCTCTTCCAGGTCGGTGCCGAACCAGTACAGGCCGAGCATCGTCAGGGCGATGCCGAACAGGGCGTACGGGGTGACGAAGAAGGCGGTGACGAGCCGCCACACTTCGCCGTCCAGCACCTTCTGGGCGGCGAACGCGCCGTGCCGCAGGAGCGGGTCGAGTTCCACCTTGCCGGACGAGGAGAACAGTTGGACGACGAACACGCCGACGGTGACGGCGATGAGCGCGGGGACGGCCCGCAGGCCGGCGTCGCCCCAGCCGCCGCCGCCGGCCCGGTAGTAGTCGCGGTCGTAGATGCCCATGCCTGCCCCGCCGGATGAGGGTACGCCGGTAGTGTACCACCGCCGGCCGGATCGGGGAATGCGGGGGCGGGGTCACGCGCGGGGGCGGACGAAACCGAACCGGGAAACGCTGACATCGCGCCGGCCGAGGTGGACGGCATACCAGACGGTCAGGCGGCCGACTTGAGCGAACCGCATCTGCCCGATTTCCCCGACCTCGAACCGGGACTCGCCCCACTCGTCGGCGTACCACCGGAGCGCCGAATCCGCGGCGAGGAAGTCGGACTGGATGTGCTCCCGCTCCCCCAGCGCGGCGAACAAGCGGACGATGGCGCGGAGGCTGTCCAGCACCGCCACCGACAGGTGGACGCGGAACGGTTCGGGCGGCATGTCGTTCACCCTCCATTCGCGAGGTCGAATTCCGCCACCACCTCGGCGATGGACTGGCCAGCGGGCGAGGCGAGCGACGCCCGCGCCTCGGCTTCCAGCACGGCCGGGTCGATGGGGTCGACGAGGTCGGCGACGGCGCGGAAAATCGTCCGGGCGTACTCCACTTCCCGCTTCGCCGTTTCGATCCGCTGCGCAAGTCGGCCGTCCGTGAACCTCTCGGCGACGGCCGCGGCGGCCGCGGTTCGCTCCGGTCCCGGACGCCGCGCGGCCAGCGGCCACTCCTCCGGCGGGTGAGCCGACAGGTACCGGGCGGCCTCGCGGATGAGCGGCTCCGGCACCGCCGACGAGCGGTCGTCCGAGACGTGAATGGCGATCAGGTGCCACAGCTCGCAGAGTTTCAGCCGCACGGTGAGCAGCTGGTCGGCGAGCGAAGGCGGTGCGGACACGGCGTCCGGCGGCGCGGTCACGGCTGTCATGGGTTTCCCTCGGCGGGTGTCGGACTCGCGAATTGTACCACCGCCACTTCACCCGTTCAATTCGACGGCCTCTTCCCAGTGTTCGTACAGCAGCGGCAGTTTCGTCTTGCCGGCGTCGATCTCGGCCATCGTCGCCTTCAGCTTGGCCGGGTCGCGGTACACGTCGGCGGTGGTCAGCGCGGCCTCCAACGCGGCGAGGCGGGTTTCCAGCGCGGCGATGTCGGCCTCCACCTCCGTCGCCTTCTTGAACGGGTACTTCCGCTTCCGTTTTTGTTTCGCGCTCGGCGATGCCTCGCGGTGAACCGAACTCCCGCTCGGCGTCGCGTCGCGGTAAACCGACTTCACCCCCCGCGCCCGGTCCTCCTCCTCGCGGCTGGCCCGCAGGGACTCGTACAGGTCGTAGTTGCCGTACACCACCTCGGTGCGGCCGGACGGCTCGAACACGATGAGCAGATCGACCACGCGGTTCAGGAAGTAGCGGTCGTGGCTGACCACGATGCAGGTGCCCTCGTAGCTCTTCAGCGCCTCCTCCAGCGCGTCGCACGCCCAGATGTCCAGGTGGTTGGTCGGCTCGTCCAGGATCAGCACGTTGGTGCCCGCCACAGTCAGCTTGGCCAGCGCCGCCCGGCTCCGCTCGCCGCCGCTGAGCTGCTTGACCGGCTGGTCCACGGTGTCGCCGTGCAGGCCGAAGCTGCCGAGCAGGTCGCGCATCCGCTGCTCGGTCCACGCCGGGTCCGGTTCCGGCCAGACGGCGCGGATCAGCGGCTCGTCCTCGGCCAGCAGTTTCAGGTGCTGGTCCAGGTAGCCGGGGAACACCAGGTGCCCGCGCTGCACCTTGCCGGCGGTCGGCTCCAGCTCGCCCAGCAGAATCTTCAGCAGCGTCGTCTTGCCGGTGCCGTTCGGCCCCATGATGCCGAACCGCTGGCCCCGCTTCACGTCGAACCCCAACCCGGCGAACAGCGGCTTGTCGCCGAACCCCATCGCCAAGTCCTCGACGTGGAACACCACGTCGCCGGCGCGGGTCACGTCGTTGAACTGGATGCGCGGCCCGGACACCCGCGTCGGCCGGTCCACCCGCTCCAGCTTGTCGAGCATCTTCACCCGCGACTGCGCCTGCTTCGCCATCTGCCCGTAGTGCGCCCGGCGGATGTACTCCTCCTGCTTCTCGATCATCTCCCGCTGCGCCTCCCACTCCTTCATCATCCGCTCGTACCGCTCGTCCCGCAGCCGCACGTACTGCCGGAAGTTGCCGGGGTAGCTGGTGATCTTGCGGGCGTGCAGCTCGAAGATCTTGTTCGCCACCTTGTCCAGGAAGTACCGGTCGTGGGACACCACGATCATGCCCTGCGGCTGGCGGGCGAGGTAGCCTTCCAGCCAGCGGGTGGTGTCGATGTCGAGGTGGTTGCTCGGCTCGTCCAGGAGCATGACATCCGGCGCGGACAAGAGCAGCTTCGCCAGCAATAACCGCCGCTGCTGGCCGCCGCTGAACGACTTCACCTCGCGGTCGAAGTCTGCCTTCTTGAACGCCAGCCCGGTCAACACGTCCTCGACCTTGTGGTCGAGCGAATAGGCGTCGTTCACCGCCAGCAGCTCGTTCAGCCGGTCGTACTTGGCGTGGAGTTGCTTGGACTCGGCCGGGTCCGTGACGGTCCCCATCAGTTCCGCGACTTCCTGCAACTCGGCCTGCGTGGCGAGAAGTTCGTCGAAGGCCGACTTGGCCTCCTGGAACAGCGTGCGGCCGGGCGGGAAGTGGGCGACTTGCAGCAGCACCCCCAGCCGCGCGCCGGCGTGCCGCTTCACCGACCCGGATTCCGGTTCGTCCTCGCCGGCCAGCACCCGCAGCAGGGTGGTTTTGCCGGCCCCGTTCGGGCCGACGAACCCGACCCGCTCGCCGACGTGCAGCTCGAACGACACCTCGTCGAACAGCGGCGTGGCGTCGTACCCGCGGGACACGTTCGTGCAGGACAGCAGCAGCATGGCGGTTCGCGGCGGGGGTGGAACGGAAGCGGGGCGTCCGTTACTTTAGGCGGCTGCCCGTCCCTTTCGACCCGATCCGCACGCCGGCTCGGACGTTCCCCAAGTCGGGGGTGGGTCGGTTGGAGAAACCCCACCCCCCGGCTCACTCCCCATAAATGGAGAGGGGTGTTCAAACGGGAAGCGTGGCCGCGTGCTCCTCCGGGTCGGGCGGGCGGGCCGCGCGGATGTGGTCCCAGAACTGGTCGTCGGTCATGGCGAATCCGAGAGGGTGGCGGACCCCGCTAGTGTAGCGCCGCGTCCGCCGCCCGCACCACCACCCGGCGGATGGCGGTGTCTCCCGTTTGGCACGCTGTCTCCGCACGCACAAGACTGGTCGGGGCTGACACGCGATTCTGCAACTCGGAGAGGCACGCAGCAGAACTGCAAGCCGAACTTTTCGCGGGTTGGGCGAATCCTGGCTAAGCCGATTGGACTCCGAAAAGATTTCGTTGACACTTTCTGTTCAGCAATGTAATTTAGAACAAATGTGCGGCACCAGCAATCTGGGCTGACTTTCCTCGGTCCCCCAACCGCCACGTTCTTGCAACGTTCGGAGACCCATCCATGGCAGACCCCTTCTTCGATGAGCAGTTGGAACAGTCCCAGGTGAAAACCGCCATCGTCACCAAGTACCTGTGGGCGTGGGCCAAGGTCATCACTTCGACGCAAGCCAAGAAAGATCGCCTACATCGACCTGTTCGCTGGCCCCAGCCAGTACAAAAGCGGGTCCAAATCGACGCCCGTGCTGATCCTGGAGCAAGCGGCCGAGAACGGGTTCGCCGACCAACTGGTCACGGTGTTCAATGACAAAGACGGGGACAATACCAGCACGCTCAAGGAGGAGATCGAAAAGATCGGTGGCATCGACGGATTCAAGTACCCTCCCAAAGTCCACACCAACGAAGTGGGCGTGGAAATCGTGGAGCAATTCGAGGGGATGAACTTCATTCCCACGTTGATGTTCGTCGATCCGTGGGGCTACAAAGGGCTGTCCCTCCGGCTCATCAACTCGGTGCTGAAGGACTGGGCGTGCGAGTGCATCTTCTTTTTCAACTACTCCCGCATCAACATGGGACTGAGCAACGACACCGTGAAGGAACACATGGAGGCACTTTTCGGAGAGAATCGCGCGGCGGCGTTGCAGGTGCGACTGGGAACCCTCTCGCCCGAGAAACGGGAGTTGGCAATTGTCGAGGAGTTGTGCGTTGCCCTCAAAGAATTGGGTGGGAAGTACGTGCTGCCGTTCGCCTTCAAAGATGCGAGTGGCAGCCGGACGAAGCATCACCTGTTCTTCGTCAGCAAGCACCCGCTCGGGTATGGAATCATGAAAGGCGTGATGGCCAAGGAGAGTTCGTCGGTTCAGCAAGGCGTCTCCAGTTTCGCCTACAACCCGGCGGACAAGGATCACCCCAACCTGTTCGGTTTCGTCACGACCCCGGAAGTGCTGGAAAAGTTGTTGTTGGATCGATTCGCTGGTCAGATACTTACAATGGAGCAGGTCTACGAACAGCACAATGTCGGCACGCCGTTCATCAGCAAGAACTACAAGGACGTGCTGGCGAAGTTGGAGTTGGAGGGCAGAGTTACAGCGACGCCGCCGCACACCGAGCGACCGAAGCCCAAAGGCGAAGTGACCTTCGGGAACTCCGTGCGAGTCTCATTTCCCATAACGCCGGAGGGCAAATGACATGAGCGCAACCTCACACATCGAATGGACCGACGCAACGTGGAACCCAGTACGGGGATGCACGAAGATCAGTCCGGGTTGCGCGAGGTGCTACGCCGCGACGTTCGCCGAGCGGTTTCGTGGGGTGCCGAATCACCCCTACGAGCAAGGCTTCGATTTGCGCCTGGTCCCGGACAAACTCGCCGAACCCTTGAAATGGGGAAAGCCGAAAACGATCTTCGTCAACTCCATGAGCGACCTCTTCCATCCAGACGTGCCGGACGACTACATCGTTCGAGTCGCCAAGGTGATGGAATTGGCACACTGGCACACCTTCCAAGTGCTGACCAAGCGGGCAGAACGGATGCGGGATTTGCTCCGTGGGCCGCTCGCCTTCGCGTCGCGCCTGAAGCACCTCTGGTGGGGGGTGAGCGTTGAGAACCGGAAGCACGGACTGCCCCGTATCGACGCACTGCGCGCCGCCCCGGCCGTTGTTCGATTCCTTTCCGTCGAACCGTTGCTCGAAGACCTGGGCGACTTCGATCTCACGGCTATTCACTGGGTTATCGTCGGGGGCGAGAGCGGCGCGGGTGCCCGGCCGATGAGCAAGGCATGGGTGCTGCGGATTCGCGAGCAGTGCGAGGCCGCCGGCGTCATGTTCTTCTTCAAGCAGTGGGGCGGGGTTCGAAAATCTGCGGCCGGGCGGTCGTTGGACGGGAAAGATTATGACGAAATGCCAAGTCGTCACTCCCGGCCTGTGGTACCTCAACGGCGTCGGCTGGAGATGGTTGATGACGTGAAAAGCTGGTCGGCCGAGAAGCAACCCGGTTGATCCCGCACTCGTGCGGTACGCCACACCGCTTACGCAAGACACGATTTGAGGAAGCCGCTTTCCCTGCCCCCGCTAACTCGTCACCTCGTTCTCCCGCACCATCAGCCGGCGGATGGCGGTGGCGCGGCCGGTGTCGGGGTCGCAATCGACGACCGCCCCGGCCAGCCGCACGTCCCCCTCGGCCACGTCGAACGCCGTCGGCGTGAAGTGGACGGCGGTCGCCATCACGCGGTCGATCCGCCGGCCGAGGATGCTGTCGTACGGCCCAGTCATCCCCACGTCGCACTGGAACGCGGTGCCGTCCGGGAACACCTGCTCGTCGGCCGTCGGCACGTGCGTGTGCGTGCCCAGTACCGCCGTGACACGCCCGCGCAGGTAGTGGGCGAGGAGGTACTTATCGGCGGTCGCTTCGGCGTGAACGTCCACGACGATCACCCGCGCGGAGCCGGCCAGCTTCGCCAGCACGCGGTCGGCGGCCAGGAACGGGCAGTCCACCGGCCGCATGTACGTCCGGCCCATGAGCGAGATGACGGCGACGCTCACCCCGCCGACGACGAACCCGGCGTACTCCTTGCCCGGCGCGGTCGGCGGGTAGTTGGCCGGCTTGCACACCGGTTCGTTCGGCGACCGCAGCACCTCGGACACCTCGAACTTCTTGTAGACGTGGTCGCCCAGGGTGATGGCGTCGATGCCGGCGGCGCGGAGGGCGCGGTAGTCGCGGGGCGAGCAGCCGGACCCGTTGGTCGCGTTCTCGGCGTTGGCGACGACGAAGTCCAACCTTTCCGTCCGCCGCAGGTGGGGGACGAGTTTCCGCGCCGCCGCCACACCGGGCGCGCCGACGATGTCGCCGAGGAATAGGAACCGCATGGCACGACCGTGACGAGCCGCGCCGGCCGCAAGAGCCGGTGATGCGTGGGAGAGTGTCGGTATGTTACGAACCAGCCGCGTACATTACGGCCATGAGCCTGTCCGCCTTTCACCTGCCGCCCGCCTGCCACCTGCCCGACGGCACCGTTTCCGTGCCCGCCGCGCGCCCGGCGGTGGTGCTGCCGGGGTCGTTCGATCCGCTGCACGTCGGCCATCGGGCGCTGGCGGATGCCGTGGCGAAACGGGTCGGCGGCCCGGTCCACTTCGAGCTGAGTACGGCGAACGTGGACAAGCCCGACCTGCCGGCGGACGAGGTGGCGCGGCGGGTGCGGCAGTTCGCCGGCGTGGCCGCCGTGTGGGTGACGCGGGCGGCGACCTTTGTCGAGAAGGCGGAGCTGTTCCCGGAGACGGCGTTCGTCGTCGGGTTCGACACGGCGATCCGGCTGATCGACCCGAGGTACTACGGCGGAGACGCGGGGCGGGATGCCGCACTGGCGCGGATTGTCGAATTCGGCTGTCGCGTGATCGTCGGCGGGCGGGTGGACGCGGGCGGAGAGTTCCGCGTCTGGGGCGAGAACCGGGGGCGATTGCCGAGCCGGTTCGACGCGCTCTTCGAGGTGATCGGCGAGGACGAGTTCCGCGTGGATGCGAGTTCGACGGAACTGCGGCTCACTTCTTGTCCTTCGGCTGTTTCCCCTTCCACTCGGCGTACTTCGTGAGCGCCGCCAGTCGCATCTCGTCGGCCTTGTCCTCGGTGTCGGCGTCGAAGTAGTACGCCGTGGGGTTGAACTTCTGCGCGTCCGAACTGGAGCCGTAGTAAACCGCCCGGAAGTCGAGGCCGTAGTCGGTCGGGTTCTGGCCGGTGAGAAGCAGCGCCATCGCCAGGGCCGCGTCGGCGGTCAGGATGGTGTGCCGGCGGCTGGCCGGCCCGCCCGGAATGGCCGTGACGACGGTCGTCTTGTCGGCGAACAGTTTCTCGATCGTGGGCAGGTCGTCCGGCGTGCCGTGTCGGGCGAGGTACGCCACGGCGTGCAGCCGGTAACTCACCGGGCCGCCGACGATTTTCCCGCTGGCAAGGAGCCGCGCGGCGGGAAGCGCGTCCGGAAGCCCGGCGCGGTTCATCGCCAGGATCGCGGTGTAAACGGACTGCGGGTGGTCGCGGGTCTGCATCCACCGGCGGACCACGCCGGCCAGCGCCTCCCGGCGGCGGTCGTCGGCGAGCGCCGATTCGAGGACGTGTTGGAAGAGCGTGTTCCCGGTCAACTGAGCGGCTCGCCCGCCCCGCACCCGCACCACCACCACCGCCCAGCCGAGTTCGCCGGTCGTCGGGCCGGAGTCGGGGAGGAACGATTCGGCGAACAGGATGGCCGCCACGTCGGTGTCATCGAGCTGGGTGAACAGCTCGGTTCGCGGATCCCGCCGGGCCAGGTCCAAATCGTCCCGCCGGTCGTGGAGCTTGCGGCGGAGGTCCGCTTCCGGCCCTTCGACGGCCAGAACCAGGTCTCGATTCGGCGAGGAAAGCATGGCGGCGTACAGCTTCTTGGCGGCGTCCGTCCGCCCCGCGGCGGCGAAGAACTCCTTCCCCCCCGGTAGTACGTGTTGGTACTTGCCGTCGGTGTCGGCCAGGAAGCACGCCAGTTTCGCCTGGAGGTCGGCGGCGGCGGCGGCCGGCAGTAGCGTCGCCACCCGCGAACGGACCTCGGCGTGGGTGATCGTGGCTACCGCCTCGCGGAGTGCGGGCAGGGCGAGCCGGCCGAGCGCGCGCAGTTCGGTCGTGGCCTCGACCCGTTCGCCGTAGTCGCGGGACGCGAGCCGCTCGACGAGCGCCGTCGCGCGGGCGGCGGGGTCGGGCGGGACGGCGAGCGACTTCGGGTCCGGGTCGGCGGCCGGCGCGACGGCGGTCGAAGCCAGCAGGAAGAGGGCGACGACGGTGCGGAGCATGACCCGGACTCCGGTGGGGTCGAGCGGGAGAGGGGCGCGGTCTTCACTTCTTGTCCGTCTTCCGCGTCGCCTTCCATTCGGCGTACTTCTTGAACGCGGCCTCCCGCTTCTCGTCGGCCTTCTCGTCGGTGTCGCCGTCGAAGTAGTACGCCAGGTAGCTGAACTTCAGCGTGTCGGAGACGCCGGAGTTGGCGTACCGGTTGACGAACCCGTAGTCGGTCGGGTTCTGCTTGGCGAACAGCAGCGTCATGGCCAGCCCCACGTCGCGGGTCTGGATGGCGTGCTGCTTGTTGGCGACGCCGCCGACGAACATGCGGGTGAGGACCGCCTTGTCCGCGTGGAGGGATTCGAGCAGCGGCAGGTCGTCGGCGGTGCCGAACCGGGCGACGTAGGCGACGGCGTACCCGCGGTAGGTGGGCGGGCCGCCGACGACCAGCTTGCCGAACGCCAGCTTCCGCGCGGCCGGCAAGGCGTGCGGCAGGTTGAACCGGTTCATGAAGCTGACGGCGGTGTAGATCGACTGCGGCTGCTCGCGGGTGTCCATCCAGTGGCTCAGCACGGCCGCCAGCGCCTCCTTGCGGGCGTCCGACTCGATGGCGTTCCGCAATTGGGTCTGAAACTGGTAGTTGCTCAGCAGCGACTGCTGGTTGCGGACGACGCCGATGCCGACCCCCGCGCCGAGGCCCCGGTCCGGCAGCTTGGCCTCGGCGAACAGCAGGGCGGCCATATCGACGGCGGTCGGGCCGGTCGCGGCCGTGCCGCCCGGCCGGTTGATGATCACCGCGCCGGTGAGCGACACGTTCAACTCGCCGCGGCGCGCCAGGTACTTCTGCTGGAGGTCCGCCTCCGGGCCGTCCACGGCGACGAGCATATCGCGGTTGGCCGAGCGGATCATGTCGCCGAACAGTTGCTTGGCGGCCTCGGTGCGGCCGGTGGCGGCGAAGAACGCCTTGGCGGCGGGCAGGTCGTGCCGGTGCTTGCCGTCCTTGTCGGCCAGGAAGCAGTCCACCTTGGCGCGGATGTCGGCGGAGACGGCGGCCGGCAGCAGGATTTCGCACCGCAGCCGGACTTCCGGGTGGGAGTTCGTGGCGAGGGCGTCGAGCAGGGTGGGCAGCGCCAGACGGCCGAGCTTGCGCAGTTCCTTGGTGGCCTCGTCCCGCTCGGCGTAGTCGCGGTCGGCCAACTGCTTCACCCACTCGGCGGCCTCGGCGGCGGCGGCGGGCGGAACGGCGAGCGATTTCGGGTCCGGGTCGGCGGCGGTGGCGAGGCCAGCCCAGAGGAGGAGGGCGACGGCGGCGCGAGTCATGGCCCAGACTCCGACGGGGAAAGGGGTGGGAGGCAACACGAGTGGGGCACCGCGAGTTGGTGCCCCACCCGAACCATCATGTTGTCAAGCCGGCCAATCACTTCTTGATCGGCAGCGGGGCGACCGGCGGTTGCGGCACCGGCTCATCTTTCTTGGGAGCGTCCTTCTTCGACTCGTCCTTCTTCGGCTCTTCCTTCTTGACCGGCTCGGCCTTGAGATTCTTTTCGGCCCACTCCTTGAACTTCTTGATGCCGGCGTCCCGTTTCTCGCCCGCCTTCTTGGCGTCCGACTCTTTGAAGTAGTAGTGGGCGTAGTTCTGGAAGTTGTCCCCGCCGTTGGTCTGGGTGTCCAGGCCGTAGTCGGCCGGCTTCTGGCCGGTCATCCGGCAGAGTAGGCCGAGGACGTAGTCCTGGGTGTTCACGCCGATCATCTCGTTCGGGTTCTTCCCGCCGACGAACACCTGGGTGAGCAGTTGGTTCTCGTCCAGCCCCTTGAGCATCAGGGGCAGGTACTTGGCCGCCTCCTCCTTGCCTTCCTTCAGATTGTGCTTGGTGGCGATCTGCTGCGCCGCTTGGGCCTTGTACCAGTTGGCGTTGGCGTCCGACCCAACCAGGAACATGCGGGCCGAATACTTGAGGGCGTCCTTCAGTTGCCAGTTCGTGGCCAGGTTCATAGCCTGCTGGACGCCGAACGCCGTCTCGCGGGACTCCATCCACTTGCCGACGATCCGCTGGAGCGGGACGCCGTACTTGCCGCTGCCGTTCTTCATCGCGTTCTGCACGTCCTGGTGGTACAGCCACTGGCCGACGGACATCGGCCCCCACTGCCCCTGGATCCGCAGCTCCTTGTCCGAGTGCTGGCACTCCAGGAAGCAGAGGACGGCCAGTTCGGCGGAGGTCGGCTGGACGTGGGTGCCGAAGTTCTGCTTGTGCTGGATCGTCTGGTAGTAGCCGGTCAGCACCCGGCTCAGGTCGTTGGCGGTCATCTCGCACGCCATCAGCAGGGCGTGGTAGTCGCTCTTCTTCAGCACCTCGGCGAACAGTTCGCGGGACGCCTTGTCCGACCCCGTCACGTCCTTGAACTTGCCCCACCCCGGCAGCTTGTGGTCGAACTTGCCGTCCTTGTCGGCCAGGAAGCACATCACCCGCGCCCGCATGTCGTCGCTCTCGGCGCGGGGCAGCAGGATGTCGGTTCGCAGCCGCACCTCGGCGTTCGTCTCGACGGCCCGCACCTCGCGGATGGCGACGACGGCGACGCGGCCGATCTTGCCCAGTTCGCGGCTGGCGACCTCGCGCTCCTTGTACTCCTTGCTGCCGAGCTGCCGGGTGAGCGCCCGCGCCTTCTCCAGTTCCGCGTCGCCGTACTCCAGCGACTTCGGGTCGGGGTTGGTGTCGGTCGGGACTTGCAGGTCCGGCTTGGCCGGCTCCGGGAGAGGGGATTCGCCGACGGGTCGGCCGAGCCGCTTCTGGCCCCAGGCGGCGTCGGCGGTCACGGCGAACAGGGCGACGGCGAGAACCATCCGGGTCATGGCGGCACTCCGAGATCGGAATCCGGGCGGCGTGAATAGAGCCTATGTTAGAGGGTTCCCGACCCTACTGCAAAGGGAATTGGGTAACAGGGTGCGGCAGCGGATTCTGGCGAGCGGGGGGCGTCAGCCCCCTGTTGTGGTCGAAATCCCCAGG
>JAYTTN010000521.1:0-4818 GCA_043745295.1 Fimbriiglobus sp. | reverse complement strand
TGGTATGTGGCGAACGTGTCGCAGCGGTGGCGGATGCGGGCGTTCGGCACGTTCGGCGTCAGCGTGACCGCCGGCGACGGGGCGACCGCGCTGAACCTCATTTCGCCGCTCAGCACGTCGCTGAACTACGGCGTCTTCGCGGCGGACCACACGCTGCCGGTGCGGGTCCACTTCGACCACCGGGTGGTGGACGGCGCGCCGGTCGCCCGCGCGCTGGGGGAGCTGGAAGAGGTGATGAACACCGACATCGTCGCCGAGTTGCGGGCGATGGCCGACGTGCCGACGCCGGTGCTGTACCACGACACCGCCGACGCCGCGTGAAGTCAGGCCGTGGCGGGGACGTGGCCGACCGGGAAGCCGGGTGCCTCCACCTCTCGCCCCACGACGTGGGGGAGAGGTCGCCTCGTGCGCCCCGCACGAGGCGGGTGAGGGGGCTTTTCTTCTCCCCTGTCGCGCCCCCTCACCCGGATCGGCTGCGCCGTTCCGACCTCTCCCCCACGGCCGTGGGGGAGAGGTTCACCAGAGGCCCATCCCGTAGCCAGTACCACCGCCGGGAGTCGTTCATCCCGCTCATGCCTCACACGTCGGCCGCCGGTTCCTCCTGCCGTTCGGCACGCGCGCGACGCCAAGTTGCGTAGCGGGCGCGCGTGGCCAGCAGCATCGCCCCGGCCACTTCGAGGGCGACCGAGTTCAGCAGGAACAGCACGCTGCCGGCGAACCCGATCGTCCGTTCGTCGAGGGCCGGGAGCCGGTTGAACACGCCGTGCCGAATCCCGTCCGCGACGGCCGCGAAGCCGAGGGCACCACCGAGGCCGCCGAGCGCGACGCAGAACACCCCGTTGTTCCGAACGCTGCCAGTCGTTCCCCAAAGCGTCGTCGCCGCGATCTTGACGAGTGCCACACTGACGCTCAGCGGCAGCGCGACCACGACGAGGTAGCCGCACGCCCCGCCGGAGGTGACCATGGCCACGGCGATGATCACCATCACCGCTATCGCCGAGATCAGGAGCAGTTGTGCCCCGACCACAATCAGCAGGATCGCGGCGGCTTTCACCGAGGGCGGGCACGGCGGGGCAGGCGTCACGGTCCCTCCGGTTCGTACTCGGCGTCTTCCGGCGGGCGGCGGAGCGCGGCCCGCCAGGCGAAGTAGCGGTCGGCGTTGTTCCGCAGGAGCGCCCCGGCCGTCACCATCGCCACCGTGTTCGCCCAGAGGCTGAACAGGCCCGCGACTCCGTAGGCCGCGTTCGTGGTCAGCAATTTCTCCCACTTGCCGTCTGCGACAGTCGAGATGCCGCAGCAGCACGACAGCGCGAGCGCCGGCAGAGCGGCCAGCGCGCCGAAGCCGATCACTCGGTCGCCGGCGAACCACGGCTTGCGGAGGGTGCCGCACAGCGTCTTGATGGCGATCACCAGGAATTCGACGCCGACGCCGAAGAGGAACAGGGCCGCCGCGAGCGGGATGAAGTGCGGCGGCTCGCCGTTCGTGATTCCCCACCAAATAGTTGCGCCAACGCCTGCCCCACCCGCCAGCAGCAGTTCGGACCCGATCACGATCAGCAGCACGGCTACGGCCGTGACGGGAGCCGGGCAACGGGTGGGGGAAATCGCCATGACGCCTCGACGGGCCGTTACTCGCGGTCGCGGGGCGCGTACGGGTTGACGAACGTGCGGCCGGTCCAATCGATGTAGGAAGCGGTCTGCTTCTGGAGAAGAACGCCGGCCAGGATCAAGGCCGCGACGTTGACGAAAGCGGCCGCCAGCATACCGAGGAGGAACCACCCGCCCTGTTGGAGGAAGGTCGAGAACGGTTGCCGGCCGCCGGGAGCGGGTACGGCGACCGCCACGCCGACGACGGCGAGGACGATCAGGACGATGACGCCGAGCAGGATCGCCTTGCGCCCGTTCTCGACCGGCCGATCGACCGTCCCGCGCAGCGCCTTCACCCCGACGACGAGAAAGGGCACGCCCGGCCCGGCCGTCAGTACGAACAGGACCGCCGCGCCCACCGCCATGACCGGCTTGTCCGAGACGATCAGGATGCCCACGACTGCGACGGCCGACGCCAGAGCCGCCAGCAGGCACTCGCCGGCGAGGACGAGCAAGATCACCCCGGCGACCGTGGCCCCGGTCGGCCGGCGAGCGGGCGGATCGATCATCGCTTCCCCCGTAGGGCGTTCGGCGTGTGGAAAATTCCCATGTGGGGTTCGGCCCTCAACCCCGGCGGTGCCAGATTCCGTTGACGCACCTCCCCGCCCTCAGGATGGAAGCCGCGCGGGGCGGCGGTTCGTATGTTGCCGGTTGGTGCGGCGCGGAGCGCCGCCGGTCTCTCTCACTGACCTTCACGGGTTCCCGATGTCCGACCTCACGCCGACGCAGATCTTCTACCACCCCGGCAGCGTCACCCGCGACGAGCGGACGGCGACGCTCAAGCAGACCGGGGCCACCCTCTGGTTCACCGGCCTGTCCGGGTCCGGCAAGTCTACCTTAGCGGTGGCCGTGGAACAGGTGCTGATCCAACGGGGCCACGCGGCGTATGTGCTGGACGGCGACAACGTCCGCTTCGGCCTGAACGCCGGGCCGAAGATCCTGGCCGACACGCGGGGCTACGGCGAGGCGCAAGCCAAGCGGTTCGGCCTGGGGTTCAGCGCCGAGGACCGCGAGGAGAACATCCGGCGGATCGGCGAGGTGGCCAAGCTGTTCGCCGACGCCGGCCTGTTCGCCGTGGCCAGCTTCATCAGCCCGTACAAGAAGGACCGGGACGCGGCCCGCAAGATCCACGAGGGGAACAAGACCGGGGCACTCCCGTTCGTCGAGGTGTTCGTGAACACGCCCATCGCCACCTGCGAGCAGCGCGACCCGAAGGGGCTGTACAAGCAGGCCCGCGACGCGGTGGCGGCCGGCAAGGGCATGGGATTCACCGGCGTGGACGACCCCTACGAGCCGCCGGTCAACCCGGAACTGACGTTCGACGCCGCGACGCAGACCGTCGAGGAAGGCGTGGCGGCGGTCATCAACTACCTGGTGGCGAAGAAGCTGATCCGGGCGTGAGGAGTGCTCCAGTCTTTTCGGAGCCGGAAGCGTGAGCGACGAGCGTCTGGAAGACCGTCGCTCACGCTTCCGGCTCGGACAGTTTGAACCGAGGAACCGCAGACATGGCTAAGGCCCACACCCCGGCGTTCCTGGCCATCGCGGCCGATGCCAAGACCCGCGTCCGCGAATGCACCGTTGCCGACGTGCGGGCGAAGCAGCTCGCCGGCGAGGCGTTCACGCTGGTGGACGTGCGCGAGGAGAGCGAGTACGCCGCCGGGCACCTGCCGGGGGCGATCCACATCGGCAAGGGCGTCATCGAGCGCGACATCGAGACGGAGGTGCCGGACCCGGCGACGGCGCTGGTGCTGTACTGCGGCGGCGGGTTCCGCTCGGCGCTGTCGGCCGATGCGATCCAGAAGATGGGGTACACCAACGTCCTCAGCATGGACGGCGGCTGGGGGGTGTGGAACGCACAGGGACTGCCCACGGAGACGTGAAGAGCCGGTGCCGTCATCGTCACCGCGGGGAAAATAGTGCCCCCTCACCCGGAACGGCGAAGCCGTTCCGACCTCTCCCCACGAAGTGGGGAGAGGTGCTGGGTGATTGCGACTTTCCCAAAGGCACGAAAACCAACCACGCCTCATCTCTCGCCCCACGAAGTGGGGGAGAGGTCGAACGAGCTTGCGGAGCAAGCCGTTCGGGTGAGGGGGCTTTTTCTTTCTCAGTTCCTCAATGCTCTACTCCCGCCTCCGCCCGTATCTGTTCGAGTGGGACGCCGAAGAGGCGCACGAGTTCGCCCTGCGGTCGGCGGCGCGGCTCGCCCGCTCGCGGTGGCTGTGCGGGCTGATCCGCGCCGCCGTTCGGCCCAAACCGATACCCGTGAAAGCCCTCGGCCTCACATTCCCGAACCCCATCGGTCTCGCGGCGGGCATGGACAAGAACGCCGTCGCGCCGCTGGCGTGGTGGGCGTTCGGGTTCGGGTTCGTCGAACTCGGCACCGTCACCCCACTGCCACAGGGTGGCAACGACAAGCCGCGTATGTTCCGCTACCCGGAGACGGCGGCGGTGGTCAACCGCATGGGGTTCAACAACCACGGTGCGGCGGCGGTGGCGGCGCGGCTGGCGGCGCAGGCGACGGCCGGGTTGCGCCCCCCCTTCCCCATCGGCGTCAGCGTCGGCAAGAACAAGGACACGCCCGACGAGCGGACGGTGGACGATTACCGGAGTGCCGCCGCGACCCTTGCCCCGCACGCCGATTTCGTCGCCGTCAACGTCAGCTCGCCGAACACGGAAGGTCTCCGCGCGCTGCAAACCGGCGCGTGGATGAGCCAACTGGTGACGGCGGTGCGGGCGGCGAGCGGGCCGAAGCCGGTGCTGGTGAAGGTCGCGCCGGAGCTGGTCGGCGACCCGCTGAACGAAGTCCTCGACGCCGTGCTGACGGCGGGCGCGGCCGGGGTGATCGCCACGAACACGCTGGCGACGGAAGGGAAGGACGGGCTGGCGGTCGGCGGCCTCAGTGGGCGACCGCTGCGGGACATCGCGCCCCGGAACGTGGAAGCCATCCGCAAGCGGGTGGGCGACGGGGTGACGGTCGTCGGCGTCGGCGGCATCGAGGACGCTGAGTCCGCCCGCCGCATGTTCGACGCCGGCGCGACGCTGTTACAACTCTACACCGCTCTGGTGTATCACGGGCCGTTCCTCCCGGTTACGATCGGTCGGGGGTTGGGTAGGTGACAGACCGACACCCGCTCCCTGCGGTCGCGGCGACGACAACCGCTTTGTCGTCGC
>JAYTTN010000520.1:0-18395 GCA_043745295.1 Fimbriiglobus sp. | reverse complement strand
GCGGTCGCGGCTCGCAAGAATGCCCTTGCTTCCCTCCCCCGTCACGGCGTTCGCCTTCCGCCTGCCGCCGGGCGCGGACTTGAAGCGCGAGTTGCTCGCCGTCGCTGCGGCGCACGGCTGGCAAGCGGCCGCCGTCCTCACCTGCGTCGGCAGCTTGTCGGCGTATTGCCTACGGTTCGCCGGCCGGCGCGAGGGCGCGACTCGCGTCGGCGCGTTCGAGATCGTCTCCCTCGTCGGCACGCTGTCGGCGTCCGCCGCCCACCTGCACATCGGGTTGGCGGACGCGGACGGGGCGATGGTCGGCGGGCACGTCCTCGACGGCTGCGTCATCCGCACGACGGCGGAGTTGGTGGTCGCCGAGTTGCCGGCGCTCGCCTTCCGCCGCGAGCCGGACGCGGCCACCGGGTACGACGAACTGGTCGTCCATCCACGCGACGCCTGAACGGGCCGGGTTGTGCCGCCGCTCGGCTGCCGCGCCCGGTCGGTTCGGGTCATTTTCCGAGCACCGCCGTCGGCCCCGCGCGATAGGCTAAGGGTGGCGGGCACCGGACTTCCGTCCACGTCGTCGCCCGTCCCAACCCGGCAGGTGCCCCGTGGACTCCCAGCCGTTTCGCCACTCCCTCGACTACCAGAAGCCGACCCCCGTCGCCAAGTGGGGCGCGGTGGTCTGCTCCGTCACCGCCGCGCTGACGGTGATCGGCCTCCTCCCCGTCGTCTACCTGTTCGTCGATCTGCTCTGCCACCACCAGTCGCTCGGCAGTGAAGGGCTGGCGGCCGCGGCGGCGCGGGCGAACGGCAGTTGGGTCGCCGGGCCACTCGCCTGGTTCGCGTCGTGGAACGGCTGGGCCGAGACGAACGAGGGCCTGCTCGCGGGCCTGTTCGCCGTGGCGTTCGTCCTGATCCTGCTACGGGCGGTGACGCTGAACGCGGCCGCGTACCTGTCCGCCGTGGTCGCCATCGACGCCGCCGGCCGCCTCCGCCGGGCGGTGCTGACGCACAGCTTCCGCCTCGCCGGGCTGGCCATCCGCCCCGACGCCCAGGCCGAAGCCGGCGACATCATCAGCCGGAAAGTGGAGCAGTTGCAGGACGGCTGGATCGCCCGGCTGACGGCCGGCGTGCGGGCACCGACGCTCGGCGTGGCGGCGGTCGGCGTGCTGGCGGCGGTGAACCCGTGGCTGGCGCTGGCCGTGGTCTGCCTGGTCGGGGCGGTCTGGCTGGTGGCCGGGCTGTCGGCCGTCTGGTTCCGCCGGGACGCGCGGCTGGCCGCCCGCCGCGCCGACGCCCGGCTGGCCGTCATGCGCGAGAACCTGACCATGATGCAGGTGGTGAAGAGCTACCTGATGGAGCGGTTCAACCAGGCCCGCGTCGAGCGGCAACTGCACGAGCTGGCGAAGGCCACCCGCCGCCGGCTGCGGGGCGAGACGCTGGCCCGCCCGACCCTGTTCGCCGTCGGCAGCCTGACCGGGGTGATCCTGGCGTTCGTCGCCGCGCGGGTGGTGCTGGGCGGCGGGATGACGCCGTCCGGGCTGGCCGTCGCCGGGTGCGCGGTGACGGCGCTGGCGATGAGCGTCAACCGGTGGATCGCCGCGCGGGTCCGCATCCGCCGGGCGACGGAGGCGGCCGCCGACGTGTTCGAGTTCCTCGACCGCCGCGCCGACGCCACCCAGCCGATGGACGCCGAGTTCCTGCAACCGCTGCGCAAGAAGCTGGAACTCGCGCAGCTCAGCTACCGCGAGCCGGGCACCGGGCGGATGCGGCTGGAGGACGTGACCCTCGCGGTGCCGGCCGGCAGCCGGGTGGCGGTGGTGTGCGGCGACCCGGAGGAGGGCCGCACGCTGGCCTTCCTGCTCACGCGGTTCCTGGACCCGACGGGCGGGGACATGAAGGTCGACGGCAAGAACCTGCGGTGGGTGACGTTCGAGTCCCTCCGCACGCAGATCGCGCTGGTCATGCAGGACGGCACCACCTTCTCCGACACGGTGGCCAACAACATCGGCTGCGGCGACCCGAGCTACACCCTGCCGCAGATCATCGAGGCGGCGAAGCTCACGCACGCGCACCAGTTCGTGTCCCGCTTGCCCTACGGCTACGAGACGCAGCTCGGCGACGCCGGGGTGACACTGCGGCCCGGCGAGCGGTTCCGCATCGCGCTGGCGCGGGCCGTCCTCCGCGACCCGTCGCTGGTCGTCATCGAGGAGCCGACCGAGCCGTTCGACCCGGACAGCGTGGCCCTCATCGACGACGCCGTCACCCGCCTGCTGCCCGGCCGCACGGTGCTGTTCCTGGCCCGCCGGTCGAACACCGTGAAGGCGGCCGACCGAGTGTTCTACATCCAGGACGGCAAGCTGGTGTCGTCCACGGTGAACGACGAGACCCGCGTCGGCGGCAGCACCTTCCGCCCGCCCGTGCGGTCGGCCCAGCCGAAGGTCGAGACCGCGGAGTAATCGAACGGCGAATTCTGGAACTCCCCAATGCTTCGCGGCGAATGCAAGACGCCCGGCGGCAAACTGGTGGCCGTGGCGCTGGAGGTGGTCGACGCCCGCCTCGCGGCCGTGCGCGTCAGCGGCGACTTCTTCGTTCACCCGGAACCGGCCACGACATCGACGCTGGACGCCATCGCCGCCGGGTTGACCGGCACCCCGGCGGACGCGGACGTTCCGGCCCTCGCCGCGCGGGTGCGGGCCGCGGTGCCGTTCAGCGTCGAACTGGTCGGCACCTCCGCCGAGGCGATTGCCGTCGCCGTCGTCCGGGCCATCAGCGGCAACCCCGACCTGCACGACGTGCCGCACCTCGACCGCATCGGCGCGTTCACCCCCGAAGAAATTGATCGACTGACGGCGGAGTGGAAAGAACTGCCCTGGCGGTTGCTCCCCGAAGTCCCGCTGTCGCCGGCGGTGAACGTCGCCCTCGATGAAGTGCTGGCGGATCGCGTGGCGTCCGGACAATCGCCGCCGACGCTGCGGTTCTGGCGGTGGGACGCGCCGGCCGTCATCATTGGCCGCTGCCAGAGCGTGACCAACGAGGTGGACCGCGCGGCGGCCACGGCGATGGGAATCACGGTCGTCCGGCGGATGACCGGCGGCGGGGCCATGTTCCTGCAACCGCACGGGGCCATCACGTATTCGCTGTACCTGCCGGAGAAGGCCGTCGAGGGGTTGAACATCCGCCAGAGTTACGAGGTGTGCGAGGCGTGGGTCATTCGCGGGTTGCGCGAACTGGGCGTGGATGCCCATCATGTGCCCATCAATGACATTGCGTGTGGTGAAGGTAAGATCGGCGGCGCGGCGCAAGCCCGGCGCAAAGGTGTTGTGTTGCATCACACCACGATGGCCTACGACATGGACCCCGGCGAGATGGTGGCGGTGTTGCGCATCGGCCGCGAGAAGCTGAAAGACAAGGCTGTCGCCAGTGCCGCCAAACGGGTGTCGCCGCTGGTGCGGCAGACCGGCAAGACGCGGGCGGAGATCGTCGCCCACCTGTTCGCGGCGTTCCGGTTGCGATACGGTGGCACCGTGTCCGCGCTCGCCGCCGAGGAGCTGGCCGCCGCCGCCGATTTGGTGGCGTCGAAGTACGGCCACCCCGCCTGGACCGAGGAGTACGAGTGACCGATCTTGCGAGCCGCGACCGCGAGGCAGTGGCGTCTTCGGCACTGTGGAACGTCCCCAACATCCTTTCCCTCAGCCGCGTGCCGCTCGCGGCGGTGCTGTGCGTCTGCATCGAATACCGCTGGTGGTTGCCGGCGCTCGTCGTGTTCGGCGTCGCCGCCCTGACGGACTGGCTGGACGGCTGGTGGGCAAGAACGTTCGACCGGATGTCCGCAGTCGGCCGTGCCCTGGACCCGCTGACGGACAAGGTGCTGATCGGCTCGGCCTTCATCTTCCTGATTCCCGTGCCGGACGCCGGCATCGCCCCGTGGATGGTGGCGGTGGTGATTTCCCGCGAACTGCTCGTCACCGGCATCCGCGGTATCGTCGAAAGCCTGGGCGAGAAATTCGGGGCCGACTGGTTCGGCAAGTTGAAGACCGTGCTGCAATGCGCCGTGCTGGTGGCGGTGTTGCTGCTGCTGACGTGCCGGCAAGAAGGATGGCTGCCCGCTGCGGATTTCCTGCTACTGAGATTGTATCAGGGTCTGTTGTGGGCGATGCTAATCGCCACGGTCGGCAGCGGGTTGCAGTATCTGGTGAAAGCGTGGCGAGTATTGAAGTGAATGCGGTTTTTTCCGGTCCCCTTCTCCCCTGGGGGGGAGGGGCTAGGGGTGAGGGGGACTCTTGCCATGCCGAACGCCGATGACAAGGCCGAATTCGCCCGACTACTCCGCGCGGGCCAGACGCCCAGCGAGGCGCGACTGTGGGAAATTCTGCGTGACCGCCGATGCGACGGGCACAAGTTCCGTCGGCAACGCCAGATCGGTCCGTACATCGCCGACTTCTGCTGCATCGCGGCCAAACTGGTCGTCGAACTCGACGGCGACTCTCACATCGGTCGGGAAGCCTACGACACCGCGCGGACGAACTGCCTCCGCGATAACGCGGGGTACGTGTTACGATTCGAGAACTTCGAGGCCATGCTGACCGAAAACCTGGTCGTCGAGACGATCCTCCGCATCTGCAGGTTGCGCTGCCCGAAGGCGGATTGAGTTCGCACGAGTCAGATTCCCCCTCACCCCTAGCCCCTCTCCCCCAGGGGAGAGGGGGACCAGCACCGAGTCCCCCATGCGTGCCCTCTCCCTGCTCCTCCTCCTGCCCGCCGTCGCGGTCGCGCAGGAACCCGTCCCGAAGGGCGAACTGACCCGGCACACGTTCGCCGACAGCAAGGTGTTCCCCGGCACCACGCGGACCGTCACCGTGTACGTGCCGGCGCAGTACGACGGCAAGACGCCAGCCTGCCTGTGGGTGAACCAGGACGGCGTGCAGTTCAAGGCCCCGGAGGTGTTCGACGCCCTCATCGCGTCGAAGGACATGCCCGTCACCATCGGCGTGTTCGTATCCCCCGGCGTGCTACCGGCCGCCAACGTGAACGCGCTCGCCCGCTTCAACCGCAGCTTCGAGTACGACGGCCTCGGCGACGCCTACGCCCGGTTCCTCATCGAGGAACTGCTGCCGGCCGTGGAGAAGTTGCAGACGAAGGACGGCCGCGCGATCAAGCTGAGCAAGAACCCGGACGACCGCGCGATTTCGGGGTCGAGCAGCGGGGCGGTGTGCGCGTTCACCGCCGCGTGGGAGCGGCCGGACTCGTTCCGCCGCGTGTTCAGCGCCATCGGCACCTACGTCGGGCTGCGCGGGGCGAATAGCTACCCGACGCTCGTCCGCAAGACCGAGCCGAAGCCGCTGCGGATCTACCTGGAAGACGGCGAGGGCGACCTGAACATCTACGGCGGCGACTGGTGGATGGCCAACCAGGAGATGGAACGGTCGCTCGCGTTCGCCGGGTACGAGGTGGAACACAAGTGGACGAAAGTCGGCCCGAACAACCTGGGCAAACACAACGGCATCCACGCCACGCAGATCTTCCCCGACGCGGTGAAGTGGCTGTGGAAGGATCACGGCAAGGTGGCGATCAAGGCCGGCAAGGGGTCGCCGCAGTTGCAAGCGGTGCTGCTGCCCGATGAGGGCTGGAAGCTGGTCGGCGAGGGGTACAAGTTTACCGAAGGGCCGATTGCCAACGCCAAGGGCGAGGTGTGCTTCACCGACGTGCCGGCCGGCAAGACGTTCAAGATCGGCCCGGACGGCAAACCGGTGGAGGTGTCTGCCGACAACGGGAAGGCGTCCGGGTTCGCGTTCGGGCCGGACGGGGCGCTGTTCGGCGTCGGCGGCGGCCTCGGCGCGCTCGTCAAGTACGCCGACGACGGCAAGCGGACGGTGGTGGCCGACGGCATCAAAGGCAACGACGTGGTGGCCCTCCACAACGGCGACTTCTACGTCACCGCGCCCGGCACCCCCGACAACATCTATCACGTCCGCGACGGCAAGAAGACCGTCGTGGATACCGGAATTCAATTCTCGAACGGCATCACGGTGTCGCCGGACCAGACGCTGCTGTTCGTCGCCGAGAGCCGCACGCACTGGGTCTGGAGCTACCAGATTCAGCCGGACGGCACCCTGAAGCACAAGCAGAAGTACTTCCACCTGTACGCGCCGGACACCGCCGACAACGCCTGGGCGGACGGCCTGAAGTGCGACACCGACGGCCGGCTGTACGTCGCTACGAACTACGGCCTCCAGTTCTGCGACCAGGCCGGGCGGGTGAACGGCATCATCCACACGCCGAACGGCAAGAGCGCCAACCTGTGCTTCGGCGGTGAGAAGTTCGACACCATCTATGTGACGGCCTTCGACAAGGTGTATAGTCGCAAGGTGAAGGTGACGGGGGCGAACACCTTCGCCAAGCCGATCAAGCCGAAGACCCCGCAACTGTAGTGAATCGAGCAGGACTGATGCCCGTTGCGAATTCACTCCGACGAGTCCGGCTGACGGTGTTTCCATCGGCCGCGACGACCACCAGGAGTTATTTCGTAACAGGCCCTGTCGCTCCGACGGTCCGGCTGGCCTAGGTTGGGTTCGTCCGCGATTCCGAACGGGATGCCGAACCCGCCCGAATAGTCCGCCGTACCTTCGGGTCGGTAGTTCTTCTACAGCGCACTCACTTGCCGCCGAAGTCGGCGGCGAACGCCTTCGGCGACAGCGGCTCGCCGGTGGCGAACTTGGTCAACTCCCGCCACGTCAGCGTGCGGCCGGGGGCGAACACCTTCTCGGTCATGAACTTGCCGACCTTCTTGTCGCCGACGTACAGCACAGAGCCGGGGGCCGCGTCGTACACCTGCTTCGCCAGCGCGTGATGCACCTGCGAAGCGAACAGTTGGCCCATCATGTAGTTGTGGTAATACACCGGCGCGACGCAGATGTGAATCTTGCTGCCGTAGTCCGGGGCGCTTCGGCCGGCGGGTTTCTTCACCAGTTGGTACTTCTCGACCAGTTCCCACCACAGCTTGTTCAGGTCTTGATCCGGATTCTCGTACATGCCTTTCTCAAACCGCAACATGACCTGACACCAGCGGGAGAAGATGAGCAGTTCGTTCCGCAGCATCTTGGCGGCGGTGGCGTCGAACGCCTTCGGGTCGGCCAGCTCGACGCCCATCTTCTCCAGCCAGGCGCTCGACTTGCTGAACTTCTGGAACTGCATGGCCACGCCTTCGGTCGTCAGGATGTGCGACTCGCCGCGCAACACATACGGAACCGATTGCGGGATGTTCAAACTGCTGTACACGGCGTGGCCGAGTTCGTGCAGCATGGTGCTGGCCCAGTACTCGGTCGGCTTGACGTTCGCCAGCACCCGCACGTCGCCGTCGCGGTCGATGTCGGTGCAGAAGGCGTGCGGCGACTTGCCGTCTTTTTCCTTCAAATCGCTGGCCGCCAGCACGCGGCCGACGGGCAGGCCGATGCCGTCGTAGAACTTCTCGCACAGTTGCAGGATGTCGGCCTTGGCGTACACCTCGTCCAGGTTCACGTCGAATACGCCGGGCGATTCCTGGAAGAACGGGTCGTGGTAGTGCCACGGCATCAGGTCGGCGACCTTCACCCCGCACGCGGCGGCCAGCTTCCCGTCGATCTCGGCCTTCGCCGTGATAAACGGCTCGCGGGTGAGCGTGTCCAGGTCGTCGAAGAGCTTCAGCAGTTCGTCGCCGTCCTGCTCGTTCAGGTACAGTTGCAGGGCGTGGTACGTCTTGAAACCGAGTTGCTTGGCCGCTTCGTTCCGCAGTTTGACGAGTTCCTTGAGGTCCGCCGCCACGTCGCCGCCGACCTTCTTGCTGGCCTCCCACACCTTGCGGCGGGCGACCGAGTCCTTCGACTCCTTCAACACCTTGGCCACCTCGCTGGCGGTCATCTTCTTGTCGTCCGCGACGGCGCGAAACGTGTTGAACTTCTGCTCGACGGCGTTCTCCTTAGCGGTGATCTTCTTCAGCAGCTCCGGGTCGATTTGCTTCGGCAAGTACGTCAGGTACAAGACCTCGACGGCGCGGGCGATGATCTTGTCGTCGACGGCCCCTTCGTCCTTCAGTTCCTTGAGGGCTTTCAACTCGGCGAAGGTGTCCTTGTCGGCGAGGGCGGCGTCCAGCTTGTTCTGGATCCCCTCCTTCTTCTTGAAGTCCTCGTCCTTGCCGGTGATGTTGGCGGCCCACCACGCCTTGCCTGCGGCGATGTCCAGCGGGCGGATCTTCGCCTCGTGGGCGGCGACGAACGTCTTCGCGCGGTCGGTCGCCTCCGGCGACGCCTCGGCGACGGTGGCGGCCATGAGCAGGACTCCGAGCAGCGGGATACGCATGGGTAAGACCCGGTAGGAATAGGGGCAGGAAGAAGGCGAACGGCCAATACGCCAAGCTCGCCAAGAAGAGAAAACAGGAAGCAAGACTAACCACAGAGACACAGAGAAGACAAAACAGAGCGAGGAAGAGATTTGTTCGGACGAAAGATTCCTCTCTTCTTTCTTCTCTGTGCCTCTGTGTCTCTGTGGTTAGTCTTGTCTTCGCTTTTTGGCGATTCGTCTCCCGATTACGCCGCCGCGACGTGCGGCATGACGTACGGCCCCTTCGGGATGACGGCGATGCGGGCGGCCGGGCCGTACTCGGCGAGCGACTCGGCGACGGCTTGCTCGACTGTGGCGACCGGCTCCACTCGGCACTGGCGCAGGATGTCGGCGGAAATGCCGCCGCTGACCACCTTCACGCGGCAGTGGGCCAGCACCTTCTTCAGCATGACGAGTTGCCACTCGTCCATCTCGCAGGTGGTGCTGTCGGACGGCACGCCGTACCGGCCCTCGGCGTCGTACCGCTTCAGTTGGAACTGGAACTCCGGGCTACCCAAGCCTTCGGTCAGGCTCGCGGCGAGGACGATGGTGCCGCCCTTCCGCACGATGGGCATCGCCCCCGTCAGCCCCTTCACCGCCTGATACCAGGTGGTATCAAGCGGATACCCGGCGGAACTGGTGACGACGATGTCGGCGGGTCGCGGCAAGCCGGCTTGCACGACTTCCTTGCAGAACCGCACGCCGTCCTCCCACGCCTTGATCATGTCGCCGGCGCCCAGCCAGGTGACTTGCCGCTTGCCGTCAATACAGACGTTGACGATGAAGTCGCACCCGGCCGTCAGCGCGATCTTGGTGTTCTCTTCATGCACCGGATTGCCGTCGAGGCTGCCGGCGTCGGCCTTCGGGTGTTCGAGGAACGTCGGCCCGTGCCACACCTTGACGGTTTCCAGCCCGACGATGCCGGGGCAGATCACCTTCCGCCCGCCGCTGTACCCGGCCATCAGGTGCGGCTCGATGAGGCCGGTCGTGATCTTCAACTCGGCGCGTGTATACCGGTTGTCGATCCACATGGGCACGCCGCGATCCGTGGTGCCGAGGTAGTCGTGCTCCTCCTGCACCTTGCCGTGGTTGTTCTCGCAGCGGTAGTTCCGGGCGACGAATTCGCCGACGAGTTCGACCAGCTCGTCGCCGACGTTCGGCCGGTGCAACCCGGTGGCCACGAGGATCGTGATGCCACTCCGGGACACGCCGGCGGCTTCGAGAGTGCGGAGGATCGGCGGCAGGAGGAGGGCGTTCGGCACCGGCCGCGTGATGTCGCACACCACGACGCACGCGGTCTTCTTGCCGGCGGCCAGCTCCGCCAGCGGCTTGGTGCCGATGGGGTTTTTCAGTGCCGCTTCCAGCGCGGCCGTGGGATCGGCCAGCGGCCGAACCGGGCGGATGGCCAGCGGCGGCGCGAGCAGCCGGTCGTCCGGGAGGGTGATGGGCAGACCGGTCTTGCCGTAGTCGAGGGTGAGTTGCATGGGGGGTGGTTTGTCCGTGGTTGGCGGAACCAGTAGCGAGGCGGGATGGCAACCACCCCCCACCTCTCCCCGTCGGGGAGAGGTCGAACCGGAGTGCCGAAGGCACGAGGTTCGGGTGAGGGGTTTTCTTACTCGGCTGGCCCGGTTTGACGATCATCGCCATTCCTGTCCCGAGCCGGGGTCGGCGGGCCGGTGGTGAGCCGGTACGACACGACCCGCGCCGGCCACCGCGTAGCCCAGCGGGGGTGGCCGAAACGGACGGTCGCGCTCGACATCCGCTCGCACCGGATCCTGTCCGCGCGCGTCACCCGCGGGCCGGGTCGAGACGCGCCGCACCTGGTGCCGGCCGTCCGCGCGGCGGTGCAGGTGCGGCGGCGGGACGCGGTGCCGGCCGACGCCGGGTACGACGGCGAGGACAACCACGCCACCCCGCGGACGATGTCGACCGGGTACTGTTGCTACGGGTGATCGTGTACAACCTCATGCTCCTCGCGGCGTAAGAAGGACGCAACAGAGCACCCAACGGGGATGAGGTGGGCGTGAACCCCGCCTGCGTACTTCCTCATCCAAGCCGGTGATGGGGACTCACCCCGGCAGCAAGTCCTTCACCGCCTCTTTCTCCTCGACCAGCTCCTTCAGCGTCTTGGCGAACGCGGCCTTGCCGAACTCGTCGAACGTCAGCCCTTCCACGACCGTCCACTTCCCGTCCTTGATCGTCACGGGGTAGCCGAACACGAGTCCCTTCGGCACGCCGTACTCGCCGTTGCTGACCACGGCCGCGCTGGTCCAGTCGTCCGGCGCGGTGCCGGTGACGAACGACTTGACGTGATCCAGCGCGCCGTTCGCCGCCGAGAACGACGACGACACGCCGGTCTTGTCGATGACGAACTTGCCCCGCTCCTGGTTCGCCGGGACGAAGGTGCTTTCCAGCCACGGCCGGTCGGTGATGACCTCCGTCAGCGGCTTGCCGCCGATCTTGGCGTGGGCGAAGTCGGGGAACTGCGTGTTCGAGTGGTTGCCCCAGATGGTGGCGTTGGTAATGCTGCCGTTGGGCACGCCGGCCTTCTGCGCCAGCGCGCCGACCATGCGGTTGTGGTCCAGGCGGGTCATGGCGTGCCAGCGGTCGGCGGGAACGCTCTTGCCGTTCTCGTAGGCGACCAGGCAGTTCGTGTTGCACGGGTTGCCGACGACGAGAATCCGCACGTCGGACGCGGCGTTCGCGGCGATGGCTTTCCCCTGGCCGACGAAGATCTTGCCGTTCTTCTTGAGCAGGTCGCTCCGCTGTTCGCCCGGCCCGCGTGGGGCAGCCCCGACCAGCAGCGCCCAGTTGCACCCGGCGAACGCCTTGGCCGGGTCGTCGGTGACGATCACGTCCTTCAGGGTGCTGAAGCCGCAGTCGATGAGTTCGTACCCGGCCCCTTCCAGCGTCGGCATCGCCTTGGGGTTTTTGTCCGGCGTGACTTCGAGCAGTTGCAGGATGACCTGGGTGTTCGGGCCGAATATCTCGCCCGACGCGAGGCGGACGATGAGGGAGCTGGCCACCCGGCCGGCGGCCCCGGTGACGGCCACGCGCACGACGTTCGACATGACGCTTAACTCGGAGAGGAGGGAGCGAACGCCAATCGCGTTCGTCATGTTGGTACTGTAGGGATAGCCGCCCGTACCCGCGCGGCCAACCTGGAGGGCGGACCATGTCAACACCCGCGCTCCGCACTGCCCGCAAGATCGCGCTCCGCGTCCTGCTCGGGGTCGTGGTGGTCGGGGACATCGCACTGATGGTGTGGCTGGCCGGTTGGCCGGGCGTCGCACTGGTCCTGTTGCCGATCCTCGTCCTGTTCGGCCCGACGGCGGTGGCGGTGCGAACCGGTCGGGGGTCGCTGGGCAAGCGGGCGGACGGGACGCGCGGGTGGGTGGCGTGGCTGCTGTTCGCGCCGTACTTGATGACTTCGCGGCTGTCGTTCGACTTGGTGTTGGTTTTCTCGCGGGGGAAGCCGTTCGCGGTGGTGGCCCCGAACCTCGCCTTCGGCCGGCGGCTGACGGACGCGGAGGCGAAACGGATCGACTTCGTGTCGGTGCTGGACGTGGCCGCCGAGTTCGCCGAGGTGCGGGCGTTCCGCCGACGGCCGGGGTATTGCTCGCTGCCGGTATTCGACATCACCGCCCCGACGCCGGCGCAACTACGGATTGCCGTGGATTGGCTCCGGGGAGCGGTCGCGCGGGGGCCGGTGTACGTCCACTGCGCGCTCGGCCACGGCCGGAGTGCATGCGTGGTGCTGGCTTACTTGCTGGCGACCGGAGTAGTGACGACGGTCGCGGAAGGCATGAAGTTGCTGCGCGAGCGGCGGCCGAAAGTCAAGCTGACACGATCCCAGCGGGAGGCGGCTGGCGCGTTCGAACTTACGTCCCCACGGCTTTGAACCGCTTGACGCACTCGACCATCGCGATCTCGGTCGGCAGCCGCTCGATGCTGCTCGCGCCGAAGAAACCGACGACGCCGCGCGTGTGACTGAGGACGTACTTCACGTCATCCGGCTCGGCGATGGGGCCGCCGTGGCACAGCACCAGGATGTCCGGGTTCACCGCCTTCGCCGCGTCGCACATCGCTTGCACCCGCTTCACGCTCTCGGCCAAGGTGATCGCGGTCTTCGCCCCGATGGTGCCGCTCGTGGTCAGGCCCATGTGCGGGATGAGCACGTCCGCGCCGGCGGCGGCCATCTGCTCCGCCTCGCGCTCGTCGAAGACGTAGGGCGCGGTGAGCATTCCCAGGTCGCTGGCGGTGGCGATCATCTCGACTTCCTTGCCAAACCCCATGCCGGTTTCTTCGAGGTTCTGGCGGAACACGCCGTCGATGAGGCCGACCGTGGGGAAGTTCTGCACGCCGCTGAACCCGGCGTCGCGGACCTCCAGCAGGAACCGCTTCATGATGCGGAACGGATCGGTGCCGCAGACGCCGGCGAGGACCGGGGTGTGTTCGACGACCGGCAGCACCTCGCGGGCCATGTCCATGACGATCTGGTTGGCGTCGCCGTAGGGCATCATGCCGGACAGGCTGCCGCGGCCGGCCATGCGGAACCGACCGGAGTTGTAGATGATGATGAGGTCCAGCCCGCCGAGTTCGCCGCACTTGGCGGAGAGACCCGTGCCGGCCCCGCCGCCGACGACGGGCCGGCCGGCGGCCACTTGGGCGCGGAGGCGGGTCAAGATGTCGTCGCGGGTGAACATGGACGTGACTCTCGGTCTTCACCGCGGAGCGGTGACTGCCTGTAGCCAGGGGTGACGGGCGAGTGCAGCTCGCGGAACCCCTGGTGGCAGTCGGAAATTGCCGGAGTCCCGGAGGGACGACGGATTCAATTGTCCGTCGTCCCTCCGGGACTCATTCGTTATGTCCAACGGTTCCAGGGGTTCCGCTCACTTCGTTCGCTCGTCACCCCTGGCTACCGGCACCCACGCCTCCGGCGTGAAGGCCATGACTGCCTCACAGCCGGCCGCTGTACTTCTTCTTGAACTTGCCGAACACGGCCTTCTTCGGGCCGCCGCCGTCGTCGGCCACCGGCTGGCCGTCGTCGCCCCGGCGGACGACGCGGGGGGCGTCGGCGCGGCGGTTCGGCGGCGTGTACCCGTCGATGTGGTCGGCCTCGATCAGCCGGTTGATGGTCATCTCGATGTCCGTCAGGTGCCCGCCTTCCTCCGGCAGCACGAACGAGATGGCCACCCCGTCCTTGCCGATCCGCCCGGTGCGGCCGACGCGGTGGACGTAGTTCTCGATGTCCGCCGGCAGGTCGAAGTTGATGACGTGCGAGATGCCGGACACGTCGATGCCGCGGCTGGCCACGTCGGTGGCGATCAGGTACTTCACCTTGCCGGCGCGGAAGCCGGCCATGATCTTCTCCCGCTGCGACTGCGCCAGGTCGCCGTGGATGGCGTAGGTGCCCGGCACCACCGGCTTCATCTTCCGCAGCAGGTTGTCCGCCCACCGCTTCCGCTCGACGAAGATGATGCACTGCCGCGGCTGCTCCCGCTCGATCACCTTCATCAGCAGGTCGAACTTCTGCTCCTTCTCGACGGTGATGTGCGTCTGCCGAATCTTGTCCACCGTCAGCACCGACGGCGACATGTTCAGGTGCAGCGGATCGACCATGTACCGGCTGGTCAGCCGCTTGATCTCGTCCGGCACGGTGGCCGACATGAGCAGCGTCTGCCGCTTGTCGGGGCACTTGCGGAGGATCCGCTCGATGTCCGGGCGGAAGCCGATGTCCAGCATCCGGTCGGCCTCGTCGAGGACGACGTAGCGGACGTGCTGGAGGGACAGGTTGCCGCGGCTGAGCATGTCGATCATGCGGCCGGGCGTGCCGACCACCATGTCGCACCCGCCGGACAGGCCGTCGATCTGCTTCTGGTAGCCGGTGCCGCCGTAGACGGCGACGGTGCGGAACTTCTTGCTCGGGGCCAGCTTGATCGCCTCGGTCGCCACCTGCATGCACAGCTCGCGGGTGGGCAGCATGACCAGGCCGATCGGCCCCTTCAGCGTGTGCGGCCGCCAGCGGTTCATGAACGGGATGAGGAAGGCGGCCGTCTTGCCGGTGCCGGTCTGGGCTTGGCCGATCACGTCCTTGCCCTTCAGGGCCGGGGGGATGACGGCGGCCTGCACCGGGGTGCAGCGGGAGTACCCGACGTGGGTCAGCGCCTGCATCAACGGGGTGATGAGTTTCAGGTCGGTGAACGGGATGCCGGAGGCGGCGGGCGTGTCGGGCGACGGGACGAACGGGGCTTCGGCGAGGTCGGTCGGGAGGGTGTCGGTAGACGACATCGGGTTCCTGTGAGGAATCGGGATCAGGCACGTCGGGCGGCGGGCGGGCGGTTCGGTCGAGAAAGGTCCGCGGTGTCCGCCTCGGTTGCTCTCCGTCGCGTGACGACGAATGACGGAGGGAGGCGGGTGGACAAAGGTTCGACCGGGCACCGCACACAACACCCACCGGGCGCGCGACTCGTGCTCGTACTGAGAAGATAGCGGAAGTGCGGGGAATGTCCAGCCAACTTCGGCCGTTTGAGCGTGCGACGAATTCTGGCGGTTCCTGGCGAACCCGGCCCGCAAGGGCCGTGGGCGGTCTGATAAACAAGGCGCGCACGGCTCAGCGGTCCCCGCTGTCCTCGACGTGGAAACGGTGGAGCATGCGGTGGACGACCGGGGCGAGGACGACCCCGGACGCGAGGACGAGGACCAGCCCGCTGTACAGCGCGTAGAAGCCCGCGAACAGCTTCCCGGCCGTCGTTTTCAGCGGCTCCAGCGGCCCCATGCCGGACAGGATCATGGCCGCGTTGGCGAAGGCGTCCACCCCGTCCATGCCCTCGGTCAGGTGGTAGCCGAGCATCCCGACGAACAGCGACACGGCGACGAGCGCGGACGCCAGCCCGAAGTTCCGCCCCATCCGCTCGGCGAACTTCGCCCGACTCAGCAGCGGCTCCGTCTTCGACTCGTACCGGAGGATGTGCTTCTTCCGTCGCATGGGTTGCCGCCGTTTGGTCGGGATTAGCTCGGAGCGAGTGTCGTCAACCCACGTTCCACGGCGCGGGCGAGGCGTTCCAGATACGTCACGAAGTAGTCTACCGTTTCAGCGTTGAGGAGCTTCGGGGTCGTCGCGGCACTGCCCCAGTCCGTATATGCTGCGTCGAGGTAGCGGTACCAGAGGGAGGGATCGCCGACCTTTCCCTGGACGACCTCGTCGAGATGTCGCTTCAACTCCTTGTAGTGTTCGTGACCGCTCTCGGAACGGACCGCCATGTACACCGACTTCGGGAATCCAGGCTGATCCGCTGCGATGACCACAGCGAACCGCCCCGGATGCGGTCGGTACTTCGCGGACAGGAGCTCCAGAGACCGGTCGCTGTCTTGACTTGAGTGACAGGACGTGACGTTCCACGGCTCCCCGAGTCGCCCGGCCAACCGGATGACGACGGCCGCGAGGAAGTCGGCGATCACCTTCGTGCAGATGTTCTCCTGCGCCTCGGCGATGCTCAGCGCCAGCGATAGGGTTTCCTCGTCGCGGGTGGCGTACTCGACCAGCACCTCGCGTTCGCTTCGCGCAGCCATCGCGCCGCCTCCACAAGGAATTACTTGAACTGCCGCCGGACGTACTCGCGGAAGTCGCGGAGGAACGACCGCACCCGTTCGGCTCCGCACGACTCTTCCGCATCGGTCAACCAGTCCGCGAAGTCACCGGAGTAGGTCCACAATCGGAACCGGCCTTCTACCTCACGCGCGGCGAGATCGGCCGGGTCCACGCTTTCCTTGCTCGGCCGCTCGCCCGTGCCGGACAAATACAGCAGCAGGAACCGCCCGTCCTTCCGCCGGTCCAGTTCGAGGAAGTAATCCCGAAGCTGATTCTGCTGATCGGCTGCCCACGGCTTGTTCTCGATTCCGATGCCGAAGGTGCCGAGGTCTACCCTCACGTCGATCCGTCGAGCGCCGTTGGCGAGGTACGTCGTCGCGGCTTCGCGGTGGACCGTCGCCCGCGATAGCGGTTCCGCCAGTTTCACCTCGCACCGCTTCAGCAGGAGTTCGAGGAAGGCCGCACCTTGACCGTGCTTCCCCTTCGGGTCGAGCAGATCCACGAGGATGTCGGACAGGCCGTTTTCGTCGGGACTGATGTAGTCGAACACGTTGAACCGGCTGGCGTGGGCCTGTTCGTGTTCTCGGATTTCCCCGCGTGCCGATTCCAACACCTGACGAAGACCGGACACGAACTCGCCGAGTCGCGTCCCGAAGCCTTCGCGCAAGCCGGCAACGGCCGACTGCCCGTCGCGGAAGAACCGTACCAACTTCGCCTCGAACGGCTCTGAGACCATGATCCCCCCGCCAGTGTCCGGAGACTCGTCCCACGCCGAGTATACCGAATGCACGGTGTTGCCGCTGGCGGTTCGCCCGGCGATTCGGTACTATTCAACCCGCCCGCCGGTTCGCACCCGTCCCCCTCTCCGCCGGAGTTCCGCCATGCGCCTCGCCGTTCTGTTCGCGCTGCCGCTGCTCGCCCTCGCCGCCGCGCCGTCGCCGGCCGCCGACCCCGCCTTCCCGCTGAAGGACGGCGACGTGTGGGTGATGGCCGGCGACAGCATCACCGCCCAGCACCTGCACTCCAACTACTTCGAGGCGTTCTGCTACGCCCGCTACCCGAAGCTGAAGTTCGCCTTCCGCAACTCCGGCGTCGGCGGCCACACCATCCCCAGCACGCTGGCCCGGTTCGACTACGACATCGCCGCCTGGAAGCCGACCGTCGTGTCCGTCGAACTGGGCATGAACGACGCCGGCGGCACCGCCACCGACAAGTTCGTCGCCAACATGGGGATGATGACGGACCGCATCCGCAAGGCCGGCGCGCGGCCGGTGATCCTCGCCCCCAGCCCGGTGAACGACGGCAGTACCCTGGCCAAGTTGCAGACCCGCAACGTCCGCCTCGGCGAGTACTCCACGGCGCTGGCCGCGTTCAGCGAGAAGGAGAAACTGCCCTACGCCGACCAGTTCCACGCCCTCGTGGACGTGTGGGGCAAGAACAAGCCGCGCGAGCGGCTGGCCATCGCCATCGCCGAGATGAAGCAACTGGCCGGCGACGACACGCTGCCCGGCATCGAGCAACTACGGGGCTTCCTGGCGGCGCAGGAGAAGAGCCCGTCGAAGGGCGTCAGCCTGCTCGGCGACCCGGTCCACCCCGGCGCGCCGGGGCAACTGATGATGGCCGCCGCCCTGCTCAAGGGGTTGGGGGCCGAAGGGTTCGTCAGCAGCGTCAACCTCGACGGCGGCAAGGCCGACGCCAAGGGCTGCACGGTCACCGGGCTGGCCGAATCGAACGGCGGGTACACGTTCGAGCGGCTGGACGAGACGCTGCCGTTCCCCATCGCGGACGGCGCGCGGGCGGCCCTCCCACTCGGCCCGGACGTGCTGGCCCTGAGCCAGTACACGCTGACCGTGAAGAACTTGAAGAACGGCATGTGGGGGCTGAAGATCGGCGGCGCGACCGTGGGCCAGTTCTCCTCGACGACGTTCGCCGAGGGCATCAACCTGACCGCGCTGGCCCCGCTGCCGAACGCCAAGGACGCGAACCCGATCATCGCGCAGATGCGGGCCGTACTCAAGGCCGTCGAGGACAAGGAAGGGATCGTCGGCACCTGGCGCGGGCTGTCCCAGCGGGCGCACGCCAAGGGCGCGGACGCGAAGCTGATGGACGACCTCGCCGCGCTGACGAAGAAGGTCGAGGAGGCGGACGCCAAGATCCGCGAGGCGGCGAAGCCGAAGGCACTGACGTTCGAGATCGTGCCCGTCGCGGCGAAGTGATCGCGCAATCGGGTCACTCGTCCGGTGCCGGGTCCAGCGTGCCGGGGCGGAACCGGAACAGGGCCGCCGAGACCACCTGCTCGCGGCGGGTGAGGACGTGCGGAAACACGGCGACCACCCGGCCGCCGCGGGCCGCGATCCCGGTGTAGTCGCCGGAGTACGCGGGAGTCGCCGCAAACGGCTCCAGGTTGACGGGGAAGTTGCCGAACGTCCGCCCCCCGTCCACGCTCCGGGCGACGGTCACCCCC
>JAYTTN010000519.1:0-4838 GCA_043745295.1 Fimbriiglobus sp. | reverse complement strand
CGAAATCCCCAGGGAACAGGGGGCTGACGCCCCCCGCTCGCCCGGAGCCGCCAAAATCAATTGCTACACCCATCCCCGGCGTTCACCTTGAACACCGCCCGCCGGGCTGGTACTTTCCACCGCAAAGACCCCCGCCCCGGATGCCGCCGTGGAACTCCGCGACGCCCTCTCGCAGATCGCCGAAATCCGCGACCGCGTGGCGGCGGCCGAACGGTTCCGCGGCTACCGGGCCGCGCCCGTCGCGCTGTCCGGCGGGTTCGCGGTGCTGGCCGCACTCCTGCAACCGCACCTGCTGACGAACCCGGCGGCGGACCTGACCGGCTACCTCGCCCTGTGGCTGACGACGGCGTTCCTCGGCGCGGCGGTGTCGGCGTCGGGCGTCTGGCTGCGACACCGGCACGGGGACGACCCGCTGGCCAAGCGGCGGACGTGGCTGGCCGTGTCGCAGTTCGTGCCGTGCCTCGCGGCCGGCGGATTGGTCACGCTGGTGATCGCCCGCCACGCCCCGGACCACGCCGCGCTGCTGCCCGGCCTGTGGCAGGTGTTCTTCGGCCTGGGCGCGTTTGCGTCCGCCCGGCTGCTGCCGTCGGCCGTCGTCGGCGTCGGGGCGTTCTACCTGTGCGCCGGCACGGCGAACCTGACCTTCGCCGGCGGGCCGGCGGCCTTCCACCCGTGGGCGATGGGGCTGCCGTTCGCCGTCGGGCAGCTCGCCACCGCCGTCATCCTCTACTGGCACTTGGAGCGCGACCGCCATGACCCCGCCGACTGACGACGCCGGCCGGTTCGCCTTCGACGGCCTGGACCGGGTGCTGCACGAGAAGGCCCGCCTGGGCATCCTCGCGTCGCTCCTCGCGCACCGCGACGGACTGGCGTTCACCGACTTGAAAGACCTGTGCGCGCTGACCGACGGCAACCTGAGCCGGCACCTGACGGCGCTGCAAAAGGCCGAGCTGATCGCCGTCCAGAAGGGCACCGCCGGCCGCCGCCCGCAGACGCGGGTGAAGCTGACGGCCGTCGGGAAGAAGCGGTTCCTGGAATACCTCGCGGTGCTGGAAGGCATCGTCAGCGGGGCGCTCGGCGCGGCCGCCCCGCCCGCCGACATCCGACTGAAGCCGGCGTGAGGCAGTAGCGGAGAAATAGCCGACCGGAGCGCCGGCGGCCTCCACCTCTCGCCCCACGACGTGGGGGAGAGGTCGCCTCGTGCCCCGCACGAGGCGGGTGAGGGGGCTTCTCGTCTCCCCCTGTTGTGCCCCCTCACCCGGACCGGCTGCGCCGTTCCGACCTCTCCCCCCCGGGCGTGGGAGGAGAGGTGTTGGGTGGTGGCATCGTCCGCAACGGCGACGGAGCCCGCCCCACCTCCCGCCCCGCGACGTGGGGGCGAAGTTCGCCAGAGGCCCAGCCCGTAGCGAGAACTACCGACGGGAGTCTTTCATCCCGCCAATGCCTAAGGCCGTAGCGGGAAGGTGATCTGCCGGCACGGAACCAACCCAGTAGCCCGGCTCGACGACCCGCCGTCAGTCGCCGACGGCGAGGGGCGACGTGCGGACCTTGCCGTCGCGGACGAAGTAGGCCGTCAGCGGGTTGAACGTGGCCAAGTCCTTGTGCGTCATCACGAAGGTGACGTTGTCCAGGCTCAGCGTCTCCCACTGGTGCAGGCCGACGAGGATGTCGCCCTTCGCCAGCCCGGCCTTGGCCGCCGGCGTGCCGACGCCCACCTCGCTCAGCCACAGCCCGCCCCGGAGCTGCTTGTCCGCCCCCGCGACGAGGTTCGCCCCGACCGGCGTGGCCTTGAACCCCAGCTTGAACCAGAGGGAGTCGTCCGTCGCCACGGCCGCCGCGACCGGGCGGTCGCCGCCGGCTACCAGGTCGGCGTCGAGCAGTTGACCGCCGCGCCGCACCTTCAGCCGCACCTTCTCGCCGGCCGCGCGATCCAGCATCCCGCGCTCGAAGTCCACGGACGTGAAGACCGTCACGTCGCCGACCTTCTCGATCACGTCGTCCGCCTTCAGGCCGGCGTCGGCCGCCGCGCCGCCGTCCACCCGCTGGATTTGCACCCACCGGCGGAGGGGGCCGTCCTCGCCGGCGCGGTCGTACTTGTCGGCGGCCGCCAGCCCGGCCCGCACGCTCGCGCGGCGCTTGCCGCCGAGCATCTCCGCCGCCTTGGCGATCATCGTGTCCACGGGGATGGCGAAGGCGATGTTCTGCGCCCCCGCGCGGATGGCCACGTTCACCCCGACCACCTCGCCCAGCTTGTTGAACAGCGGGCCGCCGCTGTTGCCGGGGTTGATCGGCGTCTGCGTCTGGATGAGCGACTTGTACGACACGTCCTTGTTCAGCGTCACGTCCCGCTTCATCGCCGACACGTGCCCGACGGTGACGGTGTGTTCGTACCCGTAGGCGTTGCCGATGGCGACCACCTTCTCGGCCAGCATGAGGTCCTGGGCGGTGCCGAGGGCGACGAGCGGCAGCGGCCTGGGCGGGTCGATCTTGATGACGGCCAGGTCCGTCTCCTTGTCGGTGGCGACCACCTTGGCCGTGCAACTGGTGCCGTCCACCAGCCGCACCCGCAGCGAGTTCACGTCCTCGATGACGTGGTAGTTGGTGACGATGTACCCGCGCGGGTCCAGCACGATGCCGGTGCCCATGCCGTTCACCCGCTGCGGCGCGGCCTTCGCGCGGAACGGCACCGACCCCATCTGGAACGGGTCGTCGGGCGTTTGCAGGACGGTCTTCTCGGAGTGGATGTTGACGACCGCGCCCTTGACCCGCTCGACCACGGCGACGAACTCGTCCCGGCGGGAGGTGACGCCACTGCCGGGGGCGACGACGGTCGCCGACACCGGCCGGGGCGCGTCCGCCGGCAGCGGGATCGCCGGCAGGTCGGCGGCGATGGCTCCGACCGCCGCGACCGTCATCCCCCCCGCCGCCAGCCAGCGGAGGAGCCGGTTCCGACAACGCCCCGACGACGCATTCGCGCGCATGTGTTTCCCCGCATCCGTGAGGGGCGACCGGAGCCGCCGACGTACCGTCCGTGTGCCGATACGGGAAAAGGTCGGACGCGGCGGCGACCGCGCTGGATGCCGGGAATCGCAAGGCGGCGAAGGAGTTCGGGCCGGGCGTGCGGTGGTGCCTACGGGGGCGAAACGCCGGCCGGTAACGGACGGGCGCGTCCCGCCGGCGGTAGCGGTCGTGGCGGTTCGGCGTGCCGTTGCCCGGTCGGGTCGTGCGGCTTACGTTGAGTGGGGAAACAGTACCACCGCCCGGAGTCGGCCGTGACCAAATCGCCACGCCTGCTGCAAATCGAGGCCATGCTCGCCGACCACCCGACCGACGCCTTCCTGCGGTACGGTCAGGCGATGGAGTACGCCGGCGGCGGGGACGACGCGACCAGTGCCGAGCTGCTCCGACAACTCATCGCCCTCGGCGGCGAGTCGCCGTACATCCCGGCGTTCCTCATGGCCGGCCAGACCTACGCGCGGCTGGGCGAGGAAGGGAAAGCGGCCGACGTGCTGCGGGCCGGCATCGCCGCCGCCGAGCGGGCCGGCACGCCGCAAGCGCTGCACGCGCTCGGCGAAATGCAGGGGCTGCTATCGACGGTGGAGTGAATTCACTCACGTCGTCGCCGCGACCGCAGGGAGCGGGACCGACTTCCATCTCTCACTTTTTCGGGACCATTCAATGCCCCGCCTTCTCCCGCTTCTGCTTCTCTTCACCGCCCCGGCGCTCGCCGCGGACCTCGACCGCGAGCGGCTCGCCAAACTCGACGGCGCGGTCGAAGCGGCCCTCACGCGCGGCGACTGTCCCGGCGCGGTGCTGGTCGTCGTCCACAAAGACGAAGTCGTTTACCGCAAGGCGTTCGGCACCCGCGACGGCAAGACGCCGATGACCGCGCACGCGGTGTTCGACATGGCGTCGATCACCAAACCCGTGGCGACCGCGGCCTCCGTGATGGTGCTGCTGGAGAACGGCCAACTCCGCCTTTCCGACAAGGTGTCGAAGCACTGGCCGGAGTTCGCGGCGAACGGCAAGGGCGACGTGACGGTGGAAATGTGCCTGCTGCACACCGCCGGGTTGACCGCCGACAACGCCATCGCCGACTACGCCGACGGCCGCGAGGCGGCGCTGGAGAACATTGCCGCGCTGAAGCTCGAAGCGCCCGCCGGCACGCGGTTCCGCTACTCGGATGTCGGGTACATCGTGTTGGGCGAACTGGTCGCGCGGGTCGGCAAAAAGCCGCTGGACGAGTTCGCCAAGGAAAGCCTGTTCGCGCCACTGAAGATGACCGACACCGGCTTTCTCCCGTCGGCGGAACTCAAGAAGCGGGCCGCGCCGACCGGCAAACGTAAGGACACGACCATTCTGGGTGAAGTCCACGATCCTCGCGCGTTCGCGCTCGGCGGGGTCGCCGGGCACGCCGGGTTATTCGGCACCGCCGACGACTTGGCCCGCTTCGCACGGATGCTGCTCCGTAACGGCGAACTCGACGGCAAGCGCGTCTTCTCGCCGCTGACGGTGGCGAAGTATACGGAGGCGTGCGCGGTGCCGGGCGGGTTGCGGAGCTACGGGTGGGACGTGGACACCGGCTTCACCGCCCCGCGCGGCGACCTGTTCCCCGCCGGCGACGGCTTCGGCCACACCGGCTTCACCGGCACCTCCATCTGGATCGACCCGCCATCGCAAACCGCAATCATCCTGCTGACCAACCGCACCTTCCTCAGCGAGAAGGTTTCGGTTACGGAGTTGCGGCGGCTAGTGGGAACGATTGTGGCGTCGGCCGTTCCGGGCGAACGGCGCGGCGTCAGCCCGCCGGTTCTTGCTGTCACCGGCGGGCTGACGCC
>JAYTTN010000518.1:0-18502 GCA_043745295.1 Fimbriiglobus sp. | reverse complement strand
TAAAGGTGCCCCGACGGGTGTCCTGGCCGGCGAGCCGGACGGCGGTCCCCTCGAGTGCGAGCGATCCGAATGCGAGCGCTGGAGTGCTCCGGCCCCTGGCCTTCGAACCCATGTGGGAGCAGCAGCACGAGCCGCGACTGTTGGCCCCACTTGTCTTCGGCGGCCACGATGAACTGGTCGACGATGATCTGCGCACCGTTGATGAAGTCACCGAACTGCGCTTCCCATCCGATCCATGTTTTCGCGTCGGACACGGAGTACCCGTACTCAAAGCCGAGTGCGGCGTACTCGGAGAGCACGGAGTCGTAGACCATCACTGGCGCCTGGGCGTCGTCGATGTGACGCAAGGGGCAGAACTCTGACTCATCCGTGGAGTCGACGAGCACGCTGTGGCGTTGACTAAAGGTGCCCCGACGGGTGTCCTGGCCGGCGAGCCGGACGGCGGTCCCCTCGAGTGCGAGCGATCCGAATGCGAGCGCTTCGGCGAGTGCCCAATCGACGCGGTTGGCGCTGAACTCAGACTCACGGGCGCGGAGGATCTTTTCGAGTTTCGGGTTCACCGAAAAGTCGTCCGGCCACCGCACGAGTGCGTCAACGATCTGGCGGAGTTGTTCCGCGCCCACACCGGTGTCGACCGCAGGTTCCACCTCATCCGCGTGGACGATGTGCAACGGGATCGTCGGCGGTCCGGTCTCGTGGGTCTCTTCGAACGCGTGATCCATCCGAGCGTGGAAGTCATCCAACGCGGCCTCGGCCTCCGCGAGGGTCAAGTCCCCCCGGTTGACCAACGTCTCGGTGTAGAGCTTGCGGACACTGCGCCGGGCGCGAATGAGTTGGTACATCTTTGGCTGGGTGAATGCCGGTTCGTCGCCTTCATTGTGGCCGTACTTGCGGTAGCAGACCATGTCCACCACGACGTCCTTGCGGAACTCCTGGCGGAACTCGTATGCAAGTTGGACCACGCGCACGCAGGCCTCGGGGTCGTCGCCGTTCACATGGAGGATCGGGGCTTGCACCATCTTCGCAACGTCCGTGGCGTACACGCCGGAGCGGCCGATGTCGGGCGCGGTCGTAAAGCCGAGTTGGTTGTTCACCACGATGTGGACGGTGCCGCCGGTGCGGTACCCTTGCAGGTTGGCCATGCTCAGCGTCTCCGGGACGATCCCCTGCCCGGCCATGGCGGCGTCGCCGTGGATGGTCAGCGGCACGCCGGCGGCGCGGTCGGCGTCGGCGTGCGCCCGCTGCTTGGCCCGCGTCCGCCCCTGCACCAGCGGGTTGACCGCTTCCAGGTGGCTGGGGTTGGGCGTCAGCGTCAGGTGGACGTTCGCGCCGCTGCTGGTGGCGATGTTGGACGAGTACCCCAGGTGGTACTTCACGTCGCCGTCGTTCTCTTCGGCGTCGGCGCGGAACGGGTCCTTGAACTCGGCGAACAGCTCCTCGACCGGCTTGCGGAGGATGTTGGTCAGCACGTTCAGCCGGCCGCGGTGGGCCATGCCGATGACGAACTCCTTCACCCCGACCGCCGGCGCGTGGTCGATCAGCGCGTCCATCATGGGGATGAGGGCGTCCCCGCCTTCCAGCCCGAACCGCTTCTTGCCCAGGAACTTCGTCTGGAGGTAGTTCTCGAACCGCTCGGCCCGCCGCAGCCACAGCAGCACCCGCCGCCGCTGTTCGGCCGGCAGCGCGCGGCGGTTGCGGGTCGGCTCCATGCGGGTGGCCAGCCAGTGCCGGGGAGCGAAGTCCTGGAGGTGCATGAACTCGACGCCGACGGTGCCGCAGTAGGTTTCGGTGAGCGCGGCCAGCACCTTGCGGAGAGGCAGTCGGCCGTCCAGCCCGAACAGCATGGAGGCATCCACGCTGACGCCGAGGTCGGCGTCCGTCAGCCCGAAGCGGTCGATCGTGAGGGCGCGGGGCAGCTCCGGCGCGGCGTCGGCGAGCGGGTTGGTGCGGGCGACGAGGTGCCCCAAGTCGCGGTAGGCGGTGATGAGGCGGACGGCCGCCACCTGCACGCGGGTGTCCACCGGCAACGCCGACAGCGGGACCGGGTGGTACCCGTTGGCGTGCCCGTTCTGGCCGAACGCGACTTCGCCGCTGCCGAAAAAGGTGGCCCCGTGGTACAGGTAGCGGAGCCGCTCCTCCACTGCGTTCGGGTTCTGGAGCCACACCGCGTACTGGCCTTCGAGGTAGTCCAGGTTGTAGGCGTCGTTCAGTTCGCTGTAGTTCGGGCCGGGCATGGGTCGGGGCGCTCCGGGACGCCGGCAGGCGGTCGTGAGGCGGTGGGTGTCCCACTTACCTTAGAACTGACTGGCCCGAATGGACAAGGCGAACCCGGCGGCCGCTCAGTCCGGGACCGTCACGCTCTCGCCGCCGGCACGGGTGGCCAGCGCCGGCAGGAGGTCGGCGGTCCTCCGCGCCAGCGGACCGGAAGTGGAGTTCCTATTTCAGTATACTTGCGTTACGGCAGTGAAGTCGTTCCGGTGGCGGTCCCGTATCGCTACGCGGCGGCTGGCGGCCGTCTCGCCGGACGGTCGCAGTAAGGAGTTGCACGTCGCGATGGTGGTCCACGGCCGCAAGGTGTGCCTGCCGCGAAACCCGAAGTGCGGCGACTGCTGTTTGGCGGACCTGTGCGCGACCGGCCGGAAACAGAATGGAGGAACGGATGACTGATCAGCGCCCGATTGCAGTCGATCCGGCAAACTCACGGAACGCGGAGGTTGGAATCGTGCAGAAGCCGAACAGCTTGGCGGTTTCGCTCTTCAGTGGTGCCGGAATTGGCGATCTCGGGTTCCGTGCAACGGGATTCGAGTTCTTGACGATGTGCGAGATCGAACCGGAACGTGCCGCGCTCGCCCGCCTGAACTTTCTCGGCTCGCACATCCACGCGGCCGATGTGGGGGAGATCCGTGCCAGTCTCTGCGCGGAAGTGGCGTCGAGGCTGGCGGAGACCGGAGCAGAATTGAAGCTCGTCACCTGTACTGCACCGTGCCAGGGCATGTCGAAGAGCGGGCAAGGGACACTACTTCGGAACGCCCGCGAAGGCAAACGGCCCGCTCTCGATCCGAGGAACGCCCTGATACTGCCCGCGCTCGATGTCATCGAAGACTTGAGGCCGAAGTGGGTCGTATTCGAGAACGTGTCCGAAATGCGGAACACGCTCATCCGAGACCGCGACGGCGAGATGAAACACATCCTGAGGATCATCCATGATCGACTCGAGCCCGATTATGATGGGTCCGCGTACGACGTGGAGTTTGCCGATTACGGCGTCCCGCAGCGGCGGCAGCGACTCATCACGGTCCTCACCCGCGAGCCTGCCTCGCTCGCCGCGTACCGCGCCGGGAATCCGCTGATCCCCGATCCGACGCACTCGAAGTCGGGGGGGGGCGGATTATCGAAATGGGTTTCCGTCTGGGAGGCGATCCGAGAATTCCCGACCCTCGACAGCCGCGCGGCAGGACTCGCGGAGCATCCCACCCTCGCGTTCCACCGCGTGCCGGTTCTGGACGCGAAGAAGTACGAATGGGTTCGCCATACTCCTCCTGGAAAATCTGCCTTCGACAACCAGTGCATCAACCCGGACTGTCGCTTTCAGGAGAACGCCACCCACGGCGCGTCGCACGGTGCCGACGGCGTGAATCGCTCGCACCGAGACACACCGCTCTACTGCCAGCGGTGCGGGGAGTTACTCCCCCGCCCGTATACGGTGGCGGCCGACGCACCGACCGGCAAGCGGCTCATGTCGGGCTACACGAGCGCGTACAAGCGCATGGACGCCGAGTTACCCGCGCCCGCGCTGACGAGAAACCTGAGCTACCCGTGCAGCGATCACAAGGTCCATCCGAGCCAGCACCGCGTCCTTTCGCTTGCGGAGGCGATGCGAATCCACACGCTGGATCGGTACGCCTACAAGTGGGGGCCACTCAAGCGAGCGGGGCGTGGCCGGAAGGGGGCAGCGTGTGATGCTCCGGACAGTTTGATGCGGCTCGTCATCGGGGAGAGCGTCCCGCCGTTCTTCTTCGAACTGCTCGGTCGCCACATTCTCGAGTTCGGACATCGCGCCCCGAGCCTTCCACCCGCGACGGAACGGCCGAAACGCTGGGAGCAGTTGACGCTGTGCTGAGGGGTGGCGGGCGGTCAGCTCTTCGAGCGAGGCTTGCCGCCTTTGCCCGATTTCTTGGGAGTTGGCGACCCGACTCCTGACCTCGGCTTCCCACCCGGCGAGAACACGGGCACGGCGTCGCTCGTCGCCGCGCGAATCGCGTCGGCCTTCAGGTCGAAAATCTTTGGCTGGCAAAGGGCGCTGAGCAGATCGGGATTGGTCGGCAACACGATCCAACCCGTCCCCATCTTTTTCATCCCGGCTTTGGTCATGATGGAAACGCTCGTCGTTCTCCCTGTCGGCTTCTTCCCCTTAGTTGCCGCGGTCGGCACGAGGACAACATCGAGTGCAACCCCGGAGTCCGCCCCTTCTTGGACCGCCGCGACATCCGAATCGGCTTGCAGAGGGATCACGATGTCGCCCCAATCCGAAGTACTCAGGTCGTTGCGGTAGAAGAGGGCCAAGACGGTGGGCGTCCCGACGATGAAATCCCAGTACAAGCCGAGCAGGTTGTTCGTCTCCCGGTGGTGCGCTTTCCAATCGAGACCCGTGAGAACCTGGTATCGCTGGTCGCCGAGTCCCGGCTTCTTGCGACTCTTCGTAGCTGTCGGGACACTACCGCACGTCGTTTTCACCTCGATCCCGCCATGCTTGTAGGACGCCCACGATGTCTTGGCGTCCGCCTGCCCCGTCCGTTCCCATTCCGAGATTCGACCCAGGCCTGTCGAGGTCAGCGCGCAGAGGTCCGGATACCCGTCTTGGTGCCCGTTCACGCGGAGACGATCCGCCATCTCCCTCTGGAGGCTATGCACGAACACCGCCCCAACGAAACTGCCGAGGTTGCGAGTGCCCAGCAACTCGAAAAACGGAACGCCGTTGATGCCGAGTACATCTTGCGTGAGTTCGAGGCTGTCGTTCGTCGCTCGAAGCGCGGACAGTGCGACTTTCGGGGACAGTACCCACGGCGTGTCACCATCTGATGCGTATTGCAGTCCCGCGGGCGCCCGCTTGTCGGCGACCAGGAAGGCGAGTTGGGTTCGCGCACCGCGATCGGTGCGATCGTGTGATTGGCGGAACGCCAGTAACGCGGTTTTGGCAAGAACTTGTGCCAGTTGATGCCCTCCCTTGCGAATGGCGTCGTCCACTTCGCCGAGACGTGTCATCGCATCCGCACCGCTCGCGCCTGTCGCCGTCGAACCGAGAACTCGCCGGAACACATCTCCGAGAGATGCCCGCGACTGCGCCGGATTGGAAACCTGTTCGCCCGAGGTCGCCAATTCCACGAGTCGAGAGGGCGTCGTTCCCAGTTCGGCCGCCAACTTCACAATCGTTTCGAGCGTCGGCGTCTTCAGCCCCCGTTCGAGTTCGCTCATGTAAGTCCGGCCGATGGACATGTCTTCCTGGGACTTGCCGGCGACGTGCCGGAGTTGTTGGAGTGCTTCGCCGAAACGTTTGTCGAGGGTCGAGTTCAAGGGGCACCATGTCGTTGAAGAATCAACAATCATGGAATCGCGCGTGCTATAGCACCACACGCTGTAGCACGCGCGGTTGGAAAACATTCGCTTGTTGCCCGGCAACACCCTCCCGCTTACACTGCTCCCACGGTGGCCGGACGCCGACCGCCGCACGCCCGCGACCCCCTTTCCCGTTCCCCGCACCCGCGCGGGGGGAGCCTCTCCCATGACGACCCGCCTGCACCGCCGCGCCGCGCTGAAGGTCAGCGCCGCCGCCGGCCTCGGCTACTTCTTCACCGGCCCGGCCGCCTCCGTGGTGAAGGCCCAGGGGTCGAACGACCGCCTGTACTTCGCCGGCATCGGCGTCGGCGGCAAGGGCCGCTCGGACATCGAGCAGGCCGCCAAAGGCGATAAGACGTGCGAAGTCATCGCCCTGTGCGACATCGACGAGCAGGACAAGCACCTCGGCGGGGCGGCCAAGAAGTGGCCGGCCGCCAAGACGTTCTTCGACTTCCGCAAGCTGTTCGACGACAAGGAGGTGATGAAGCAGCTCACCGCCGTCACCGTCTCCACGCCGGACCACGCGCACGCGCTGGCCGCCATTCCGGCGATGCGGGCCGGCAAGCACGTGTACGTCCAGAAGCCGCTCACCCGCACCGTGTTCGAAGCGCGGATGATGATGGAGACGGCCCGCAAGTACAAGGTGTGCACCCAGATGGGCAACCAGGGCACCGCGGCCACCGGCCTGCGGCGGGCGGTGGAACTGATCCAGGGCGGACTGCTCGGCGACGTGACGGAAGTCCACGTCTGGACGAACCGGCCGATCTGGCCGCAGGCCCCGAAGATCACCGGCCGGCCGAAGGGCGACCACAAGGTGCCGGCCGGCGTTCACTGGGACGAGTTCCTGGCCGGCTCGCCCGACCGCCCCTACGCCCCCGGCTACCACGCCTTCGCCTGGCGCGGGTTCTGGGACTTCGGCACCGGGGCCATCGGCGACATGGCCTGCCACACCGCCAACATGGCCTTCATGGCGCTGAAGTTGGCCCACCCGACGAAGGTGTCCGCCGAGGCCGGGGACGTGAACCCGGAGACGTGCCCGAGCTACGCGCACGTCACCATGGAGTTCCCCAAGCGCGGGCCCCTGCCGCCCGTCACGCTGCACTGGTACGAGGGGCAGAAGGACGGCAAGAAGATGCTGCCGCCGGCCGAACTGGTGGAGAAGGCGACGAAGGCGAACGGCGGCAAGAAACTGGTGGACAGCGGGTCCATCATCGTCGGCGGCAAGGGCATCCTGTACAGCCCGGACGACTACGGCGCGGCGTTCGTGTGCGACAACGGGCTGCTGGACGGCGTCGAGAAGGGCAAGCTGGAGAAGCTGCCGACCAACGGCGGCGGCGACCAGGGGCAGAAGAACGAGTGGATCGACGCCATCAAGGCGAACAAGCCGACCCTCGCCCTGTCGAACTTCGACTACGCCTCGCTGCTGACCGAGGCGTTCCTGCTGGGCAACGTGGCCATCCGCTCCGGCAAGCCGGTCGTGTGGGACGGCCCGGCCTTCAAGGTGACGGGCAACGACGACGCCATGAAGTTCATCAGGCAGGAGTACCGCAAGGGGTGGGACCTGATCGGCGAAAAGGCGTGACCGTCCTGGTAGGGGCACCCCTCGTGGGTGCCCGCGCTTGCCTCGGGGGGCACCCACAAGGGGTGCCCCTACTCCAACCATGTCCGACGACGACGCCCTCCGCGCCGCCATCGTCGCGGCCCCGGACGCCGACCTGCCCCGCCTCGTGTACGCCGACTTCATCCAGGAGCGCGGCGACGAGGCCGGGGCCGAGTTCGTCCGCGCGCAGGTCGAACTGGCCAACACCCCCGAATACGAGCCGTTCGCCGTCCACTGCCACGCGCACCGCCCGGATTGGGTGAGCGGCGACGACCGCCGCGCCACGCTGCCCGGCGTCGTCGGCGTGGACTGGGTGCCGGAGCGCCTGTTCCGGCGGGGGTTCGGGTGGGCGGTCGGCGCGCCGTTCCTGCCGTCGTTGCAGCGCGGGCTGCCGCTGCTCCGGACTCGCGAGCCGGTGCAGTCGCTCGCCCTCGGCACCGCCCTGCCGGAGCAGTGGGAGGAACTGGTCCAGTCGCCGTGGCTGCCGGACATCCGCGAGGTTCGCTTCTCCGGCCTCACCACCCCCATCGACCCGCTGCGGTTCCTCTGCGCCGCCCCCGCCGCCACCGGCCTACGGGCCATGCACTTCGACCGGGGCGATTCGCCCGCCATGCCGATCCTGCTCGAATCCGTCTTCGCGTCCCCACTGGGCAAGGGCCTGACGACGCTCAGTGTGCGGCACTCGACGGAACAGAGCCGGGAGTTGATCGAAGGACTGGCCGGCGGGGCCGAGGCGCTCGCCGAACTGGTCCTCACCCGCATCTCGTGGCCGTGGAACGCGGTGCTGGTGCTGGTGCAGTCCGGGCTGCTCGGCCGGCTCCGCGTCCTCCGCCTGACCGACAGCTACCTCTCCGCCGGCTGCCTGAGCGATCTGGTCGAATCGCCGCTGGTGGCCGGGCTGTCGGTGCTGGAAGTCCCGAACGCCCACCTCCGCGAGTCGGCCGTCGAGGTGCTGGCGGCGTCCCCGCACCTGACCGGCCTGCGGAAGCTGAACCTGAACGACAACACGCTCGGCCCCCGCGCCGCCAGGTCGCTCGCGCGGAGCAAATCCCTCGGCGGGCTGCGGTCGCTGCTGCTGCGGATGACCGGCACCGACAACGCCGGCGTGCGGTCCCTGACCCGCGCCCCGTTCTGGCCGAGCCTGGTCGAACTCGACCTGACCCGCAACCCCCTCGACGACGGCGGCGCGAAGCACCTTCTTTCCGCCGCCACCCCGCCGGACCTGACCGCCCTCCGCCTGCCGGTGAACCGCTTCGCCGAGCCGGTGCGAGACGCGCTCGTCGAGAAGTTCGGCCCGGCCGTGCGGTTCGTCGCCGACGGCCACTGACGCAACTCACCGCAGTCGCAGCGTCTGGCACGTTTCCTGGTAGGTGGCTTCCAGTTCGAGCGGCACCCACTCGCGGTCGCCCACCCAGACCGGCAGCATCGGCAGCGGTTGCCCGACCGCCATCGGCGCGGACCACGTCTCGAACTTCGACCGCCGCCGGGTCAGCCACCGCTTTCGCACCGTGGCCGCGTAGGTCCGCGGCGGGTTCGCGGACATCGTCGGGTCGGTGTGGCCGACTGCCGTCAGCAAGTCGCAGTACAGGTTGAAGTCGCGGTACGTGACGAGATCGACGACCGTCACGCACACGCCTCGGTTGACGAACGCCTCACACTTGGTCACGAAGTCCCGCCGGCTGTCGGGCCGGTCCTTGTTCGACGGGCTGACCAGTTCGATCACCGCCACCAGCTTCCCGCCCTCCAGGTCGGTGATGTTCACCTCGTACTCGCTGGGGTCGGAGCAATCCCCCTCCACCGCCACGGCCGGTTCCGGCAGCGCCAGCGTGGCCGTCCCGCCGCCACCGCCCCAATTCCCGAACTCCACTTCCGGTTCGGTATCGATGGTGCCGATGTCGATCTCGAAGAAGCTGCCGACGTGAATCTTCGGGTGCACCTGGTATCGCGGCGGCAGCACGCGCACCAGGTGTTGGATGATCACCATCGGCCACCCGCCGTGGACGGGTTGCCACGTCGGGCGGTCGGGGTTGGCAAAGTGGTCGCGGAGCGGCACGGCTTGTTCCTCGCGCGGGTGTCGCCAATGTACTGCCTCACTTCGCCTTCGACTTCGTCGGGAACCAGCCGAGCAGGTGTGTTTGTTGGGAGTCGTCAGGCAGTTCGAGGAGCGTCTTCTCGTTCTTCCCGTCGGCGTCGAACACGAGCAGCTTCGAGCCGCCGGCCCGCTCGTTCGCGGCGTCGTACTCGTACTTCATGCAGGCGATCCGCGTGGCGTCCACCGACCACCGCGACACCACGAACGACACGTCCGCGAACGCCTTCACCTCCGTCACCTTGCCGCCGTTCGCCCGCACGACGAAGATGCCGCTCACCGCCCGTGCGGCCGGGGCGTCGGCCGGGGAGTTCCCGCAGGCGACGAACGCCACGCCGTCCGGCGACGGGTCGAGCCAGTAGAGCGAGTGCGAGTCGTCGCAGATCGGCGTCGGCTTGCCGCCGTCCACCGGGTACAGCAGCCAGCGGTAGTTCGGCAATTTCGGGTCGGTGCCGACGTTGGAGTGCAGCACCCGCCACGCCTTGCCGTCCGGCGTCCACTGCATGATCTGGCAGTCCGTCGGCACGTCGATCTTCGTTTCCTTCTTCGTCGCCACGTCGAACAGCACGTGGGAGTGTTCGTGCTTGGGCGCACCCTGGCCGCCGACCTTCTCCAGTCGCTGGCGGACGATCCGCTTGCCGTCCGGCGAGAACACGAATTGGTCGCTCCGCTTGCATTCCAGGCCGGTGTCGGTCCCCTCCGGTTTGGCGGAGATATCCCGGAGGTGCAGCGTCAGCCCGTCGGTCGCGTCGGCGTCGGCCACCTTGCCATTCTTCCCGGCGAAGAGGATGCGGGTTCCGTCCGGCGTGAACCCGAGGAAGTGGTGGCCGTCGGGCAGGTCGAGTTCCTTCGCCGTCTTGCCGTCCGGGGTGTACGCCACCAGCTTGCCGGTCTTCTGATGGTGGACCCAGATCAAGCCGGGGTCGGCGTCCGCCTTCGGCACCGGGGCGTTCTTCCTGGGCTGCGGCGCGGCGGGCTTAGCGGCGTCGGCGCGCTTCGGGTCGGCCCATTCCACCTGATAGTGCCAATCGCGCGGGACGTATTCGCGGATCATCTTCGCGTGGCCACCATCGGCGTCGAGTACGGTAATTCGGTGGGACGTAGCACCGCCGTCGGCCCCAACCCCACCGGTCCCAGGGGTTCCTGGTCCGCCAGTCGCGCCTTGCCAGAGCAGGGCCAGGCGTTTGGAATTCGGTGCCCACGCCAGCGAATTCAGCGAGTCCTCGGCGATCCCCTTCGGGAGCGGCACGGCTTCGATCTTGCCCTTTGCCAGGTCGAGTGTGAACAGCCCCAACACTTTCGATTTCGAGTACTTATCGCGAATTCCGGCGATGCGGGTGCCGTCCGGGGAGAACCGGGCGGATGCGAAGCCGTCGTCCTCGTCGCCGATCCGCTCCGGCTTGAGCGTGTCGAGCGGTACCAAAAAGCTCGAGAAGGAGTGATTGTCGGTACCTTTGATTTTGACGCGGGCGAGCAGCGTCTTCCCGTCCGGTGACACGTCTTGCACGGCGAGTCCTTCCGGCAGGTCGAACGCCTTCTCCGTTTTGGTCGCCGGGTCGAAGCAGACGGTTTTCACCGGGATGATTTTGTCCTTGATCACATCCTGCGCGGTGTCCGTCTCCTTCGGGATGCTCGACACTAAGAGGCTCTTGCCGTCGGCGGCCCAGGCGATGCTTGGATCGATCAACCCCTTCCGCACCGGCTCCGTCGGTGGCTCCGCGAGGGGCAAATCGACGATGTAAAGATCTTCGGGGTAGGCGTATTTGCCTTTCGGATCGGCATCTTGCAGCGGGACGAACCGGATGAAGGCGAGCCGCTTGCCATCCGGGGAGACCCGCGTTTGGCGGACGTTCCGCAGTCCCCCGAGTTTGAGATACCCTTGCGACTTCCCGGCCGCTTCGAGCACCTCGACGAGCTTGTCCGGTTCCTTGTGACTGAGACCAGAAACGAGAATCACCCCCTCCGGCGGTGCCGCCTTCGGCACCGGCGCGTTCTTCTTGCGCGGGTCGGCGGCAGCCTTCGGCCTGCTCGGGAACCAGCCGACCAGCCGCGTCTGCTGCCCGTCGGCGGGCAACGTCAGGAAGGTCTTCTTCTCCTTCCCGTCGCCGTCGAACACCGCCAGCACGGTGTCGCCAAGGGGCTTTCCCTGGGTACCGCAGGCGTACAAGACGGCGACCATCCGCTCGCCATCCGGCGACCACCGGGCTTCGGCGCAGACTACGTTCCCCACCTCCGTGGCGACCTCCGCCAGTGGTTTCAGCTTGCCGCCCGCCGCCGTGGCCAGGGTGAACGCGCCGGGGGTGTCGTCGGCCGGTCGGACGGGCGCGCCGAGCAGCCGCTTGCCGTCCGGGTGCGGGTCGAGCCAGAGGAACGAGCCGTCGTCGCACACCGGCGTCAGGTCGCCACCGCCCGCCGGCATGGAAAACCAGCGGTAGCTAGGCAACTTCGGGTCGGCGGCGCGGTTGTAGTGCATCACCCGCCACGTCTTGCCGTCGGCCGACCACTGCTTTAGTTGGTGGCGGGCCGGCAGTTCGACGGCCGTTTCCTTCTTGGTCGCCACGTCGAACAGTGTGTGCGAGAACGTGAGCAGCGGCCGCTCGCCGGTCGCCACCCGCCGCGCCCGCACGACCTGCTTCCCGTCCGGCGACCAGACGAACTCGTCGTACTCCTGCCAGCCGAGGCCGGTATCGGTGCCTTCGCACTTGGCGTCGATCTCGCCGACGTGCAGCGTGAGCGGCCCGTCCGCATCGGGCAGCGGGAGTTTCCCCTTCATGCCGACGAACATCATCCGTGCCCCGTCCGGGGTGAACCCGATGAACTTCGCCGCGGCCGGCAGCGCGACTTCCTTCGCCTTCTTCCCCTCCGGCGTGTACGCGGTGAGCGCGTTCGTCGTGGTGTGATGCGTCCAGATGAGGCCTTCGTCCTTCCCCGCCTTCGGCACCGGGGCGGCGACGGCCTCGTCGCGGTTCCCGCCCCACCCGGCCGCGCCGAGCAGCAGCAGGCCGAGGGCGACGACGGCCGGAACCAGCTTCAGTTTGGCGATCAGCGTCATGGCGAGGCCCTTCTGCACGAGTGCTGTGAGTTGTGGACTTAGGTCCACTGTCCCAGTAGAAACGGCGACGGTCGCGGCCACAAGGTCGGTAGGAACGAAAATGGCGGAAATAATTACAGAAGTCGGGACGACGCCCCGCGCTCTCAACCGCGAGGCCAGGGTCTTCCGCGCCGCCGCCAGCCGGCTGCTCAGCGTCCCCTCGGCGATCCCCAGCTTCGCGGCCGCCTGCTTGCGGGTCAGCCCTTGCAGCTCGCACAGCACCACGGCGTCGCGGCACGCGGCCGACAGCCTGCCGATCTCCTCGTCGAGGATGGCGGCTCGGTCGTCACCGCCTCGGAAGCCGGTGCCACCGGAAGACTCGTCGGGCACGTCCGGGACGGTGCCGGTGAGCGTCTCCCGCTTCCGCCGTCGGCCGATCATGGCTCGCGCCCTCGTCGCCACGTGAGACGCCACCGCGTACAGCCACGGGCCGAGCGGCCGGCTGCCGTCGAGCGACGCGGCCTTGGTCGCCAGCACAACGAACGTGGCCTGGAAGGCGTCGTCCGCGAGGTGCGTATCCGGGACGATCCGCCGGCAGGCCGACAGCACGAGCCGGCCGTACCGCGCCACCAGCGCGGCGAACGCGCCGTCGTCGCGGGTGGCGGCGAACCGGCGGAGCAGGTCGGCGTCCGGGTCGGGCGGAATGAGTTGGCGGGCGGCGGCGATCAGCCCGCCGAGTGTGGCCGTGGCCATGCGGTCCCTCGTGTCGTCACCCCAATACTCCCACGAGGGGCCGCCGCGCGTCGGCCGGAAGTGGGGAATTAAGGCAGTGGCGGGAAGTCGAAGTACCGGCACGGAGCCAACCAAGTAGCCTGACTCTCCAGAGTCGGGCCGTGGGCCAATGGCCGCTCGGCTCGACTCTGGAGAGTCAGGCTACGTTGAACGTGCCGGCTCGGCCGTTTGACCTCCCGCAACTGCTTAACGCCACTCGATGCACATGAAATGAGTCTTGAGCTGATCCGCCCGCGTCTTCACTTCCGGGCGGTAGATGGTTTTGGCCCCGGTGCCGTCGGTCCGCGTGACCGTCAGGCGGGTGGCCATGCACGGCCACTCCTTGGGTACCCAGTCGTCCGGCGCGGGCACCCGTTCGAGCCAGACGAAGAGCAGGTGCCGGCCGTCGGGCGACAGGTGGACACCGCTCAGCCGGACCTCCTTGCCGTCAATTTCGGCCGGGAGTTCGACCGGCGTCTCGACTTTCGTCTTGGGATCGACGAGCGCGTACTCGGATTCAATCTGGACGGCCGCCTTCGGGTCCGGCTCGATTCGCCGCTGCACGAGTCGCGGCCTCGTGTCGGCAGGGTAGTCCGCCAGCGGCACGGTCTTCCACCCGTCGCGGGCGAAGGCGGCCTTCTCCGTCTTGCCGTCATCGCCGAGGAACTTGTTCGCGAGCAGCAACTTCCCGTTCGCCGCCACCTCCACGACCTGGTGCCCGCGCAGCGCGTCGATGACGGGGGACTTCCCCGTGGCGACCTCGCACTCGGTCACGTCGCCGGGGAACGATCGGTATCCGCCGCCCTCCTTCAGCGGCACATCGCGCGAGAAGTCGGTGACGTACACCGTCTTGCTGTCCGGCACCCAAGCCGCGAATCCGTGCGCGAAGCCGCTCGCGAGCGGTTCGCCCAACTTCTCCTTGCCGTCGAGGTCCACGACGTGGAGCGCGAACGCGGTTCGACGAGTGAATGGGTCCGCCTTCGGGTCTCGCGGTGCGGCCACTTCCACGAAGAAGGCGAGCTTCTTCCGGTCGGGTGACACCAACGGTAAGAAGGTGCGTTCCTTGATCCCCTCCAGTTCGCGGAGCGGTCCACCCGTCGGCGAGAACAACCGGAGGGGGACGCCGAAATACCCGGAGGCGTACACGATGACGCCCGTTGGCGGACCGTCTTTCGGCACCGGGGCGGCGCTCGCGGAACTCGTCACGGCAGCCAGCACTGCGACGAGGCAATACTTCATCCGAGAAACTCCGAGAGGAGAGTGGAACCGAAGTCTCATTCCCGCGCCACGTTGAACAGGCCGTTCAGAATGCCGAACGCGCCGCCGATGATGATGAACGGCGACCAGATGAAGAAGCGGTTGTTGGCCAGCCCGATCAGGAGCAAGGCGGTGCCGAGGACCACGCCGACGATGCCGCCGCCGATCTGCCCCCAATCGACATTCCACTTCCGCCCACGCTCGGCGTAGGGGTCGTGCACTTCGGACTTCTTCGGCTTCGGTCGCTTCTTCTCCGGCGGTTTCGGGGTGTCGGCCGCCGGCGGTCGCGGCGGTGGGGAGGTGGGCACGTCCGGGGCACGCCACTCGCGGTTCGACGGCGCGGGGTCCGGCCCCTCGGCCAGCGCGCGGAAGGCGGCGTCCTCGTCGCTCTCTGGCGCGGCTTCCGGCGGCGGCGGCGCGGCCGGCACCGTCACCGGGTTGCCGCACGCCGGGCACTTCGCCCGCTTGCCGGCATGCACGTCGGCCACCGTCAGTTGCTTGCCGCAGTCGCAAGCGAACGAGATCGACATCGGCGGCTCCGGAGGGGGCTGTGCCGGTCAATCTACCCGCCCGCCGCCGGAAGGACGATGGCGACTCGCGCGCCGCCGCGGTGCGGCAGGGCGCTCACCTTCCCGCCGAAAGAGCGGACGATTTCCGCCGCAACCGTCAGCCCCCGGCCGGGCGTGGCGAACACCCGCCCGCGATCCGCCTCCGGGATGTTCCGCCCGAGGTTCCCCACTGTCAACACGATGTCACCGCCCCGACGGGACACGGTGACGACGACGGGCGTCAGCGTCGTGCCAGAGCGCGGCGAAGTGGGCCGGCAGCCACGTCGTCAGGTCGAGCAGTTCGGTGTCCGGCATGCGCGATTCCCCATTGGCGCGGGAGAGGGGAAAGTGGCATTCTACGAGCCGATGCGCCTCGCGGCGGGCAGTGCCGATATCGAATCCGATGGATCCGTACCCGTGGCGATGGCGCGTCTTCCCACCTCTCCCCGATGGGGGGAGAGGTGGAAGACGAAGAGCGCGTCCGGCCGTGCGACGGAACTCGCCGTCACTTGTCCTTCTTCTCGTCCTTTTTCGGCTCGTCCTTCTTCTCCTCGGTCGCCTTCACCTTCCCGTCGGCGGTCAGTTGCACCTCCAGCTCCTTCTTGTCGGCGGTCGTCAGCAGCACCTCGTAGTAGTCCAGCGTCTCCTTCTCGCCCTCGACCTTGATGACCTCCTCGACGGTCTTGAACACGGCCTTCGGGTACTTCTCGGCGAGCGTGTCCGCCACGGCCTTCGGCAGCGCCTTGGCGTCGATCAGCTTCTCGATGGTGGTCAGCTTGCCGTCCGGGGTGAACGTCAGGTCCATCTTGGTCTCGCCGTCCTTCACCGTCACCTCGTAGCTCACCTTGTCGCCGTCGGTCTCCTTCGCCGCGTCCATTAGTTCGGCCTTCGGGAACCGCTTCTTCGCGGCTTCGACGACCGCCTTCGGCAGCTTGTCGATGGCGATCTTCTCCTCGTCCGCCCGCGCGCCGGTCGTCATCGCCGCCGCCGCCACGACCGCCAGGCACATCACGTTCCGCATGGTCACACTCCTGTAAAGGGCCGCCGCCGCGAGTGTCGGCCGGTTGCCGACATCCCGCAGTGGTGTGGGGAGTGTATCGCGGCCATGTAAACGGGGTGTGAAGGGCGGATAAGATCGGGTTTATCCGACGGCGGCCCAGTCCACCGCGTCCTTGTCGAGCGTCGGCAGGTTCACCGGCAGCGCCTCCAGGTACTTCGTCGCCGCGCCGGTGTTGAACACCACCACTTCCTCGTGCGGCCGCACTTCACCCCGCGCGATCAGCCCTTCCAGCACGTCGAAGCAGACGGCCGTTTCCGGGCAGACGCCGATGCCCTCGGCGGTGCTGGCCCGCCGCATCCACGGGCCGATGCTCGCCTCCGCGCCGGCGACGGCCTTGCCGCCGCTGGCGCGGATGGCGTCCAGCATCATGAAGTCGCCGACGGCCACCGGCACCCGCAGCCCGCTGGCCACGGTGTGCGCGCTGGAGAACAATTCCGCGAACCGCTCGCCCTTGTCGAACGCCCGGACGATCGGCGCACAGCCTTCTGCCTGAACGGAGTAGAGACGGGGCAGTTTGCCCCGCGCGATCCACCCCAGTTCCGCCAGCTCGTGGAACGCCTTCCACATGCCGATCAGCCCGGTGCCGCCGCCGGTCGGGTAGAGGATCACGTCGGGCAGCCGCCAGCCGAGTTGCTCGGCGATCTCCAGGCCCATCGTCTTTTTCCCTTCCAGGCGGTACGGCTCCTTCAGCGTGGAGAAGTCGAACCAGCCCATCCGTTCCGCGCCGTCCTTCACGATCTTGCCGCAGTCGTGGATGAGGCCGTTGACGCGGAACGCCTTCGCCCCGTACAGGTGCGGCTCGAACTGGTTCACCACCGGCGTGTCGGCGGGCATGAACACGAAGCACTCCATCCCGGCGCGGGCCGCGTAAGCGGCCGCCGCGCCGCCGGCGTTCCCGGCCGTCGGCAGCGCGATCCGCTTCACCCCCAACCACTTCGCCAGGCTGACGGCGGCCGTCATGCCCCGACTCTTGAAGCTGCCGGTGGGGAGTTGGCTCTCGTCCTTCACCCACAGGTTCGTCAGGCCGAGTTGCCCGCCGAGGCGGTCGCACTTCAGCAGCGGCGTCATCCCTTCGCCGAGCGTGACCGGCTCCGCATCCAGCGGCAGCGGCAGCAGTTCGCGGTACCGCCACAAGGTCGGCGGGCGGGTGGCGATGACGGCCGGCGACACGGCTTCGCGGATGCGGTCGAGGTCGTACCGCACCCAGATGGGCCGGCCGGCGTGCAGGTTCTGGAGGGTGCCGAACGGCAGCACGGTGCCGTCGATGGCCGCTTCCAGGTGCGAGACGAACGTGTTCATGCCGGGAAGTGTAGGGACGCCGCCGACGGCGGGACTGAGACCCGTCCGGGAGAATTCCCCCGGTACGGTGAAACGATTCCGGGCGGCCGGGCGTATGGTTGGCATCGCCGGCGGGCGTCGCTGCGGTCACACAGCCTAGGGGGAACGAACATGCCCGGCGTCATCGACCAGAAGAAGTGGGGCGGGGTGTGCGGGTTCGTGGCGGTCATCCACGGCCTGCGGGAGCGGGGGGCGATCACCGGGTTGACGTGGGGGCGGCGGAAGAAGGCGAAGGTGGTGGAGTTGTCCACCGACGACCTGGAGGCGCAGCTCGGGGCGGAGATGATCACCTACCTGAAGATGACGCAGGTGGAGCGGCCGGCCATCGCCGAGGCCATCCAGCGGTTCACCCGCACCTGGGGCGGGGCCAAGTACACGGCCGTCACTCTGAACCAGATCATCGAGGAGATCAAGACCACGGTGCTGACCAAGCACACGTCCAACACGTGGAAGGACGACGGCGGCATCGGGTGCGCCCTGCCGCCGGAGGCGGTGGAGGATTACCTCGACTTCGTCGGGTTGAAGCACAAGCGGGTGCTGGACGGCCAGCGGTTCCCGTTCACCAAAGAAGCCATGAGCAAGTACAAGGACTGTGTCGTTGGCACGGGGGCGTCCACCAAGGCGGGTAACGGGTACAACGGCCTGCGGCACTGGGTGTACGTGACCAAAAAAGGGGTGATGTACAACTGGGGGGCGGAGACGGCGATGGACGGGTCGGTGGCCGCCCCGTACGACGTGTCCACCCTGGCCGTCCACCACGACATGATCGTGTACGCCATCAAGATCCGGTGAGGCAGCCGGACTGCCCATTCCAGTTACCTCAGGTGTTACGCAGTTGGGGGTTTGTGCGGGCAAGCCCCCCCCACCCGTCCGGGTGCCGCGCACCTCGGCCGACCTCCCCCACGCGGGGGGAGGTGGGGCCTGTTCCCTTCTCGCACAAGGGATGTCTCGCGATCACGCCGCACCTCCCCCCGCGTGGGGGAGGTCGATCCGAGCCGAAGGCGAGGAGCGGGTGGGGGGGACTCAACACCTACTGCGTTACACCTATACCTACCGGATCGGCCGGTGTGCAAGTTCTGGACGGTGCCGAACGGCAGCACGGTGCCGTCGATGGCCGCTTCCAGGTGCGAGACGAAGTGCGACATGGCGGGAGCCTCTAATTCAGAGGGCACCCACGAGGGGTGCCCCTACCAGC
>JAYTTN010000517.1:0-4864 GCA_043745295.1 Fimbriiglobus sp. | reverse complement strand
ATGCCGCCCTCGCCGATGGCCTCGATCAGCTTGTACTTGCCGCCGAGGACCGCGCCGACGTGCTCGTCCTTGCCGGGGAAGTCGGCGGTCGCGCCGGCGTCCTCATGCCCGAACGCGGCGGCGAGGCCGGCGTCCAGGCCGGAGTCCGGAACCGGACCGTCGGCGGTGGCGGGGTCGAAGTCGCGGGTCGGGTCGGTCGGGGACATGGGCGGAGCCTCGTCGGAAGTACGGGGACGATTGTACTTCCGGCGGGCGGGCGTTTTCGCGGGCGGATTTTCGGGAATTGCGGTTCGCCGTGTGCAGTCCGAGCCGGAAGCGTGAGCGACGGTCTGGGCGAAAGACCGTCGCTCACGCTTCCGGCTCCGAAGAACACCCTCACTTCTCGTCGGCCGGCGGGGTGTACGGCTTGTTCGACGACCGCCGGTACGCCTGATCCTTCGACCGCTTGGCGAACTTCGCTCGGTCGTCATTGTCCAGGTCCCGCTGCACCTCGGCCAGCGCTTCCAGCTCCCGCACCACCTCCGGCGACCGCTCCAGGGCGTCGAACATGGCCACCGTCCCGGCCATCATCCTGATCGTCCCCGCCCGGTCGCCCGCCGCCATCAGCCGGGCCGCCTCCTTCTTGTTTCGCGCCGCTTGCAGCAGGACGGCCAGCTCCCGCACCTCGAAGTTGTCGGCCAGCCCGTCCCACACCGCCGACGGCACGGCCGGCAGCGTCACGCCGACGGTCGCGCTGTGGCGGATGTCGTCTTTCGGCGACTGCCAATCCAGGCGGAAGCGGACCACGTCCTTCTCGCCGGCGAAGGCCGACACGTTCAGCCGCACCAGCACCAGCACCGGCATCCCGCCGACCAGGTTGGGCAGCTTCCACCCGCCGTCGGGCGTGCGGTCGAACTCGTTCAGCAGGTCGGCCACCGTCACGCCCGCGCTCGGCTCGGTGTACAGCGTCACGCCGACGCCGGCGGTGGCGTTCAGCCCTTGCATTTCCGTGCGGAAGATGCCCGGCAACTGGCTCGCCCCCTCGACGTAGTAGTAGTTGCCGTCGCCGGAGCGGGCCATCGCCTCCAGCAAGTCCTCGTTGTACTGGTCGCCGAGGCCGAGCGTGGTCGTGGTGACGCCGGCCTGCGCCAGCTTGTGAACGTCGTCGGCGATCTTGTCCGGCCGCGACTCGCCGACGTTCGCCAGCCCGTCGCTCAGCAGGATAACGCGGTTCACGCCCTCGCTCTGGCGGTTGGTCTGCACCTGCCGGCCGCCCTCCTGCCAGCCGCCGTGCAGGGCGGTGGTGTTGCGGGGTTGGATGGCTTCGATCAGCCGGCAGATGGCGTCCTTGTCGGCGGCCGGGCCGTTCGGCACGATGGTCTCGATCTGGTCGTCGAAGATGGTCACGCTGACGCGGTCGGTGGCGGCCAGCTCCCGCACGGCGAACGCCACCGCCTCGCGGGCGAAGGTGATCTTCCGCGCCTCGCCCATCGACCCGGAGCGGTCGATGACGAAGCCGAGGTTCAGCGGCGGACGGGAGCCGGTGATTTCCGGCAGCGGCGGCGTCACTTTCAGCAGCACGTCGAGGGTGGTCGGCAGGTCGGATCGGACGGCCGGACGCAGGGGCACGACTTCGACTTTGGGTGCGCTCATGGCGAAGGCTCCGGGGAGGACGAGGAAAACGACACGCCGACACGGGGACCGGACCACGACCGGGCACGACGGGTTCACGCGGGCATCGAAGCGACGGGTTGGCGGATTGTACGCACGAGGGCAAGGGGCGGGGGAACAGCCCCGAGTCGAGCGCAGACAGGGTTCGCCGCGAGGCAACGTCGGGCGCGTCGCCCGACGCGCTCGGCGGTGCCTCGCGGCGAACCCCGTCTGCCCTTTCAAATCCCCTCACAATCCCCGCGCTTTTCGCGGCCCGGTTGCCCCCGCTTCCGTAAGATCAAGGGACGGCTCGCCACCCGTCCGGATCGCCGCAAGGTGCTTCCGGGGCAACGGGTTTCGATCCGCCGCGTTTCGGACTGCGACCGAGGAGACTGGCTTGGCCAAGACACCCCAAAAACCGACCGGCCCGCCCGACGAAACTCCGCCCGCCAACCCGGCCGGGCTGGCCGTCATCGACGGCCTCGACATCGTCGACGAACTCCGCGACAGCTACCTGACGTACGCCCAGTCGGTCATCGTTTCGCGTGCCCTGCCGGACGTCCGCGACGGCCTGAAGCCGTCGCAGCGGCGCATCCTGGTGGCCATGAACGACCTCGGCCTGGGGCCGACCAGCAGCACCAGCAAGTGCGCCGGCATCATCGGCGAGACGATGAAGCGGTACCACCCGCACGGCGACGCCAGCATCTACGACACCCTCGTCCGCATGGCCCAGGAGTGGGTGTTGCGGGTGCGGCTCATCCACGGCCAGGGGAACTTCGGCAGCATCGCCGGCCTGCCCCCCGCCGCCCACCGCTACACCGAAGCCCGCCTGACCCCCGCCGCCGCCGAGATGCTGGCGGACATCGAATCCGAGACCGTCGATTTCATCGACAACTACGACGGCAAGTACCAGGAACCGCTGGTCCTGCCGGGCAAGTTCCCGAACCTGCTGGTGAACGGCGCGGTCGGCATCGCCGTCGGCATGGCCACCGACATCCCGCCGCACAACCTCCGCGAAATCTGCGACGGGCTGGTGCGGCTGATCGACGAGCCGGAAACGTCGCTCGGCGAGCTGCTCCAGATCGTCCCCGGCCCGGACTTCCCGACCGGCGGCATCGTCATGGGCCGGGCCGGGCTGTACCAGGCGTACCAGGGGCAGCGGAGCCGCATCACCCTGCGGGCGCGGGCCGACATCACCGAGGAGGCGAAGGGGCGGACGCCGGTCATCATCATCAAGGAAGTGCCGTTCGAGGTGACGCGGAACAAGCTGGCGGCGGACATCGGCCAGCTCATCAAGGACGGCCGCATCGAGGGCGCGACCGGCGTGCGCGACGAGTCCAGCGCGCGGACGGGCGAGCCGGTGCGGCTGGTGGTGGAACTGAAGAAGGGGACCGACCCGCACCTGGCGCTGAACCAGATTTACCAACTGAGCAACGCGCAGAAGACGGTGAGCGTGGCCATGCTGGCGCTGGTGGACGGCCGGCCCGAGTTCCTGACGCTCAAGGCGATGATGCAGAAGTACCTCGATCACCGGATCGTGGTCATCCGCCGGCGGACGCAATACTTGCTGAGGGAGGCGAAGCGGCGCGGGCACATCCTGGAAGGGCAGTTGATCGCCATCTCGTCGCTGGACTTGGTCATCCAGACGATCCGCAAGTCGCCGTCGCGGGCCGAGGCGAAGGTGCAACTGCAAGCCATGCAGGTGCCAATCGCCCGGCTGATCGAGGCCATCGGGCAGGTGGCCTTCGACACGCTGAAATCGGACATCGACATCAAAGAGTTCTACGCGATGACGGAGTTGCAAGCCGAGGCCATCCTGCGGATGCAACTCGGCCAGTTGGCCAACCTGGAACGGGACGAAATCCTCAAGGAATACAACCAGATCCGCGACCAGATCCGCGGGTACGACGACATCCTGTCCGACCCGGCGAAGGTGAACGCGATCATCCGCGCCGACCTGCTGACCATCAAGGACAAGTACGGCACCGCCCGCCTGACCGAGATCAGCGACGACGGCGGCGACGTGGAGATGGAGGACTTGATCCTCGACGAGCCGGCGGTGGTGATGCTGTCCCACGAGGGGTTCATCAAGCGGCTGCCCGTCGAGACGTACCGGGTGCAGGGCCGCGGCGGCAAGGGCGTGCAGGGCGGGCTGCGCGACAACGACTTCATCCGGCACTTCTTCACGGCGACGACGAAGTCCTTCCTGCTGTGCTTCACCGACAAGGGGCAGTGCTACTGGCTGAAGGTGTACCGCATCCCGGAGGCGACCCGCACCTCCGCCGGCCGCAGCATCGCCAACGTCCTTCAACTGAAGGAGGACGAGAAGATCGCCAGCGTCATCCCGGTGCGGGAGTTCACCGAGGGGTGTTACCTCCTCATGGCCACCCGGCAAGGTCTCGTCAAGAAGACGAGCCTGATGGAGTACAGCCGACCGCGCCAGGGTGGTATTATTGGCATCAACCTGGAAGAGGGCGACACGCTCATCGACGTGTGCCTGACCAAGCCGGGCGACGAGGTGGTGTTGAGTACCCGCCTGGGCATGGCCATCCGCTTCGGCGAGTCGGACGCGCGGAGCATGGGCCGGGGCGCGACCGGCGTGTACGGCATCAAACTGAACAAGTCGAAGGACGACGCCCTCGTCGGCATGGTGGTCGCCGACCCGGACGGGTTCCTGCTGACGCTGTGCGAGAACGGGTACGGCAAGCGGACGCCGTTCGGGGCCAACACCGTCGGCGAGGCGACCGACGACGGCGAGGACGAAGCCGCCGAACCGAGTACCGCCGTCGAACCCGCCGCGCCGAGCCGCGACCGCGAGGACGCGCCTTCCGACCCGGACGGCGAACCGGCCGAGGCCGACAAGTCGGCCATGCGATACCGCAAGCAGCGGCGGGGCGGCAAAGGCGTGAAGGACGTGAAGGTGACGGCCAAGAACGGCCCGGTGGTGGGCATCGCCGCCGTCCGCCTCGGCGACGAGATCATGGTCATCACCGCGCAGGGCATGGTGGTGCGGACGAAGGCCGACGACATCCGACTCGTGGGCCGCAACACCCAGGGCGTGAAGGTGATGACGCCCGCCGCCGGCGACAAGATCGCCACCATGGCCAAGCTGGCCGCGGAGGCGAAAGTGGAAGAAGGCCAAGACGGCTAGCGCCAAAGACACCGTTGTAGGTCGCGGTCGAGCCGGCCGAAGGCCGGGGAGGCCCGACGGCGTGTGGTGTCGGGCCTCCCCGGC
>JAYTTN010000516.1:0-1326 GCA_043745295.1 Fimbriiglobus sp. | reverse complement strand
CGTGCCCGACGGCACCGGCGCGGCCGGCGGTGTCACCGGGGTGACGGGCGTCCCCGGCAGCGCCGGGGCGGCGGGCGTCGCGGGGGGCGCGGCCGGCTCGGCGACCGGCTTGCCGGGGGGGAACAGCGCCGGCTCCTTGTTGTCGGTGTTGACCACCGGCGGCGCGCCTTGCTGCTGCACCTTCGACGGCGGGCCGTTGCCGGCGATCTTCTCGATCGTCGCCTTCGGGGTGTCGAGGTCTACGATGACCTTCTTGCCGTAGGGCGTCTTGGTCTCGTTGCCGGCCAGGTCGGTCGCCCGGATGCGCAGGAAGAACTGCCAGACTTTCGTGTCGGTCACGAACCAGGTGAACTTGCCGGTGTTCGGCAGCCGCCCGGCGTGGACCGGCCTCCACTCGGCCTCCGACGCCGTCGCCGTCGGCGCGTACTCCAGGACGATCGGCGTCGAGTCGAAGTTGTTGTCGCGCGCACTCCAGGCGATCTCGACGCGCGGGTCGCTCGTGCCGGAGACGCGGGCGTCGGTGATGCTCGCCTGCGGCAACTCGGTATCGACTTCGATGAGGAACTGCGCCGGGTCGCCGGGCCGCGGGTCGGCGTCGCGCTTGCCGGCGGCGTTCTCGGGGATGACGATGAAGCCGTACTCGCCGTCCTTCTCGACGGTGTGCGGCCAGACGATCTTGGGGTTCGGCGTCTCCTCGACGATCGACTCGGCCTTGTCCTTGACCTTGACCCACTTCTGCGAGGCGTCGCGCATCCACAGGTGCGACAACGCGACACCCGAGCGCGTGACCTTCTGCAGCTTCGACGTGATCGTCAGGTTGCGCGTGTTCGAGTAGTCCTTCGACCCGGCCCCCGTGCGCCGCTCACTGCCGGCGTCGGAAGTCCCGCCGAAGCCGGACCCCGGCCGGGCGGCGGCGAGTCCCGGCCCCTCGCCGTCGCCCGGCAAGCGAATCGGCGGCGTCGCCGTCTCGTGGTTGGCCTTGTCCTTGGCGACGACGCGAATGTCGAGCACGTCGCCGGGCCGCAGCTCGGTCCAGGTGTAGCTATCGACGGCCTTGGGGCTGAAGCCGCGGGGGCTGACGGTGACGTACTTGGCACCGTCGAGGTTGGCGTCGGGGTTCGACGAGTCGCGGACCCACTTCGCCTCGATGCGGACGCCGTTGGCCGCGAGGTTCTCATCGACCGCCTCCCACTCGACGCCCGTCTTGCCGGTGCGGGCGGCCCGGACTAGCGGCGGCCGGGTGTCGATGATCACGCGGTACTGCGGCGACAGGTCGGCGGTGCGCGGCGTCAACTCGCCGCCGGCGGACTCGAGTTGCAACGCGAA
>JAYTTN010000515.1:0-18553 GCA_043745295.1 Fimbriiglobus sp. | reverse complement strand
GGGTTGGCCCCTTGCTGGCGCGGCGGGCTAACGAAACCCCTCGGAGGCGCACCCATGCGGCGGTTGGTTCTCGGCAGCCGGAACAAGAAGAAACTCGGCGAACTGCTGGAGTTGCTCGGCGACTTGGCGGTCGAGTTGACCGACCTGTCGCCGTACCCGGCCGCGCCGGAGGTGGACGAGACGGCCGACACCTTCGAGGGCAACGCCTGGCTGAAGGCGACGCAACTGGCCCCGGTCCTCGGCGAGTGGGTGCTGGGCGAGGACAGCGGGCTGTGCGTGCCGGCGCTCGGCGGCGCGCCGGGGGTTTACTCCGCGCGGTACGCCGGGGAGCACGGCAACGACGCGGCCAACAACGCCAAGATGCTGGCGGCGCTGGCCGGCAAGACGGGCGACGAGCGGGTCGCGTACTACGTCAGTGCGGTGGTGCTGGCGAACCCGGCCGGCGAGGTGATCGCCACGGCCGAGGGCCGGTGCTGGGGAGTGATCGGTACGGAGGCGCGGGGCACCGGCGGCTTCGGCTACGACCCGCTGTTCGCGATCCCGGAGTACCACGCCACGTTCGGCGAGTTGAGCGCGACCGTGAAGCACGCCCTCAGCCACCGGGGGCGCGCCGTGGCGAAGCTGCGACCCGCCATCCGCACGGCGATGGGGGTGTAACTCCCGCGTTTCAGGTTCCAAGTTCCGGGTTTAGAGAGATTCGCGGAACGGGTTTCGGAATTCGCACCGGAGGTGCGGTTGCCGGTAGCCAGGGGTGACTGGCGAGCGCAGCTCGCGGAACCCCTGGAAACCTTCGTTCGCTTGTCACCCCTGGCTACCGGCAGCCACCGCTCCGCGGTCAAGACCGACAACCCCTCGTCACGGCACCGGCAGGCCGTCCAGCACCCGCTTCACCACGGCGTCGGCCTTCAACTCCTCGGCCTCGGCCTCGTAGGACAAAATGACGCGGTGCCGCAGCACGTCCGGCGCGGTCGCCTTCACGTCCTCCGGGGTGACGTAAGTGCGGCCGACCAGGAACGCCCGCGCCTTCGACGCGCGGCCGAGAGCCAGCACCGCGCGGGGGCTGGCCCCGCACTGGATCAGGCCCGCCAGTTCCAGCCCGTAGTCGGCCGGGTGACGGGTGGCGCGGACCACGTCCACCAGATAGCCCTTCACCTTCGGGTCCATGTGCGTGGCGTCCACCGCCGCCCGCAACTCGGCGATGTCGGCCGCCGACAGCACGCCGGCCACGTCGGTCCTGGCGTCCACGCTGCCCATGCGGTCGAGGATGGCCAGCTCGTCGTCCCGCTTCGGGTAGTCGATCAGCACCTTCAGCATGAAGCGGTCCACCTGCGCCTCCGGCAGCGGGTACGTCCCTTCCTGCTCGATGGGGTTCTGCGTGGCCAGCACGAAGAACGGGCGGGGCAGGGGATACGTCGTGTCGCCGATGGTGACTTGCCGTTCCTGCATGGCCTCCAGCAGGGCCGACTGCACCTTCGCCGGCGCGCGGTTGATCTCGTCGGCCAGCACGACGTTGGCGAACACCGGCCCCTGCTTGACGCTGAACTCGCCGGTGCGGGGGTTGTAAATCTGCGTGCCGATCACGTCCGCCGGCAGCAGGTCCGGGGTGAACTGGATGCGCTGGAACTTCAGCTCCAGGGCGGCCGCGACGGTGCGGAGGGCGAGCGTCTTGGCCAGCCCCGGCACCCCTTCCAATAGGACGTGCCCGTCGGTCAGGACGGCCATGAGCAGCCGGTCGAGCAGCGGCCGCTGGCCGATCAGCACCCCTTCCACGGTGGCGTAGAACGGGTCGAGTTTGGCACGGAGCGACGGATCGACGGTCATGGGGCGGCTCGGCGGCGTGTCCCGGGCATGATACGGGCGAAACGGGCCACCCGACGCGACGGCGATACGCCGTTGCGAACCGGCGCGCGGCTCGCCTCTCCGCCGCCGCCCGTCGGCGAAACACGTCCTTTCGAGCGGACTTCGGGCTGTCGCACAGTCTTGTTTCCGCCCGTCACTTCTTCCCTTCGACGATGGCGTCCTTCGTGGACGCGACGATCTTCAGCAGTTCGCCGATCTCCGCCCGCGGCACCTTGAACTTCTCCAGGGTGACGACCAAGTCGTCGGCCATGGCGGCGAACTCGTCCTCGGTGATCTTCATCCCGGCGTGGACCTCCTTCATCGCCCGCCCGGTGTACTTCAGCGGCCCGCCGGTGTTCGCGGAGATCATCTCGACCAGCAGGTGTTCCTGTTCGGCGATCCACTTGGCATCGGCCTTGTACTTGTCGTTCCGGAGGAAGTTCACTTTCGGGTTCTTGAGGGCGGTCGCGATGAACTCTTTCGCGACCGCCGCCACCGCCTTCTCCCCGCCGAGGCGGTCCCACAGGGCGATCGTCTTGGCCCCGACTTTCATCACCTCGTCCAGCCCCTCGCGGAGGGCGAACGCGCGGTCCTGGGCCTTGGCCATCAGCCGCGACTTGTCCAGGGCGGTCTGGATCCCCTTGACCGTGTCCGGCCGGTGGTCGAGCATCGGCACCAGGGCGAGCAGGGTGCCCTCGTACAGCCGGGCGGTGCCCTCGTAGTTCACCTGCGGCGTCGGCGACCGCTCGCCGGCGTTGAACAGGGCGACGCCGATGTCCACCGCGTCGTAGGCGACCTTCTTCGCCCGCTTGTCCAGTTCGGCCCGCGCCAGGGGCTGCGGGTCTTGCCCCCGCGCCCCGCCGACGGCCAGCGCCGCGACCGCCACGGCGGTCAGGAAATGCTTGCTCATGTGTCCGCTCCTCGCTGCGTACCGGGAACCGCACCGGGTCGCCCCCGGTGTTCCCAATCTACGCGGTCGTCGTCCGGCGGGATTCGCAGCCGGGAAAAATTCCGAACCTTCCCACCCGCCGGCGACGAATAAGATGGGAGTGGACATTGCGTGGGAGGCGGGCGATGAGCGACACCGCGACCGACGCCGACTTGATCGGCCGGATCGCCGGCGACCGGGATGCCGCCGCGTTCGCGGCGCTGTACGACCGCCTCGCGCCCCGCGCGCTCGGCCTTTTAATCCGGGTATTGCGAAACCGCCCCGACGCCGAGGACGTACTCCAGGAAACGTTCCTCCAGGTGTGGAATCAGGCCGCGCGGTTCGACCGCGCGCGGTCGGTGCCGCTCGGCTGGGTGCTGATGATCGCCCGCTCCCGCGCCACCGACCGGCTGCGGAAGCGGTCGGCGACGGCGACCGAACAGTCGCCGGAGGTGCCGACAGCGACCGACCCGACGGCCGGGTTGCAGGCGACCGAAACGGCCGGGCGGGTGTCGGCGGCGCTGGGCGGGCTACCGCCGGAACAGGCCGCGCCGCTCCGCTTGGCGTTCTATGAAGGGTTGACGCACGAGCGAATCGCGGCCAGACTGGGCGTACCACTCGGCACCGTCAAGACGCGGATCCGGCTGGGCATGGCCCGGCTCCGCGACCGCTTCTCCGACTACGCCCCCGAAGGTGCGCCGGAATGACCGCCGTTTCCGCAGAATGGCTGGACGAACTGTCCGCGCTGGCCGCCGCCGGCGCGCTCCCGGCCGACGAGCGCGCCGCCTTCGACGCCCGGCCGGAGTCCTGCGCGGAACTGGCCGTGTGGGAGCTGGCCGTCCTCGCGCTGGCGGAGGATAGCCCACCCGTGACCCCGCCGCCGGCACTGAAGGACCGATTACTGGTCGCCATCGCCCCGCCACTCCCCGCCGGACATGTCATTCGTCAGCCGGACGACGGCGGATTCCGCCCGACGCCGTATCCGGGCATTTCGGTGCGGGTGCTGCACATCGACCACGCCCTCAAGCGGTTCGCGTGTCTGATGCGGGTCGCGCCCGGCGCGTGCCTGCCCCACCACCCGCACGCGGCGGCGGAGGAGTGCGTCGTCCTGGAGGGCAGCTTCCGCGTGGGCGGCGTGATGATGGGGCCGGGCGCGTACCAGCGGGTGGACGCCGGCGTCGATCACCTCGACCAGTGGTCCGAAACCGGGGCGCTGATCTACCTGAACGCGCCGCTGGAGCTGCTGGAAGTGCCGGCGTGACGGGCGGCGTCAGCGGGGCTTCACGCGGTCCCAGTCGGCGTCGGAAATGGCGCGGCGGCGGCCAGTGTCTGGCTCTCCGTGACAGGAAACGGGGGACGCCGAATACTCGAGACTCCTACCATGTAACTGCACGACCTCGCGTCGGTTCGCCATTCGCATCGCCCGGAGCCGCCGCCCATGCCCGCCTCCCGCCGCACCTTCCTCCGCGACCTCGGCCTCGGGGCCGCCAGCCTGCCGTTCGTCTGCAACCTGCCCAGCCTCGCGTTCGCCAACCAGAGCCAGCGGAAGCAGCGGCTGATCGTCGTCTTCACCCCGAACGGCGTGGTGCCGAAGACGTTCTGGCCGGACGAGGAGGGGGACAAGTTCGCGCTCAAGGAGTCGATGTCGCCGTTCGAGCCGTTCCAGTCGAAGTTGCTGACGCTGCACGGCGTGTGCGACAAAGTGCGGGGCGACGGCGACGCGCACATGCGGGGCATCGGCTGCCTGCTGACGGGCACGGAACTGTTCCCCGGCAACATCCAGGGCGGGTCGGACACCCCGGCCGGGTGGTCGAGCGGCATTTCCATCGATCAGGAGTTGAAGAAGTTCCTCCAGAAAGACGCGGCCACCCGCACCCGCTTCGGGTCGCTGGAAACCGGCGTGATGGTGCCCGACCGGGCCGACACCTGGACCCGCATGAGCTACGCCGGCGCGAACAAGCCGCTCGCCCCCATCGACGACCCGTACCAGATGTTCGCCAAGCTGTACGGCAACAGTAAGAACCGCGAGGTGCTGGCCAGCATTCTGGACGACGTGGCCGCCGACCTGAAGAAGGTGGGTGCGGCGGTGTCGTCGGACGACCGCAAGTTGCTCGACGAACACGCCACCTTCGTCCGCGAAATGGAGCAGGAGTTAAAGGCGGCGAAGACGGTCGATGTGGGCCACCCGGTGCCGAAGCTGGACCCCGGCGTGAAGGAAGAGAACGACAACATGCCGAAGCTGACGCGGATGCAGATGGACCTGCTCGTCCACAGCCTGGCCGCCGACTTCGCCCGCGTCGCCACGTTCCAGTTCACGCACTCGGTCGGCGGGGCCAAGATGAAGTGGCTGGGCATCGACCAGGGGCACCACGAGCTATCCCACGAGCCGGACAGCAACGAGAAGGCGATGGAGAAGCTGACGAAGATCAACAAGTGGTACGCCGAGCAGATCGCGTACCTGGCGAAGAAGCTGGCCGACACGCCGGAACCGGGCGGCACGGGCAGCCTGCTGGACAACACCACCATCGTCTGGACCAACGAACTCGGCGCGGGCAACACGCACACGCTGAACAACATCCCGTTCGTTCTGCTCGGGGGCGGGCTGGATTTCAAGACGGGCCGGTCGCTGAAGCAGGCCAAGGGCGGGGTGCCGCACAACCGCCTGCTGCTGGCCCTCGCGCACGCCTTCGGCCACCGCATCAAGACGTTCGGCAACCCCGACTTCTGCGGGGCCGGCCCACTGAGCCTGAGCTAACGGGGAGAAACCTCATGGCAACCGTTACCCTGCCGGACGAACTCCGGGACACGCTCGAGCGCGGCGCGAAGGCCGAAGGCATCGCGTCAGTCGAGGGGTATGTTCAACTCCTGACCGAACGGGATCGGGAAGCGGACTCGCCGTTCGGAGAACTGCCCGACGAGGACGCGGAGAAGCTCCGGGTGCGGCTGCTCGCACTCGTACACGAAGGGTTGGACAGCGGGCCGGCGGAAGTGGTCGGGCCGGACTTCTGGACCGGTCTTCACGCCGGAGGCGTGGCGGAATGTAGCCAGGGGTGAGCGAGCGCAGCGAGCGTAACCCCTGGAAATCGGCGGGAAAAATCTCTCTACCCCGGAGGGGTGGCGGATCTCCGGCATCCCGCCGGGATGCGAAGAATTCCCGGCGAAACGTGGCACCAGGGGTTTCACCCCTGGCTACATTCCGGCACCGCTCCGCGGTGAAGAACTCAAGGCCACCCGGCGGGATTTCGACTTGCGGATGATGTGGACGGCACTGGGCTTACGCCCCATGTTCACCGAAAGTCTCCCACCACGTCGCCTTCAACTCCGGGTTCACGACCCACTCGGCCGGCCATTCGCCGTCGAAGAGCTTGGCGATCGCCTGGGCCGCGAAGTGGGCCATGTCCTCGCGGCTGCGGAGGTCCACGCCGGCGGTGTGGGCCGTCAAGATGACGTTGTCCAGCGTTTGCAGCGGGCTGCCGACGAGCGGTTCGTGCTCGAACACGTCCAGCCCGGCGGCGGCGATCGTCTTCGCCGACAGCGCCGCGAACAGGTCCGGCTCGTTCACCACCTCGCCGCGCGAGGTGTTCACGAGGTACGCCGTCGGCTTCATGAGCGCGAGCGTCCCAGCGTTCATCAGGTTTCGCGTCTCCGGCGTCAGCGGGACGTGCAAACTCACGATGTCGGCGGTGCGGAACACGTCGTCGTGCGAAGTCAGCCGGACGTTGTGCGCCTTGGCGAACGTGTCATCGACATACGGGTCGGCGGCGATCACCGTCATGCCGAAGGCCAGTGCGCGGGTGGCGACGGCTTTCCCCGTGCGACCGAGGCCGATCAGCCCCAGCGTCCGACCGCGCAGGGGTTGTTGCGCGATCCGCGGCCACCGCCCGGCGAGCGTCTCGCGGTGCTGCATCAACAAGTCTTTGCTGAGTGCGAGCATGAGCAGCAGCGCGTGTTCGCCGACCGCTTCGTGATTCGACCCCGGCGCGTAAGTCACCAGCACGTTGTTGTCGGTGGCGGCCTGCACGTCGATGCCGTCGTACCCGACGCCGGCGCGGGCGATCACCTTCAGTCCGGCGGCGGCGGCCACCTCGATCACCGTCCGCGTGTACGGCTCGGACCCGGCGAGGCTGGCCACGCAGCCGGGGAGCTGCGCCAGCAACTCGGCCTCGGTCATCTGCGCCTTGCGGGCGGGGTAGACCACCTCGAACCGGGGTTCGAGTACGGGAACGTAGGTGTGCGGGATGTCCCGCATCGGCGCGGGGCCGAGGATGACGCGCGGTTTCATGAGGAGTGGTATAGATTCCCTTCGTCGGTTCGGCCCGGCCCGGCGTTGAATGGGTAACGATGCACGACGGCCCTGCGGACCCCGACGGCGACCGGATGCGGCGGTGGGCGGCCGGCGACCGCTCCGCGTTCGAGGAGATCGTCCGCGCCTGGGAGGGCTCCCTCGGCCGGTTCGTCTACCGGCTAACGTTCGACGTGCACACCGCCGCCGACATCACGCAAGAGGTGTTCCTCCGGCTGTTCCGCGCGGGGGCGAAGTACCGCGACGGCGGGCAGTTCAAGACGTGGCTGTACCAGATCGCGCTGAACCTGTGCCGCGACGCGGCGCGGAGCAAGGCCCGCAAACCGGCCGTGCCGCTGACGGCCGAGATGGACCCGCCGGGCGTCGGCGACGCCGGCTACGAACACCGCGAGACGGCCGAGGTGGTGGCCGCCGCCGTCGCCGATCTGCCAGCGCACCTGCGGGAAGTGGTGGTGCTGCGCCACTACGAGGACATGAGCTTCGAGGCGATGGGCCGACTGCTCGGCGTGGCCGCCACGACGCTGAAGTCCCGCTTCGCCGCGGCGATGAAGCAGTTGGAAGTGGTGCTGGTGGCGAAGTTCGAGTGACGAAACGAACTCAATAAGAGGGACACGGATGACACGGATCAAAGCCGGGATGAAGAGGATCCGACAGAACAAATGCCTGGTTTGATCCCGGCTTTGATCCTGCCTTTCATCCTCTTCATCCGTGTTCCTCTTATTTGAAACTGGGCCTCCCCATGCGCGACGATTTCCCCGATGTCCGCCGCGCGCTCGACGCCGTGCCGGTGCCGCCGCTGCCACCGGTGGACGTGGCCGCCATTTACCGCGCCGCCCTGGAAGCGCAAGCGCGGTCGGCCCGGCGGTGGAAGCGGGTCGCCGCTGGCGTTTCGGCGCTCGCGGCCGGGGTGCTGTTCTTCGCACTCATCCCGAAGATTGAAGTCCGCTGGGGCACGCCGGCGGAGCCGGTCGCAGCCGTCGCCCCCGAGCCGAAGCCCGACCCGCGCGTCGCCGAGTTGCTCGACGAACAGCGGAAGCTGTTCGTCCTGCTCCGGGAGTCGAACGCCAAGCACGCCGATTTGCAGGACTTGCTGCTCACCCTCGCCCGCGACGTGAATGACCGGGACGGCGAACGGAAGACGCAACTGGCCGAACTCGCCGCGAAGCTCCGCGAGTTCGAGACCGTCACCGCCAGGCAGTTCCAGGAATCCGAGCGGACGAACACGGCCCTTTACAACGTCGTGTTCGCCGCCAAACCCAAAGGAGGCCAGCCGTGATCCGGTTCGCCACGCTCATCACCCTGTTCGCCGCCGCCCCGCTGTTCGGCCAGACGAAGGAAGTCGTCGAGGAAATGGACGCCCTGCTCGCGCGGCAGCGGATCGCCGAGCGGATCGCCGTCCGCCACGCCGAGGAACGCACCGAGGACATCGAAGTCCTCCGCCGGCTGCTGAACAAGGCGTTCGGGTTCGACCACGTCACGAGCCAACTGGCGGAGCCGTTGCAGCCGTACATGATGGGCAGCACGGGCAGGTTGCCGGGTGGCGGTGGCGGGTGGCCCAGCGGGTGGCCGGGCGGCCAGCCGGGGGGGATCACCGGGTTCGCCCCGCAACCGGACTGGACGGCCAAGCTCACGGCAGTCCCGATCGGCAAGCATGTGTCGCAGGCGGTCGGGCCGTTCGACGGCGTGTACCTGAAGGGCAGCGGCGTCGTGTTCACCCTGCGGGTGCCCAAGGAGGAGATGCAATTCGGCCACGGGTTGAGCGTCGGCAGCGCGGACAAGAACCTCGGCCTCGGCAGCACCTGCAACGGCTGTCACAACGAAGCGAAGGCGGCGCACAAGGGCGTGGACCCGGCCGTCGTGAACGATTGCACCAAGTGCCACATGAGCGGGACCGTGACGAGCGCCACGTTGAAGCCGGTGTCGGACTGGGACCGCATCCGGGCCGACGTGCGCGGCGAGAAGCTGCCGGACGTGAAGCCGGTGGCCATCGACCCGAAGAAGCCCCGCGCGGTCATGTGCAAGCCCGGCGACCTGCGCGAACTGCTGACGGCCCAACTCCACGCCCACGCCAAGAACGTCCGCAACCTGGACAAGAACGACTGGGTGTGGGTGGTTGTCACGTTCGACGAGGTGCCCGGCGCGAAGGCGAGCCAGACCCTGGCTTCAACGACGAAGACAAGCTTCTCGGAGGTCGAGTTGCAAGCCGTCACACTAGGCGAGTTGCATCTCAAGCAGGGGAAGTACAAGGAGTCGTTGGAGTCGTTCGAGAAAGGGTTGGCCCGCTTCCTCGTGCCCGGCCGCTCGCGCTTCATCCCATTCGCCGGCGTTTCGGAAGCCGAGTCTCGCAAGTCGATGCAGGAACACCTCACCTTCCTCCGCACTGCACATCAGTCGTTGGCGAAGGCGGCGTTGCAACTCGGCGATGTGGACAAGGCGAAGCGGTCACTCGACTTCCTGGCGGGATTCCGGATTGAGCTAGGTGACGCGAAGGATGCGGCCCCGGCGAAGCCGCAACTGCCGGCCAAACTGGTGCTGGCGGTGGCCAAGTCGGACATCGACCGGAACCCGAAGCTGGAGGAGTTCCGCAAGGGCGCGCACGTCGAACTGGTCGGCTTCCCGAAGGAGCCGGAGAAGAAGTGATGCGCATGCGAGCCGCGCCCGCCAGGGGAGTGCTTCGATCCGAGCCGGAAGCGTGAGCGACGGTCTTCATTCGACCCCGTCGCTCACGCTTCCGGCTCGGATCGGATGCCACTCAGCTCACCGTCCAGATGTCCTCGGCCTTGAAGAGGTCGGCCGTGGTGCCCTTGCCCTTCTTGGCGATCTCCGCCTGGGTTGCGGCCGCCAGCAGCTCCTCGTAGCACGGCTTGCGGACGTTGCGGATGACGCCGACCGGCTCCGGGAAGTCCGGCCCGGTCATGCGGCTCAGCAGGAACGCCAGCGTCGGGTCGGCGCAGCTCTCGTCGTGCATCAGCAGGTCGTCCGGCCCGCAGTCCTTGCCCACCAGCACCACCTCCGGTCGCAGCCCGTTCAGGCGGATGCCCTTGTCCCGGTTCTTGCCGAAGATCATCGGCTTGCCGTGTTCCAGGTACAGGATGTTGTCGGCCTTCACGCTCTTGTCCGTGGCGTAGTCGAACACGCCGTCGTTGAAGATCTTGCAGTTCTGGTAGATCTCGACGAACGCGGTGCCCTTGTGGGCGGCGGCCCGTTGCAGGACCATCGTCAGGTGCTGCACGTCCACGTCCACGGTGCGGGCGATGAACGTGCCCTCGGCGGCCAGCGCCACCGTCAGCGGGCGGGACGGCTGTTCCATCGACCCGGTCGGGCTGGTCTTGGTCTTGGTGCCCATGCGGGACGTGGGCGAATACTGCCCCTTCGTCAGCCCGTAGATCTCGTTGTTGAACAGCAGGATCTTGATGTCGATGTTGCGGCGGATGACGTGCAGCAGGTGGTTGCCGCCGATGCTCAGGCCGTCGCCGTCGCCCGTCACCATCCAGATTTGCAGGTCCGGGTTGGCCAGCCGCAGGCCGGTGGCGAACGTGGGGGCGCGACCGTGGATGGTGTGGAAGCCGTAGGTGTTCATGTAGTACGGGAAGCGGCTGGAGCAGCCGATGCCGGACACGAACGCCATGTTCTCCTTCTTGACGCCGACGCCGGTGAGGGCCTTCCGCATCTGGGCCAGGATGGAGTAGTCCCCGCAGCCGGGGCACCAGCGGACCTCCTGGTCAGTGGCCAAGTCTTTCGCGGTCAGGGTGGGCAGGGCGGTGGCAGTGGCAGCCATTGGGAGGGACTCGGGGTGGGAGAGGGTGTTCTTGTCTGCGTCTTCGTTTGATCTGAAGCCCCGAAGGGGCGGCATCCAATAGCCCAGGGCGTAAGCCCTGGGTCTGCGTAACACGCTCGGCGATGCCTCGCGGTTAACCTTTCAGCACGTCCGCAATCGCGGCCTCGATCTCGCTGATGAGGAACGGGCGGCCCTGCACCTTGTTCAGGCCCCGCGCGGGGACCAGGTACTTGGCCCGGAGCAGCCAGCAGAGTTGCCCGCTGTTCAGTTCCGGTACCAGGACGTACTTGAACCGCTTCAGCACCGCCTCGGTGTTGGCCGGCATCGGGTTCAGGTACCGCAGGTGCGCCCGCGCCACGCTCAGCCCCTTCCGCTGCGCCCGCTCCACGGCGGTGGTGATGCTGCCGTAGGTGCCGCCCCAGCCGATGACCAGCAGCTCCGCGTCGTCCGTGCCGTGGACCTCCAGGTCCGGGATGGTGGTGGCGATGTTCTCGATCTTCCGCCAGCGGACGTGCGTCATGTGCTCGTGGTTGGCCGGCTCGTAGTTGATGTTGCCGGTGGTGTCCTGCTTCTCGATGCCGCCGATGCGGTGTTCCAGGCCGGGCGTGCCGGGGATCGCCCACGGGCGGACGAGCAGCTCGTTCCGCTTGTACGGCAGGTACTTGCCGCCCACGCCGTCGGCCGCCTCGTGAAACTGCGTGCCGTCCGAGTTCGGCCCGGTCGGGTGGACGATCTCGATGCCGGGGTACTTCGACATGTCCGGGATCTTCCACGGCTCGGCCCCGTTCGCCAGGTAGCCGTCGCTCAGCAGGAACACCGGGCACATGAACTGGGTGGCGATGCGGACGGCCTCGTAGGCCATGTCGAAGCAGTCGGTCGGCGACTGCGGGGCGATGATGCACACCGGGCTTTCGCCGTTGCGGCCGAACATGGCTTGCAAGAGGTCGGCCTGCTCGGTCTTGGTGGGCAGGCCGGTACTCGGCCCGCCCCGCTGCACGTCCAGGATCACCAGCGGCAGTTCGGTCATCACCGCCAGGTTGATGGCTTCACTCTTCAGGCAGATGCCCGGCCCGCTGGTGCCCGTCACGCCGATGGCCCCGCCGAAGCTGGCCCCGATGGCCACCCCGCAGGCGGCGATCTCGTCCTCGGCTTGCAGCGTCTTCACGCCGTGCCGCTTCATGTCGGCCAGTTGTTCCAGCACGCTGCTGGCCGGGGTGATCGGGTAGCCGCTGTACACCAGCGTCTTGTTGGCGGCGTGGGCGGCGGCCACCAGCCCGAGGGCGATGGCCTCGTTGCCGGTGATCTTGCGGTACGTTCCCGGTTCGATCTTGGCCTTCGCCACCAGGTACTGCACCGGCAGCAACTCGACCGTCTCGCCGTAGTTGTACCCGGCCTTCAGGGTGGCCGTGTTCGCCTCCTTGACCGGCAGCAGTTCGGGCTTGCGGCCGAACTTGTCGGCGATCCACTTCAGCGTCGATTCCAGCGGCCGCTCGTACAGCCAGTAGACCAGACCGAGGGCGAAGAAGTTCTTGCACCGGTCCTGCTCGCGGGGGGACAGGCCGCACCCCTTCACCGCCTCGCGGTTCAGTTTGGAGATCGACACGCGGACCACCCGGTACTTGCCCAGGCTGCCGTCCTCCAGCGGGTTCGTCTTGTACTTCGCCTTGGCCAGGTCGCTCTCGCCGAAGCTGTCGGTGTTGACGATCAGCAGGCCGCCGAGTTCCAGGTCGCCGATGTTCGTCTTCAGCGCCGCCGGGTTCATGCACACCATCGCGTTCAGGATGTCGCCGGGGGTGTGAATCTCGGCGCTGCTGAAGTGGACCTGGAAGCCGGACACGCCGGCCAGCGTGCCGGCGGGGGCGCGAATCTCGGCGGGGAAGTCGGGGAAGGTGGCGATGTCGTTGCCGATCAGCGCCGACGTGTTCGTGAACTGGGTGCCGGCGAGCTGCATGCCGTCGCCGGAGTCGCCGACGAAGCGGATGGTGATGGACTCGACGTGCTCGACCGGCCTGGGCGGGCGGGGCGGGGCGGCGGTGGCGGCGGTCATGACGGGCGCATCCTGGCAGGTGGGAGAGGGCGTGGCGATTCGACGGACTTCGGGGACGGGACCGGCACCCGGCGCGGCGAAAGACGACTCCGCTATTTTGCAACCCACCCCGGCGGAACGGGTAGGCCACTTTCGGCGGAATATTCGCCCCCCTTTTCCCAGCCAGCAACGACTGCCGACATCTTCGCCGCGACCGGTGGGAGCGGGCCACCGTGTCCCGCTCCCTCCGGTCGCGGCGAAGATGGCCACTGGTCACATCCCCCCGAAGGCCAGGATCGGCTTGACGGCGTCCTGAGCGGGGTCGCTGGCGCGCTCCTCGCCCTGGGCCGGCGGGGCCTTTCGCAGCAGCTTCTCGACCGCCTCGCGGTCGAGTTCCTCGTGGACCAAGAGCGCGGCGGCGATGGCGTCGAGGTCGGCCCGGTTGCGGGTACACAGCTCCGTCGCGCGGGCCTCGGCGGCCGTCAGGATGCGCTGGATCTCCTCGTCGATGATGCGGGCCGTGCCCTCGCTGAAGTCCCGGCTCTCCATGATCTCCTTGCCCAGGAAGACGTGCTCCTCGCCGCTCCGGTACGACACCGGGCCGAGGCGGTCGGACATGCCGAACTGCGTCACCATCAGGCGGGCCATGCGGGTCGCCTGCTTCAGGTCTTGAATGGCCCCGCTCATCGGCTCGCCGAACACCAGCCGGTCGGCCGCCCGCCCGCCCATCGCCACCACCAGCCGGGCGGTGATCTCGCTCAGCGAGATGTCGATCCGATCCTCGTTCACCTCGAACATGGTGACGCCGCCGGAGCGGCCGCGCGGGACGATGCTGACGCGGGTGAGGGGGTCGGCCTTCGGCTCCAGCCAGGCGCACAGGGCGTGCCCGGCCTCGTGGTACGCCGTCCGCCGCTTCTCGTCGTCCCCGTAGGCCTCCTCCCGCTTGGCCCCCAGTCGCACCCGGTCGGACGCGGTGTCGAAGTCCACCTGCTCGATCTGGTTCTTGCCCTCGCGGGTGGCGACCAGCGCCGCCTCGTTGCACAGGTTCCGCAGGTCGGCCCCGCTCATGCCGATCATCGCCCGCGCGATCCGCTCCAGGTCCACGGCGTCGGCCAGCGGCTTGGTCTTGGTGTGGACCTTCAGAATGGCCAGCCGGCCCTGCCAGGTCGGGCGGTCCACCGTGACGTGCCGGTCGAACCGGCCCGGCCGCAGCAGCGCCGCGTCCAGCACGTCCGGCCGGTTGGTGGCGGCCAGCACGATGACGGTTTCCGTCGGCTGGAAGCCGTCCATCTCGCTCAGGATTTGGTTCAGCGTCTGCTCGCGCTCGTCCGACCCGCCGCCGACGCCCGCGCCTCGCATCCGCCCGACGGCGTCGATCTCGTCGATGAAGATGACGCAGGGCGCGGTCTCCTTCGCCGTCTTGAACAGGTCGCGGACGCGGCTGGCCCCGACGCCGACGAACATCTGGATGAACTCGCTGCCGTTGATGGCGTAGAACGGCACGTTCGCCTCGCCGGCGACGGCCTTCGCCAGCAGCGTCTTCCCCGTTCCGGGCGGGCCGACCAGCAGCACCCCCTTGGGCACCTGCGCGCCCAGGCGGGTGAACTTGTCGGGGTTCCGCAGGAAGTCCACGATCTCCTGGAGCTCCCGCTTCGCCGGCTCCATGCCGGCCACGTCCTCGAAGGTGATCCGCCCGCGGTTCCGCTCGTACTTCTTGGCCGGACTGCGGATGTAGTTGTTCAGGAACCCGCCGCCGCCGGAGTCGCGGATGCGGGGCAGCAGGACGAACACGAAGAAGGCGACGAACACCACCAGCGGGACGAGCGTCCACAGGAGCGGGCCGAGGAACTGCGGCGGCTCGTCCGGGGTGCCGACTTCGATCTTCTTGGTGGCGTCGGCCGGGTTGGCGTCCTTCAGGGCCTTCCGCGCGGCGGCGTCGCGGGCCTCGATGTCGTTCGCCACCTCGTCCTGGCGGGACGTGGGCGGCAGGTTGGTGACGAACTTGCCGGCGGACAGCTTGAGCGCCTTGGCCGGCTCCGACTGCGGGTCGCGGACCTCGCCCTCCACCCGCTGCTTGCCGACGAACGTCACCTTCTTCACCTGCCCGGCGTCGAGCAGGTCGTAGAACTCGGAGCGGAGAATGGTCGGGGTGGTGTCCACGGTGAGGAAGAACACGACGGCGGCGACGAGCAGGCCGACGGCCAGCCACCACGCCTGCGGCAGCCCGGCCCGCTTCGGCGGCGGGGCGGCCGGACCCTGGGTGGGGGTGGTCGGGGGTAGCGGCGGCGGTGGGGGTCCGTCGGTGCCGTTCGGTGCCATTCGCGGAATCCTGGAATCCGGGCCGGAGGATCGATCCGGTCCATTATATCGCGGGAAGCCGCCGGCGCGCGGCGATGTGTCGGCGTCCGAGCGGCCGGGCGGAAAAAATCGGTCTGCCACCTGTCCCGCTCGTGGCACTACTCTGAGGGAACGGAGGCCCACCCGCCATGACATCCGCCCGCGCGCTGGTCGAAACGCTCCGCTCGTCCGCCACCCCCGACGCCGAGTTGGTCCGCCGGTACGTCGATTCCGGTGACGCCGACGCCTTCGCCGCGCTGGTGCTGCGGCACGGCGGCCCAGTGTGGCGGGTGTGCCGCGCCGTCGCCGGCAACCCGCACGACGCCGACGACGCCTACCAGGTGACATTCCTCCTGTTCGCCCGCAACGCCGGCCATATCCGGCAGCCGGCCCGCGTCGCCGCCTGGCTGCACGGCGTGGCGGTGAAGGTGGCTGGCAAGGCGCGATCCCGCCGCCGGCCGGAACCGCTCCTCTTCGATCCCGTCGCGCGACCGGAGGGGGACGGCGAAAACGCTGCCGCCCTGCACGCCGAACTCGCCCGCCTGCCGGACAAGTACCGGGTGCCGCTGGTGCTGTGCGCGCTGGAGGGGCGGTCGCGGGCGGCAGTCGCGGCGGACCTCGGCTGGACGCTGAACCGGTTGAAGAGCTGCCTGGAGCAGGGCCGGGAACGGCTGCGGAAGCGGCTGGCGGCGCGGGGCATCGTCGGGGCGGGGCTGGTCGCCGTCGCCCCGCTCATGGCCGCGCCGCCGGTGTCCCTCGACGGCCTACAGACGGATGGAATCGCATCCCTACTCACGGAGGTGTCGGCCATGACGAGTTCTCGAATCGGTCGGTCGGTGGCGGTGCTGGCGGGTCTGGCGGTCGGGGTGTTCGGCCTCGCGGTCGGCATCGGCGGGCAACCGCCGGCGGTCCCGAAGGCCGAGGCGAAGGCGAAGGCCGATCCCAAGCCGCCGGCCAAGCCGATGCCGACGTGGGAGCGGACGGACCTGGAGCCGGACTTGTACGAGGTCCGCCACATGGGTGATCTCGGCACGCCGTGGTTTCGTGCGCGGTTTAGCGTGCTGGAAGACCTCCGCCACAACCCGAAGCTCTACAACTCGCTCGAACTCGACGGGCGTGGCGACGTGTCAAAGGTCGTGTTGGAGAAGTTGCTCGCCGCCAATCCCTGGCCGCTGGACGAGGCCGCGCGGTTCCTGGCCAAAGGGGAAGCCGTGATCGTCACAGCCAACGGCGTCGGCCCGCCGGACAAACCGATCCGAACCGGGCATTACCTCGTGACCTGGCGGCACAATCCGGTGAAGGCGGACGGCGACCGTTGGAACTTGGCGAAAGTCGAGTTCGCCACGGCGGACCAAGTGAAACCACTGCTCGCCAAGTTCGAGAAGGCGAAGGAGAAACACGCTCCGCACTTCCTACGGCCGAGTCCGGCGGAGGATGCCGAGTCCGGCGGAAGCATCCACAATTGGCAGAGCAGACTTTACAGTGGAGAAGCTGCGCTCCGCGACAACTGTCACCTTGCCTATCGTGGGTTCGCCAAGGCCGCACTATACAAATCGCCCGCCGAAGCGCTGAAACTGTATCCCGGCACGCCCGTCACCGAGAAGCAACTCGCGGCGCTGCTGAAGAACAACGGCGGCAAGCTGCCGTTCGCGGAGCTGGTCGGCGACACTCGCGCGGACCTGATCACACCACCCGGCAAATACTACGCGCCGGACGGCGAGAAGGCCGGCATTCACGTCGCGGTTGCGTTTACCCGCAAGGATTTCGCCGGCACCTGGCAACTGGCGTCGGTCGAGTGGCTGACGCCGGAGCAAGCCGCCGCCCGCTGCGCCGAGTACCTAAACGGCAAGCACGCCGTGAAGCCGACACGGTGAGCGCGTGCCGTGGAACCCGCCGGTGGGCGCTCACGTCGTCGCGACGGACCCGTTCCCGCGTCTGGTGCGGCGCGGGCGGCCGCGATCGGCGAGCAGGCCACGTCACCCGCCCGGTTCGATTCTTGGTACAATTCCGCTCGCTTCCGAAAATGTCACGCGATGGCCGGCGAACACCAGGAGCGCCCATTCGCGTTGTCCGACGGTCGTTCACTCCGCCCGGCGAGAGACCTTTGCCATGCTCCCGCTCGCGTCCGCGTTCATCGCCGAGTTGTCCGAACTCGGCGTGCAAAGCATTGCCGAGGCGATCCACCCGGCGGCCGGCAAAGTGGTCGGCTTCTTCAAGGGCGTGTGGAAGCGGTATCGCGGCAAGCAGAAGAAGCAGGACGAGCGGGCGGAGGTGGAGCGGATCGCCCGCATGACCGCCGCCGAGGTGGTGGCGGCGGTTCGCCCGGAACTGGTTCGGGCATTCCCCGACAACCCGAAGCTCCGACAGGAAGCCGAACTGTACTTCGCCCAGATGCCGGGGGCGGTGACGCGGAGTTTGCGGCGGAAGGACGACCCGAGCGGCAAGTCGGTCCCGGACGACTTCGACCTGGACGCGCCGGAGAAACTGGCCGTGCTGTACCCGGCGACGGCCCCCCAGTTCCGTCCCGGCGACGACCTGTCCCGGCGGGCCGGCAAGTGGCGGCTGATCGACCCCGTCGGGTCGGGCGGGTTCGGCGAGGTGTGGAAGGCGCGGAACCTGCTCACGCGCCAGTTCGGGGCGGTCAAGTTCTGCACCGACCCGGCCGCCCGCCTCGACCTCATCCGCCACGAACTGACCCAGGCCCTCCGCCTGAACGACGACGACAACGGTTGGCCGGCGGGGGTGGTGCCGGTCCTCGACTACGACCTCGACGGCGAACATCCGTGGATCCTGTTCGAGTTCCTCGACGGCGGCACCCTCGAAGACGTGATGCACGAACTGGCCGGCGTACCGGTGCCTCAGCGGGTGCCCCGCTCGGTTGCGCTGCTGGTCGAGTTGACGGCCGCCGTGGTGCCGCTGCATTCGCTGAAGAAGACGCCGCTGGTTCACCGCGACCTGAAGCCGGCGAACGTGCTGCTCGACTCGGCCGGTCGGTTGCGGATCACCGACCTCGGCCTCGGCGGGTCGGCCATCGAGACCGAGCGGAGCCTGGAATCGCAGGGCGGATACCACCGTGTTACGGGCCGCTTGCCGACGCAACTACAAGGTTCGTACAGCCTGCATTACGCCAGCAAGCAGCAGCGGGCCGGGCTGCCGACGACGACGCAGGACGACGTGTTCTCCCTCGGCGTGATCGCGTACCAGATGCTGACGGGCAAGCTGGACATCGGCCCCGGCACCGACGCCGACGACGAGTTGCGGGAACTCGGCGTGCCGGACGAGTTGGTGAAGGTGGTGAAAGCGTGCGCCTCCGACGAACCGAAGCGCCGCCCCGCGAACGCG
>JAYTTN010000514.1:0-18574 GCA_043745295.1 Fimbriiglobus sp. | reverse complement strand
CTGCGTCTTCTGCGGGCGCTCTTCAATTGGAAGCGTGTCCCGCTCCGAACTCGCCGTGTTTCCGTCGCGTAACACTCCGGGCGGTTGGCCTGACGCCGGGGGCGGTGCTAGAATCCCCGCATGTCGATGACCTTCGGCCAGTTGCAAGAGCGGATCCGCGACCTGTTCGGGGCGAAGGATGCGGCGCGCGGCATCGACGGCACCTTCATGTGGTTCGCCGCCGAGGTGGGCGAACTGGCCGCCGCCCTGCGGGGCGAGTCGAAGGACGCGCAGGCGCTGGAGTTCGCCGACGTGCTGGCCTGGCTGGTGACGCTGGCCAACTGCGCCGGCATCGATCTGGACGACGCCGTGGCCCGCAAGTACGGCCCCGGCTGCCCGAAGTGCCTCCGCACCCCGTGCGCCTGCGCCGGCAACAAACCGTGACCCGCCACCCGCTGGGGTTCCCATGTCGCACTCGCGTTTCCTGCCGGCGGCGGCGGTCGTTCTCCTCGCCGTCGCACCGGCGGCGGCTCAGCTTCGCCCGTATGTGTCCATCGAGAAGGCGCAGGTCGGGTTCAAGCCCGGCCTGTACGTGAACGAACAGGGCGAAGGGCAGCGGTCGGTGCCGGTGGCGAAGAAGGGCCAGTGGGCACCGGTCTCGTTCGAGCTGAAAGTCCTCCGCAAGCTGGATCCGGCCAAGACGATGCAGATGAAGCTGCGCGTCGAGGGGCGGGACGCCGACGAGACGCGGTACACCGCGTACTTCCCCCTCGGCGAGCCGCTCATCGATCCGAACCCGGTGCCCAACCCGGCCGACCCCCGCGACAACACCCGCCCGGTGAACGCCACCGTCTTCCCGGTCGAGTTGCCGCTCCGCGCCTGCGCCCGCCCCGGCGGGTCGAACGGCGAGATCACCTTGACGGTCATGACCAACAACCGCGACGAGCGGGCGGACGAAATCTCGGACCCGGTGAAGATCGACGGCAGCCAATTCCGCGACCCGTCGGTGTACGTCGTCCTGTCGCTCGGCTCGAAGCTGTCCGGGTTCGACCTGAAGGACGACGACCGCGGCATCGTGCAACCGGGCCAATCGAACCGGGGCGGGTTGCGGGGCGGGCGGGTGGAAACGGCCGTCCTCGATTCGGTGGCGGAGATGCCCGACCACTGGTTCGCCTACGAGGCGGCCGATTTGGTGGTGCTGCCGACGGCCGACTCCCGCCAGGGGTTCCTGGAGCAACTGTTCGACCCGCAGCAGTCGCTGCCCTACGCCCGCAAGCGGGAGGCGCTGCTGGAATGGGTGCGGCGGGGCGGCAAGCTGCTGGTGTCCGTCGGCCGCGACGCCAACAAGCTGAAGCAGTACCCGGCGTTCGCGGAGATGCTGCCTGTCCAACTCGGCGGCCTCGGCCACACGGAAGTGACCAAGCGGACCGTCAACTACACGACCGCCAGCGGCACCGGCACGGCCATCGAAGTGACGAACACCGTCATCGACCCGATGACGAAACGGCCGATGCGGGACCAGCCGTTCTGGGTGGCGACGCTGGAGCCGAAGCCCGGCCGGACGCCGCTGCCCGTGTCCCGCGACGCGGAGTCCGGCGCGCTCGTCGTCGCCCAGGCCCCGCTCGGACTGGGCCGCGTCACCGTCGCCGGCCTGGACCTGGACGCCGCCCCGTTCACCGCCCTGGACCGCCAGTTCCGCCAGCCGCTGTGGGACTGGCTGATCCGGGTGGCCGGGTCGGAGCGGGCCGCCAGCGTGTCCGGCGCGGACCGCGACCGGCCGAATTACAGCAGCGGCCTGTCTCCGGTGAACGTGGAGGACGGGGCGGCCGCCGCCATCCGCCGGCACATCGACGAGTTCGAGGGGGTGCCGGTCATCTCGTTCGGCTGGGTGGCCCTGTTCATCTTCCTGTACACGCTGCTCATCGGGCCGGTCGAGTACCTGTTCCTGAAGAAAGTCCTCGGCCGGCTGGAGCTGACGTGGGTGACGTTCCCGATCATCGTGCTGAGCGTATCCGCCGCCGCCTACTTCACCGCCTACGCCATCAAGGGAAAAGACCTGCGGATCAACAAGATCGACGTGGTGGACATTGACCTGGCCGGCAAGCGGGTGTACGGGCGGACGTGGTTCACCGTGTTCAGCCCCCGCGTGGACAGCTACACCGTCGGCATCGAGCCGAAGGCCCCGTGGGGGGCCGTGCCGCAGTACGGCACTCCGACCCCGCCGAGCATGGTGGACTGGGTGGGCGGCGTCCGCATGGGCGGCGGCGGGGCCGGCGGCTTCCGCTCGTACCGGTACGAACTGGACGACACCGGCAAGGCCACCAGCGGGCTGGTCAGCGTGCCCATCCAGGTCTGGTCCACCAAGTCGTTCGCCGCCAACTGGTCGGCCGACTTCGACCCGGCCAACCCGCCGGTGACGGCCGACCTGGCCCACCTGCCGGCGGCGGCCACGGCGACGGCCGGCAAGATCACCGTCAATCTGCCGCTGGGCAACCTGCAAGAGGGGTACGCCTTTTACGCCGGCAAAGCGTACAAGCTGGACGCCCTGCCGTCCGGGGTGGCGGTGCCGTTCAGTTCGACGAACGCGACGGTGTCCGGCTGGGAGGACAAGGTGTCGCTGTTCGACGCCAAGTTCTCGACCGACGACATGTACGACGCCTCCGGCCCGCAGCGGACGGCGCGGGGCGTGTCCGGGGTGTCGGCGGCGGGGCCGCTCTCCCTCTGGGGGGTGCTGCTCGGCGACCGGGCGGCGAAGCACTTCAGCCGCACGTCGCAGAACGCCTCCCTCCGCACGCTCGATCAGTCGTGGCGGCTGGACCCGAAGAACACCGAGGAGGTGATGATCGTGGCCAAGCTGGCCCGCGCCGTCGGCCCGGCCGAGCAACTGATGACCGACCCGACCAGCACCTCGCCGACCCAACTGTGGCTCCGCGGGCTGCCCGGTACCGGCCCCCGCACTGAAGTGCCCGGCATCCTGCAACAGGAGACCTACGTCCGCATTTTCATCCCGGTGAAGCCGGCGGGGGCCAAATGATCACCACCCGACCCGTGCAATACCGACGCATGACCTCGGACGAAGTGCTGGCCGAGTTGCGGCTGTTCTATCGCGATTGGGGCCTCACCGATGCGGACATCCGTAAGCATGTCCGCCCGGAGGCCTCCCTTCTGACATTGGCGAGGTGCGATGACGATATCGATTTGGCCGACCTGATCTCCGGGCACGGCTTACTGCTTCCGGACGACGGGTGGTTCGCCAACCTCCCGCCCGAACGCACGGTCGGGGATTTCTGCCAGGCCGTGGCGAGCCTGACGGAAGTACCGGTGATCGAACCCGTGACCATCCTCGGCACCCCGTGTGAGACGGCCGGCGCGTTTCTGACGCTGAGGCAAATGCTCGCCGACGACGGTGCCGACGTGAGTGATATCGGCCCGTCGTCGGACCTGAAGGCGGCCGTCGTCGAACACCCGGACGTGTTCCGCCGCTTCCGACTGGCGACCGACGGCCGGCTCCCCCTGTTGTCCGTGTGGAACCCACTCGCGGCGCTCGGGTGCGCGTTCCTTCTCGGCGGCGCGGCGCTCCTCATCGGTGCGTTATGGCGGTCCGGAGTGGTCTGGAACAACCCGCTCAGCGTCTTCGGGTTGACGGTCCTAGCCTCCGGAACCTGGTGCTACGACCAAACCTTTCGCCGACCGATTGACACCACCCGGATCGCGTTCGGCGACCGGAGCATGACGACCTTCCGCGACCTGATCCACGCCGCGCTGGGCCGACCGGCGCGGGCCGCATAAGAGCCTTCGCGGAACCGCAACCGCGCCCCACCTCTCCCCGCTGGGGAGAGGTCGGTTCGAGCCATCGGCGAGAACCGGGTGAGGGGCAGCTTCGGGACGCAAAAGAGAAGACCTCTCACCCGCCTCGTGCGGCGCACGAAGCGACCTCTCTCCGACGGGGAGAGGTGGGGCAGTTGGCTACGCCGACAAGGTGTTTGCCACGCCCCCGGCATCGAACGACAACCGCCGCTCGCGGCCAGACGAGATACCCCACCGAGATTCCCATGATCGAGTGCCGCGACCTGACCAAGAAGTACGGCGACCTGTACGCCCTGGACCGGCTCACGCTCAAGCTCGACAAGGGCGACGTGTTCGGGTTCATCGGGCCGAACGGGGCCGGCAAGACGACCACCATGCGCATCCTGGCCACCCTGCTGAACCCCAGTTGGGGCGAGGCCAGCGTGTGCGGGTACAGCATCTACAACGGGTCGAAGGAGATCCGCCGGGCCATCGGCTACATGCCCGACTTCTTCGGCGTGTACGACGACATGAAGGTGACCGAGTACCTGGAGTTCTTCGCCGCCGCGTACCGCATCAAAGGGCCGGAGCGGAAGAAGAAGTGCGACCAGGTGCTGGACCTCGTGGACCTGGGGTACAAGCGGGACGCGCTGGTCACCAGCCTGTCGCGGGGGATGACGCAGCGGCTGGGGTTGGCCCGCGTGCTGCTGCACGAGCCGCAGGTGCTGCTACTGGACGAACCGGCGTCCGGCCTCGACCCCCGCGCGCGGATCGAGATGCGGGAGCTCATCAAGGAACTGCGGGGGATGAACAAGACGATCATGGTGTCGTCGCACATCCTCCCGGAACTGGCCGACATCTGCAACAAGATCGGCATCATCGAGCGGGGCAAGCTGATCTTCAACGGCACCGTGGACGAGGCCATCCGCAAGGTCCGCACCCGGCACGTCTTCATGGTGTCGGTCGGCAAGGACCAGAACGAGCTGGCCGCGAACCGCCTCGGCCGGTGTTCCGAGATCGAGACGGCGGAGGTGGGCAAGGACGGCGAGTCGATCAAGGTGACGCTGAATGACGGCTACGAGGACGGCTGCTTCATCCCCGAAGTGCTGATCGGCGAGAAGCTGCGGCTGAAGATGTTCCAGGAGGAGCAGATCAACCTGGAGGACGTGTTCATGGGCATCACGAAGGGGATCACGAACTAACGAATTGTCGTCGCCGCGAGCTTGCGAGCGGGACACAGCAACCCGCTTGCCGGAGTGCCCCGTGCAAAAAATCCCCTGCGGCAACTGCGGCGGCAAGGTGCCGGTCCCGGCCGGGCACCTCAAGGCGAAGATCCGCTGCCCGCACTGCGGGTACTACGCCGAGGTGCCGGCAGAGCTGCGTGCCTCCGTGGCTGTCGATACGCCCGCCGCGCCGGTATCCGCTCCTGTCGCCACCGAGGATGTCTACTCGGCCGCCAAGGTCCGCGCGCGGCCGGCCGATCCGGTGCCGCCGCCGAAGCCGAAGGCCCGCCCCCGCGTCGATGCCCGCGACACTCGCCCGGAGTTCCTCGTCGAGGAAGGGGTCGGCGCGCCGCTGTTGGAGGGCACGCAGGAAGACGACGACGACATGCCGTATGCCGTCCCCGGCACCGGGTTGAAGCCGTGCCCGCACTGCCGCGTGGAGTTGCCGCTCGACGCCACCTTCTGCGTCCACTGCGGCGAACACCTGGCCGAGGCCGGCAAGGGCAAACCGAAGCGGACCTACGAGCCGATGTCCGGCTTCTGGCAGGAAGGGTGGACGTGGGCCACGCGGATCAAAATCCTCGCCGGATTGCAGGTGGTGAACCTGCTCGCCATCTCCCTGTTCATGACCGTCAACGGCCAGAAGCTGTCCGACGGGCAGGCGTGGAGCACGAACCTGACCGTCAACCTGTTCAACATCTTTCTGCAAGTGTTCCTGGTCGGCAGTTACGAGTCGCTGTCGTTGAACCGCACGGCCACCGGCAAGACGACCATCATCCGGCACCGGCGGATCGCCTTCTACAAGCTGCCCGACCAGAAGGTGAAGTGGAAGCAGACCAGCGGCGCGGGCGTGCTGGCCACGCACGACCCCGGCATGGTGTCGTGGCTTGTGTGCATTTACCTGCTCCTCTGCGGCATCGTGCCCGGCGTGGCGTTCTACCTGATGGTCATCCGCCCGGAGCGGTTCAGCCCGGCGCTGTGCGACGAGTACCGCTGCATCCGCGAGGTGCTGTTCCGCACCAAGGACCGGCTGGTGGCGGCCGACGCGGCGAAAATGGTCTCGGACGCCACCGGCCTGAAGTATCATAAGGTGTTGTGAGGGCGGATTGATCTTCAGAGGAAGACCCCACCCCCCGTCCCCCTCCCCGTTCCGGAGAGGGGGTGTTTAACGGGACAACGCGGCGGTGTTTTCCCGTCGGATAGCCAGCCACCGACGGGGTTCCTCGGCAACGATTCCGGCTTGAACACCCCCTCTCCATTCATGGAGAGGGGCCGAGGGGTGAGGTCTTTTCTCGTCCCAACGCCCTTCTCGGGTATCCCATGACCACCGAATCCGACCGCCTGCTCATCCAGCAGATCCGCACCGCCAGCGGGCCGGCGTACCAGGCCGCGTGGCAGGAGTTGTTCGAGCGGTACAGCGGCCGCGTGCGGGCGTACATCCGCCGCCGACTGATGGATACCGCCGTCACCGAGGACACGGTGCAGGAGACGTTCATCGGTTTCCAGACCAGCCTGCCCAACTTCGACGACAAGAAGAACCTCCAGACGTGGCTGTTCAGCATCGCCTCGTACAAGGTGATCGACCAGTTGCGGAAGAAGGGGCGGCAGCCGTTCCTGTCGGACTCGGACGGGCCGGACGACCCGCTCGGCCAGGCGGACGACGACCGCCAGCGGCACGCCTCCAGCCTGTACCGCAGCAAGGAGCAGCGGAACCTGGAGACCGACGCCCTGGCCCGCGCCTTGCGGGAGTTGGTCCGCGACCTCCGGCAGGCGAACGACTACGTCCGCCTGCAAGTGCTGGAGTTGCTGTTCGTGAAGGGGTGGAAAAACCAGCGGGTGGCGGAGGTGATGAAGCTGCCCGACCAGACCATCGCCAATTACAAGTTCCAGGCGGTGAAGCGGCTGTCGGCCGCGGTGAAGACCGCCAACGTGCCGGTCGATGCCTTCCCCGAACTGGACGACGCGAACAACCCCGACCCGAACAAGTGACGCCCATGCTCCCGGCGACGACGCACTTCACCCCGTCACCGCTTCGCCATCCAGCGGACCATGTCCGCGACGAACGGGTGGTCCGGCCCTTCGAATTCCAGCGTGTGCGCCGCGTCGGGGTAGTCGATCAGCGTCAGCGACTTCGACCCCGTCAGCCGCGACAGGTACAGCCGGCTCTTGGCGTTGTCGAGAATCCGGTCCCGTCCGGCGAGCATCAATAGCACCGGCACCGTGACGTGACGCGCCGTCCACTTCAGGTACACGTCGAACCGGAAGCTCTCGAACAAGAACCGCGCCGTCGCCTCGGTCAGCCCGTGGCGGTCGTCGGTGACATAGCGTTGCCACTCCGGTGAATCGGTGAACAACTCCGGGTCGTTCAGCGGGATCGGGAAGCGGTTTTCGGGCCGGAGGAACCGCGCCAGCAGCACCCGCAGGCGGCGCGACAGCGGCGGGCCGACCGTCGGCGTCAGGCCGGGACAGACGAGCATCACGCCATCGACCAGCCCCGGCCGGCGGATGGGCACGCCGAGGGCCAGCTTCCCGCCCCACGAGATGCCGGCCAGGAACGTCGGCAGGAACGCCCGCGTCGATCGCAGGTCGTACAGGTATTCGGCCACGTCGTCGATCAGCCGGCGGAAGCTCGGACAATCGCCGCGCCGGGCGGTGTTCCACCCGGACCCGCGCCGGTCGAGGAAATGCACCTCGTACCCGGCGTCGCGGAGTTGCCCGCAACTCCTCTCGTACCACCCGCCGTGGCTGCGGATGCCGTGCAGCATCACCACCCGGCCACGGGGGAGGGTCGCGGGCAGATAGCGGCGGACGTAGAAGCGGTAGCCGTCGGAGGCGGGGAAAGTCGCAATCGAAGGGTCAGCCAATCAGCACCTCCCGCCGTACCGTCACCGCGTCCACGCGGGCCGGGTCGACGCCGACGCTCAGACCGCAGCCGACGCGGGCCGGGGCCAGTCCGCCGCGGCCGAAGGTGATGTCTTCCTTCGTCAGTGCGTCCCACACCAAATGCCGGTCGAAGCTGCCTTCGAGATGGCGAAGGCCCGTCACGCTGGTGGCGAACTGCCGGCCGGCGGCGCTCAGGATGCCGGTCTCGCCGACCATGCAGCCGAGTTGGTAGCCGATGTTGTGCCGCACCGCGAGTTGTGCCAGCCGCAGCGTCGGGATGAACCCGCCGCACTTGGACAGCCGCAGGTTGAACAGGTCGCACCAGCCGCCGCGCACCGCCCGTTCCGCGTCCACCTCGGAGCAGAGCGATTCGTCGAGCATGATCGGCGTCGTCACTTGCTTTCGCAGGTCGGCTAGGCACGCGACGGCTTCGTGCGGCACCGGCTGTTCCACGGACGAAACGCCGAACGGCTCCAGGGCGCGAATGTTGTCCGCGACGTTCCCTGGTGTCCAGGCTTCGTTGGCATCGACGCGGATGTCGATCTTCTTACCGAGCCAGCCGCGAATGACTTTCAGCCGCTGGGCGTCGTCGCGGTCGGGAATGCCGACTTTCACCTTCACCTGTTTGAAACCGGTCCACCAGTACGCCATCGAGACCAGTCGGGCCTTCCAGCCCTTCGCCGTCAGCAGGATGCCGCTGTACCGCACCGCCTCGCGCGGCTCGTACAGTTCGTCGGCGAGCATCTTCGTCACATTCATCAGCGGCTCGCCGAACGCCCGGCCGTAGGCGTCCAGCACCGCCAGTTCCACCGCGCACCGGGCCGGGTTGCCCTGACAGTCGCGGTCGTCGCCGGGGATCGGCGCGAGCCGCAACCGCTCGGCAGCCTGGACGGCGGACGGGAAGTCGTCGCACGGCGGGAGCTGCCTCGCCAAGTCGCTACGCTTCAGCAGGTCGAACGCGGAGTCCACCGAATCGCCGGTGACGTACTCGCGCGGCACCCCTTCGCCGTGCCCGACGGAGCCGTCAGACAGCGTGCAGACGACGACGAGGTTGTCGGTTTCGGTGCGGGCGTGCGAAGCGTGCTTCACCGGCCGGCGCAACCGAACCCGGACGTGGCGGACTTCGAGGGCGACGATTTCCATAATGAGGCAGACAAGAAGGATTCACCACAGAGAACACAGAGAGCACAGAGAAATCAGAAGAGAATGGACAGGATCACAGGATGAAATCAGGGATGGAACCCCTCGGTCTTCGATCCTTGATTTCATCCTGTGATCCTGTCCATTCTCTTCGCCGTTTTTCGTCTCTGCCCTCTGTGACACTGTGGTGAAATGATTGAATTCCAGTTCCCAAACTATTGGCCGACGCCGGTCGGTGCCATCAGCAGCTTGAACCCGTCGGTCAGGAACCAGCCGCCCAGCACCAACAGCACGACGGCGCTGACGACCGGCAGCGCCTTGAACCACCGCTTCTCCTGGAAGGCGATTGCCCCCCGGCGGTTGGCGTACACCACCGCGACGCCGATCAGGATCAGCACCGCGCACAGGCCGACGCTGAATGCGATCAGCAGCGGGATGGCGAGGCCGATCTTGCCGTCGCCCATCGCCACCAGGAACAGGCCGACCGCGTCCCAGCACGGGATGATGCCGCCGCCGAGGCCGAGCAGAATCACCCGCCACCAGCCGAACCCGCCGGCCGGAATGTCCTTCGCCGCGTGGTGGTGATCGTGGCCGCAGTCCGGGTCATGATGGTGGTCGTGGTCGGCGAACAGGTGGACGTGATCGGCCCGGCCGCGCACCCGCTGCACGAACAGCCAGAAGCCGACCAGGAACAGGAACAGCCCGCCGGCGACGTTCAGCCACGCCTGCGCCGACGCCGGTGCGGTGTTGCCGTGGACCGAGTACAGGACGACCGCCAGCAGGATGACCGAGCCGGTGTGCGCCAGGGTCGCCGTCAGGCCGAGGACGACGGCGTGCTTCATGGTGCCGCGCTCGCCGATCAGGTACGCGGCCACCATCGTCTTGCCGTGGCCGGGCGTGAAGGCGTGCCCGGCCCCGAACAGCGCCGCCAAGAGCAGCACGGCGACGAGGCCGAGGTTGGAGTGCAGCAGCGGGTCGAGGTTGCCGTTGATCGGGCGGTCATCGACCAGCGGCGCGACGGTGGCAGTGCCCGACTGTTCCCCTGGCGACGGAGTCAGTGCCGGCGGCGTCGCCCCCGCGCGGAGTGTGAACGTCGCCGAACACTTGCGGCGGTCGGGTTCTTTGCCGGTTGGGATTTCGGCCAGCGGCTTGTCGCGATACCGCTCCGGTTCGTCGGCGTCCACGTCCAGATCGCCGGGCTTCTTCAGGGCATCGACGGTCAGCGTCACCCGGCCGGGCACGTCCTCGACGGCGGCATCATTCTGGTTGTTCACGAACTCGGTCAGGTCGCGGAAGGTGAACTCGTGCTGGCGGCTCGGCGTCGCGGACCAGCCGGCGCGGAAGTGCATCTCGATGCGGAACTGGCCGTCCATCTCGTAGCCGGGAAGCACGTTCGGCGTCCGCTTGTCGTCCAGCCGGAACTTCACCTGTTTGCCGTCCAATTCGGCGTACATCGACTGCGCGATCTGCCCGGCCTTCAGCCCGGCGTACTTCTCCCCATGCTTGCGGCCGTCCGTCACTCCCGCCAGCAGCTCGTCGCGGAAGAACTTGTTCCCGTCCAGTACCCGTGACGAATCGGTCAGGCGAAGGGTGTACGTCACCGTCGCGCCGGTCGCCTCCAGCCGCACGGCGACGGTGCGGTCGAATTCGAGTTCCAGCAGCGGGTGCGCGCGGGCGGCCGCAGTGGAAGCGAAGACGACAGCGACGGCGAGCAGGATGCGGTTCATGTAAGTATGATGGCCGAGCGAGCCGGGGAATTCCAGCTCCGAAAAGAGCGAAGTTCGCTCCGGGACTTCGCGACGGATTTTCCACTCGCCCTGCAGGAATTCGCCGATCCTGGGAACGTACTGGCGGAGGCCGATGTTCGTGACGCCGACGCTGCTGCAAACCGTTCTCCGCCGGGCCACCCGCCTGGCGGACGATCCGACCGCCCCCGGCGCGTCGGACGCGGAGCTGCTGCGCCGCTTCGCCGACGGGCACGACGAGCCGGCGTTCCAGACGATCCTCGACCGGCACGGGCCGCTCGCCTGGGCCGTCTGTCGGCAGATGCTGCCCAACCCCGCCGACGCCGAGGATGCGTTCCAGGCGACCTTCCTTGCACTCGTCCAGTCGGCCAAGAAGCTGGGCCGGGTGAAGTCGGTCGGCGGCTGGCTGCATGGGGTGGCGGTGAAGGTCTGCCTGAAGGTCCGTCGGTCGGCGGCGCGGCGGCAAAAGCGGGACGAGAAGTCGGCCAAGCCGGAAGGCGTCACCGACCCCGTGCCGCAGTGGGACGACCTGCACGCGGCCGTCCACGAGGAAGTCGAACGGCTGCCGGCGACGCTGCGAGCCGTCTTCGTGCTGTGCGAACTGGAAGGGGTCCGTCAGCCGGACGCGGCCGCCAAGTTGGGGTGCAAACTCGGCACGCTGTCGAGTCGCCTGACCCGCGCCCGGCAGGCGCTGCTGAAAGCGTTGACCGCGCGGGGGTTGGCCCCGGTGCTGGCCGTCGGCACGGTGGCCGTCGGAAGTAGCGTGGCGGCCGTGCCGCCGGTGCTGGTGGCGAAGGTGGTGCTGTACGCGCGGGGCGGGATCGACGCCGGCCTCGCCGTGCCGTCGGGTGTGTGGAAACTGGCTCAATCCGCAACGGAGGGAACGCTGATGAAGACGAAACTGATGGTGGCGGCGGGGATCGCCGCCGCCGGGCTGATGCTCACCGCCGTCGGCGGGTGGGTGCCGCTCGCCGACGCCCAGGACGTGCCCCCGGTGCCGGCGCGGGAGGCGGTTCGCCCGGCCCCGCAACCGGTTCCCCTGCCGGTCCCGCGCGTGGCGCGGCCGCCGGCCGAACCGCCCGCTCGCGCGGAGGATCCGGATGAGCCGCCCGTCGCGCCACAGCCGCCCCGTCCCCCGGTGGCACCCCGCGCGCCGCGCGTGGCGGACCCGGTCGTCCCCGCCGACCCGAACGACCCGATGCCGCCGCCGGCCGATGTCGCCCCGCGCCGCCCGCAGCAGCGGATGGAACACGCCCTGTTCGACGTGCCCGTGTCGAAGGACAGTCAGGCAAAGCTGATCCGTCAACAGGAAGCCGCCGGGTGGGAGTTCGCGGGGCAGGTGGCCTCCGCGCAAGACGCCCAACTGGTCTTCAAGCGGCCGAAGGGCAACCCGCCGGCCGTGCGGCCACCGCAACCGAACAACCCCCGCGGCATGGTCGATCCGACCCAGCCGCCCCGCGGGACCGTCCCACGTCTGACCAACCCGCTCATCGTCCCGCCGGGCGGCGACGAGCTTCCGCCGACGCCGGTATCCCCGCGCCGCGGAAACGACAACCGCCTGCCCCCCCGCGCGGACGACGACGAACTGGACGCACGGCCAGCCATCATCCAGGAGCTGCCCAGCCCGTTGCTGCCGCCCCGCCGCGCCGAGAGCCTGCCGGACGTGTCCTACCCGATTCCATTCAGCGAACCCGTCCGCATGATCCCGCCGGCGGCCAGCGCCGAACCGCTGGAGATTCACGTCCTCGAACTGAAGAACGCCACCCCGGCGGCAATGTCGCTGCACGTCAAGAAGTTCTTCGACACGGCCGAGGTGAGCATCGACGAGGACAGCGGGTCGCTCGTGATCCGGTGCGGCAAGAAAACGCTGGAAGACATCAAGAAGCTGGTGGACAAGCTGGACAAGCCGTCGAAGCGCGGCGGGGCGTGACCCGCTCACTTCTTTGGGGCTAGGACCGCCGGCATTTCGGCCGGGGGCCGGGTCCAGCCCCAGACGGCGGCGGCGGTGGCCAGCGCCGCGTACACGGACACGCCGACGAGCGCCCACTTCCTCCACCCGGACGAACCGACCGTCGGTTCGTCCGGGTGTTCCTCTTCGTCCGCCTCGTCCTCGGCTGCCGCGTCCTGCTGCCGCTCCTCGGTCAGCACCTCATCCACCATGCTTTGGAACGGGTTCGCCATCTCGGTCGGGACGACGACCGCGACCGCGACGGTCGGCATTCCGGCCATGTGGTCGATGGCCGTCCGTGCCCCCGCCGTCGCGCGGGCCGGCGGCGCGTCGGGCATCCCCGGCACCCGCAGGGTCGGCTGACTGCCGTCGGCGGACGGCGGGAGGATCGGCTTGCGGGATTCGGACAGGCCGCTGAACAGGCTGTCCCCGTCGCCGTCGTCCGGGTCGCTGAAGATGCTGTCCGTTTCCGGGGCCGCGCGGGACAGCCCGCTCAGGTCCGGGGCGCGCGGCGGTGGCACGGCCGGGGTCGGCACGAAGGTGGACGGGCCGGGCGTACCGACGGCAGGGGCGACCACCACCACCTGACACTTCGGACAGCGCACCGCCTTGCCAGCCCATTCGGCGGCGACCGACAGGCGGTGGTGGCAGTGGACGCACTCGAAGCCGACGGGTTTCATGGACTAGCCAGCGCGGGCGGGGGACGGTCCTTCCATCCTAGCTTATTCCCGCCGCTCGCCGCGTCCGGCGTCTGTCCGCGTCCGGCAATGGCGTCGTGGGGGGTGGACCCTCGGCGGTGGCACCAGTTCTTCCACCTCTACCCATTGGGGGGAGGTCGGTTGCGGAGCAACCGGGAGGGGGGCCGGATTTCTTCTCGTGTGGCACCGGCTTCCAAGCCGGCGAAACGAACCCACCGGCTTGGAAGCCGGTGCCACAACCAAAGACAGAAGTGGAAGCTCCCATCCCCTGTCAGGGGTAGGTATTGGGATCAACTTGGGATGAAGCCCCCACCCCGTCCCGGAGAGGGGGTGTTCAACAGGATATCGCGGCCGCTGTTTCGCTCAGGAATTCGGCCACCCACGGGGTTCCTCAGTAACGTTTCCCGCTTGAACACCCCCTCTCCATTCATGGGGAGGGGGCCGGGGGGTGTGGGGTCTTGAACACCTCGGCAAATGCAAATACCTACCCCTGACAGCCCCCCTCCCGGTTCTCGCCGTCGGCTCGAACCGACCTCCCCTCAACGGGGAGAGGTGGAAGCCGAAGACTCCCGCGCCGAACGGGCACTGCGTCCGGACAGGGGATCGTCACACTGCCGCCAGGGCGCGCCGCTTGCCGGTGCGGGTGCGGGTGCCGTCGAGGCGGCGGAGCAACACCAGCGTCTGGTCGTCGTCGTTCGCCTTCGGCCCGGCGAATCGGTCCACCGCCGCCACCGCCGCGTTCACCGCAGCCCGCGCGTCGCCGGTCGGGGCGGCCAAGGCGTCGTCCAGCCGGCCCACCCCGAACGGTTCGCCCAGCCCGTTGGCGGCGTCGGTCATACCGTCGGTGAACAGCGCGACCTCGTCGCCGGGCAGGAACGGGACCGTGAACTCCGGGTAGTGCCCGACGGTGCGGTGCGTCACGCCGAGCGGCAATTTGCGGGCCTGATCCAGCGCGGCGAACCGGTCTTGACCGGCCAGCCGGGCGCGGGGCGGGGCGTGGCCGGCGTTGGCGAACGTCAGCGTGCGGGCCACCGGATCGACCACCGCGTACACGGCGGTGACGAAGTTGCCGGTCGTCAGCGTGTACTTCTTCGCCAGGTGATAGTTCAGGTACGCCAGCAGCTCGCCGGGTCGAACCGGCGGGTCGGTGCGTGCGTGCGCCAAGCCGTGGGTGATGGCCATCAGCACCGCCGCCGCCGTCCCGTGCCCGCTCACGTCGGCCACCAGCGCGCCGAATTTGCCGTCGGGCAACTGGAAGAAGTCGTGGTAGTCGCCGCCGGCCCGGTGCGCCGCCCGGCTGTGCGCGGCCACGTCCAGCCCCGGCACCGTCGGCACCGCCGCCGGCAGCAGGCTCTGCTGGAGTTCGCCGACGGTTCTCAGTTCGTAGTCTGCCTTGTCGTACTGCTCCCGCAACTGGTCGCTCAGCACCAGCGTCTGGGTGGCCCGCGCGAACAGGTTGCTCAGCCAGACCAGTTCCGGCACCTGCTCGCGGGGGAATGCGGCCGCGTCCTGGCGGGCGACCAGCAGCATGCTGGTGGCGGTGCCCATGTCGAATAGCGGGATGGCCAGCAGCGACCGCTGGCCGGCCAGGAACCGCTCGGCCGGGTCGCCGGCCGGCAGGTCCAGGTGGTCGATGACGCGGGGCTGGTCGTCGTACACCAAGTCCGCGATCAGCCCGCCGGAGTAGACCGGCAGTTTCTCCGGCTCCCGCCGCGGGTTCGCCGCCTGCGGCCACAGGTTGTACCGGGTGACGCGGTAACACGGCGCGTCGAGTCCGCGACGGCTGACGGTCAGTTGGCGGGAGGTCGGGTAGAGCTGGTTCAGCCGGCGGGCGAACACCCGCGACAGTTCCTCGGGGTCCGAGTAGCGCGACAGTTCCCGCATCAGTTCGACGCTGACGGCGAGCCGGCCCCGCGCGTGGCGGGCGGTCGGGTCGAAAAAGTCTGTGGCGACCCCCATGATCCCGCCTCCGCGGGGGTGATGTGTGGGAGAGGCCGGCGTGGGGATCGCCGGGGAGGGGTGCATGAGAACCGGTCGGCGGGGGGAATGCAAGGAGATGTGGGCGAGATTTCCCGGTCGGGTCGGGAATTCGGGGTGCGCGGCGTTACCAACGATGACCGCCCGCAGCGGCCGGTGTATACTCAATTCCCTATCGGAAGGCTTCCCATGCGCCGCGCCGTCGTCGGTCTGGTCATCGTCGCCGTCGTGGTCGCCGTCCTCTGGTTGGCGGTCGGGCGGAACCGGCCGGGGGTCGGGCCGCAGCCCGACCCGCCCGCGACGTGGCAGTTGGTCCACGAAGGCGGCCGATTCGTCGTCCACCGCGCGACCACGACGCCGGCCGCGTACCTGATCGCCGTGGGCGACAAGGGCGTGTTGATCGACGGCCCGGAAGGGTTACCGTCGCCGTTCGCGTCCGTCGCCGCCGTCGGCCCGACCCGCGGGCGGGATCACGTCCACGCCGGCACCATCTTGTTCACCCATCACCACCGCGATGGCAGCGGCATAGCGAATTCCGGCGACAGGATTTCGCACGCGATGGATGTCCGTGCCCCGAAGGCGTCCGCCGAGTGGCTCGACCCGGCGAACGCGACCAAGTTCTGGAAGGAATCGATCCCGCTGCGGAACTCGCGGACGGGCTACTTCGTCCACCCGACCGGCATCGACGGGCTGTCGTACACCCTCGCCGACGGCCACGTCATCGACTTCGAGGGGCTGAAAATCGAAGTCATCGGCACGCCCGGCCACACGCCCGATCACGTCTGCTTCGCAGTGAACGACCTGATCTTCCTCGGCGACGCCATGACCGGCGACGGCAAGCTGTGGACGCCGTTCACCACCGACTGGGACCACTGGACCGACGCGGGCCTGAAGCCGGCGGCCGAATCGCTGCGGAAGCTGGCCGCGCGGAACCCCGCCGAGCTATTCCCGGCCCGCGGTCCCATCGTGACGGTCAACCCGAAGGCGCTACTGGAGGACACCGCGAAGAAGGTGGAGGAAGCCGGCTTCCTGAAGAGCTTCGAGCGGTTCACGAACCGCCTCGGCGACCCGCCGCAATACGCCTTCCTGGTGCCGAAGGACCAGCCCGAGAGCAACGGCAGCAAGCCGTGGGCGAAGGTGAGTCCGTCGCTGTGGCTCACCGGCAACACCTACGTTTTGAAGTCGAGCCGGAGCAACGGCCTGCTGGTGCTGGACCCGTGGGCGACGCCCAACAAGAACGACCCGGACGGGACGCGGAGTTTCAAGCAGATCGCGGCGCTGCGGGCGGCCGAGAAGTTGGGGCCGGTGGAGGTGGTCACGTTCTCCCACGCGCATTACGACCACTTCGACGGTGTGTACGCCCTGCCCGTGAAGGGGGAGTACAAGGTGTGGGGGCTGGACCTCGTGGCGCGGCCGCTCGAAGCGCCGTTCCGCTACCGCGCGCCGTTCCTGGACGAGCGCCCCATCCAGTTCGACCGGAAATTCAAGGACGGCGAGACGGTGAGCTGGCAGGAGTACGAATTCAAGTTCCACCACTTCCCCGGCCAGTCGTACTTCACCGCCGCGCTGGAGGCCACCATCGACGGCAAGCGGTGCCTGTTCACCGCCGACAACTTCTTCCACCAGACGATGTTCAGCGGGTCCGGCGGGTGGATGGGGATGAACCGCAGTTCGCCGCTGCTGTACGCCGAGAGCGCGAAGAAGGTGCTGGCCATCAATCCCGAATGGATCTTGGCCGAACACGGCGGGCCGTTCGTGTACCACCCGGAGGACTTCCGCCGGCGGGTGGCGTGGGGCGAGGCGGCGGCGAAGGCGTGCGACGCGGTGTGCGTGTCCGGCGACCACCGGCTCGACTGGTCGCCGCATTCAGTGAGCGTGTCGCCCTGTTTGGTGAAGGCGAAACCGGGGTCGGAGGTCACCTGCGAACTGACCGTCGCCGGGTTCCCGTTCGCGGTCGATGTTGCGTTCAAGACCGCGTGGGACGGCGAGAAGACGTTCCACTACGACGCGCGGCCGAACTCGGCCGGGTCGAAGTCGTTCCCGAAGCTGCGTGTGCCGGCCGACGCGAAACCGGGGCGGTACGTCATCCCCGTCACCGCGCGCGGCCCGCTCGGCGAGTTCGCCGACCCGTTCCTGGCCGTCGATGTGGAGTGACGGAGCCGGCAGTTCGAGCGACGGTCGGACTGGCGGGCGGATGCATACTGCGTCCCGCATGGGGAGTAAATCCGTTTTGAGGTTTCACTCCTCCGACGTGTCACGAGCAGACCCGACGGACTCGCCTCCAAACCGTCGCCCGGCTCGACCCCCGACCGAACGAGAAGGGCCTCGTCGCCGACCTGCTGTACCTGGCCGAGTCCGAGTACCCGGCGGCCGACGACAAGCGGCCGGCGGTCTGCATCAGCGCGTAGGCGCAATACCTTCTGGACAACTTCGCCACCGTCGAAGAGGCGGCCGCCGAGGTGAAGAAGGACACCTTCCGCGTCGTCACCGTCGAAGCGCCGAACGGGGCGAAGGGGACCGTCCACCTGTCGATCTCGGATGCCACCGGCGACTCGGCCATCTTCGAGTATGTGAAAGGCAAGCTCGTCATCCACCGCGGCAAGAAGTACCAGGTGATGACCAACTCGCCGACCTACGACAAGCAGCTCGCCCTGAACGAGTACTGGGCGCAAATCGGCGGCACGGTCATGCTGCCCGGCACCAACCGCGCCGCCGACCGGTTCGCCCGCGACTCGTTCTACGTCAACGCCACCAAGCAATCGGCCGACGCGCGGGAGGCGGTGGCGGCGGTGTTCAGCGCGATGCGGAACGTGAGCGTGCCCTGCGGCATCGGCACCAAGGACCAGCCGAACATCTCGTCCACCATCTGGCGGACGGCGAGTGACCAGAAGAACCGCGTGTACTACCACGAGGACACGAACAGCCCCGGCGCGCTGTGGGTGAAGCTGGACAAAATCGACTTCGAGTTCACTTGGCGTGCGGAAGTTGACGACGGTAGGCAAGCCGGACCTGATCGGCGACCGGACGGCGAACTTCGTGAAGGCCGAGCCGTTCCCGTTCCTCGCCCCGCACGCCAAGTGAACTCGAAACCGCACGGAACACCTCGGAGTCGTGGCCGGAAAACTGCCGCTGCTACTCCCAACGGAGCCGGCCGGCGTGCCGAAAAACATCCCCACACGGGCGATGAGGTTCAGG
>JAYTTN010000513.1:0-4876 GCA_043745295.1 Fimbriiglobus sp. | reverse complement strand
GATGCCGCTCCCTCGCGGTCGCGGCTCGCAAGGCGGCGTCGGCTCACGCCAGGGCCAGCTTGTACCACAGGAAGCCGAGGAAGCCGATGCACAGCGGCACCCCGTAGGGCAGCCGCACCCAGTTCTTCCGCCGCGCGTTGGCCCGCTCGGCGGCCTTCGCCGGGCCGTCGGTCAGCATCGTTTGCAGGTCGCCGAGGATGGCGGCGAAGTTGCCCTTGTTGGTGCCGAACTGGCGGCGGGCGAACATCATCACCAGGCCGAACACGCCGCCGACGATGGCCCCCACGCAGAACGCCCAGAAGATGACGCCGGCTCCCGCCCCGAACCCGAAGTACGCGCCGACCCACGACCCGAACCCCATCTGCATCTTCACGTCCCCCTGCCCCATCCCCTGGATGAACAGCATGGGGAACAGCAGGGCGAAGCCGAGCGCGGTGCCGGCCAGGGCCGACCCGGTGCCGCCGACGCCGGCGTCCACCATCACCCCGCAGTCGTGCAGGATGCCCAGATACCAGCCGCTGACCACCAGCGACAGCGTGAGCCAGTTCGGCACCTTGAACGCCCACCCGTCGATGACGGCGGCCAGCACCATGCCGACGCACAGCACGGCGAGCGGGCCGAACAGCGAGTACCGTTCGGGGGCGAGCTGCTGGAACGCCAGGTGGGCGACCCACGCGGCGACCACCCACAGGGCGGCCAGCACCGGCACGCGGGCCATGGACAGCACGAACGCGCGGTCGATGCCGAGCGAGTCGTCCGACTTCGCGGCGGCGGGGGGCGTGAGGGTCAGGTCGATCGCCATGAGAGACGGGCCTCGGGGGTCGGGGGACGTTGCCGCACCATAGCACGAAAAAACGCGGGCCGGGCACCGTGCCCCGACCCGCGCCGACCGACACACCGACTGTCACCCGACTCAGCTCGGCTTGATGGCCGAGCCGACCTGGCTGAACGTCTGGTTGCTCGCCCCGCCGATGGCGGTGACGGCGGCGATGCACACCACGATGATGAGGGCCAGCATGACCGCGTACTCGACCGCCGTCGGGCCGTCTTCCCGCTTCAGGAACTCGACCGCCGACTTGATCATCCCGCGCATGACACATCCTCCGGTTGAGAAGTTGGAACGAGCCACCCACTGCGACCCGGCGACATCGCCGGGACGTGTACGACTGCCGCGCGCCCGGACGGGGTCACGACGGCTTGAGGCCGGAATTCAGCACGTCGTTGGTGAACACCTTGTTGGTGTTCGAGCCGATCGTCGCCACCGCCGCGATGCACGCCACGACGATGAGCGCCAGCATGACCGCGTACTCGACCGCCGTCGGGCCGTCTTCCCGCTTCAGGAAGTCCACGACCGTCCGGGCGAAGGCCCTGACCATGACAACTCTCCGGTGTTTTCGGTGCGGCCTCGGACCCCCGCGGGCCGACGCGGACTGCGCCGGCGAACCCAGGCGGGAGGGCGTCGGGCCGCGGAGCAGTCGGTGGCGCGGAGTGTTGCCGGGCGTTGCACCCACGCCCAACCGTAGACCGGCGACGGGCGGTGTCAAACGGCGATGGGGCGGACGGGCGGGGACCGTCGGGGGCCGGGCGCGGGGCGCGTGCGCCGGGCGGAATCAGGTGATCCGGGTCGTGAACGGCGACCGACAGGGGCGGTTAACAGCCGGCCGGTCGGCTGCCACCGGCGGGCGAATCGTGCGGCCGAACGGGAGCGGTTTCGGGCGGCGGTGCAACTTTCGAGGGGTCGAAGATGCGGAAGGGATTTTTTCCCTTTTTTCTCGGCGGTGACCCGAGCGGCACCCGTCTCACTTCGCGTCTTTGCCGGGGGTGTACTTCTTCAGCACCAGGGACGTGCGGCCGCCGGAGTCGAGGCGGACCAGCCCGACGCCGGCGGCGTACCACACCACCACGTCGGACTGTCCCTGCTCCGCCGGGTAGCTGCACGTGATCGGGTGCGCGGTGAAGGTGCCGGCCGGGACGGTGATCTTCTCCGCCTTGCCGACCGTCCGCGTCATGCCGGTGGGATCCTTGCACTCCCAGGTGTCGCCTGCCTTCATGTCCGGGGCGACCACCTTGTACGGCGGGTCCATCTTCTGCCCGTTCTGCTCGGTCATGTGGATGACGCCCTTCTCCGCCTTCAGCACCGAGGTCTGCCCGCCGGTCAGCACCTGCGTGTAGTGTTTCACCCCGTCCTTCACCTCGACGGCAGTGATCTCCCGCACCTGCGTCACCGCGTCCGGGTTCGTCGGCGAGACGAACTCCCGCTTGTCGCCGACGGCCATCGGGTGGTAGTTCACCGGCCGCTGGAAGTCCTTCGGCACCGGCGCGGCGGCCAGCGGCGCGGCGACCGCGAGCAGGAGGAGCGTCCTCATTTCGCCTCCTTGCCGGGGGTGAACTTGGAGAGGACGATTGTCTTCCCGTTGTCCGTCCTGAGTTTGACCAGCCCGACGCCCGGAGCGTACCAGTAAGCATCGACCTCACCGCGGCCGTTCCGCAAGACGACCTTGATCGCCCGGAACTTTCCGGCCGGCGTCGTCACTGCTTCCCCCGCCTCGCGGGTGCCGGTAAACCACGGCTTTTCACCCGGCTTGGTCGAGCCGACACCGGCGTCCCACGTGTCGCCCGGCGGCGCGTCGGCTTTAAACTTGAGGTGGGGAAGTTCGAACCACTGCCCGCGCCCCGAGCGCAGTTCCGCCAGGCCAGCGGTGTTGGCGCGGCAGGTGTGATACTTCCCGTACACCCCCGCCGCGGCGGTCCACGTCTCCTCGAACGTGCAAGAGTTGTCCTTCTCCCGCTCCCGCGAAGTCACCTCGCGGATGTGGTCGAGAGTGTCCGTGCCTTCGATCGCATACTCCCACTTGGTGCCGACGACGGTCGGGAAGAACGGCTCCTTCGCCCGGAAGTCCTTCGGCACCGGCGCGGCGGCCAGCGGCGCGGCGACCGCGAGCAGGAGGAGCGTCCTCATTTCGCCTCCTTGCCGGGGGTGAACGCCTTCAGCTCCAGCGTGGGTTGGCCGGCGGTGTCCTGGCGGACCATGCCCACCCCGTCGGCATACCACGACACGATGTCGGCCGGGCCGGGCCGGTTGTAGCGGATGGTGACGGGGAGGGCGGTGAACGTGCCGGCCGGGACGGTCACCATCTCCGGCTTGCCGACGATCCGCGTCCGCCCGGTGCCGTCCGTGTATTCCCACGAGTCGCCGTCCTTCACGTCCGGGCCGACCACCAGGTGCGGTTCGAACGACCGGCCGTTCTGCCCGACCATCGTGACCCGGCCGTCCTTCTCCGGCCGGAACTCCATCGTCCCGCCGCCGGAGATCGTCAGGGTGAAGTGCTTCGCCCCGTCCTTCGTCTCGACGGCGGTGATCTCCCGCACCTCGGCCAGTCCGGTCGGGTCGCCGGGCGGCGCGTACTCCCGCCGGTCTCCCATCGCCAGCGGGAAGTAGACGGGGCGCTTCTGCTTGAACTCCTTCGGCACCGGCGCGGCGAGTGCGGCCAGGCCGGTCGCGGCGAGGAGCAAAACCAGCGGCTTCATTTCGTCTCCTTGCCGGGGGTGAACTTCTTCAGCACCAGGCTCGTCGTGCCGCCGCTGTCGTACCGCACCATGCCGACGCCGTCGGCGTACCACAGCACCTGAGTGACGCCCTGGATGTTGGCGTAAGTGATGGAAATCGGGTACGCGGTGAAGGTGCCGGCCGGCGTGACGACCTTCTCCGCCTTGCCGACCGACCGCGACATCCGGTTGGGGCCGCCGCACTCCCACGTGTCGCCGTCCTTGATGTCCGGGCCGACGGCCTTGTACGGCGGGTCGTACACCGCTCCGCCGTACAAGGCCACATACACCCCGGTCTTGTCCACCGTCATCACCGTCACCTGCCCGGTGCTGATCGTCAGGGTGCAGTGCTTGGCCCCGCCCTTCACTTCGACGGCGGTGATCTCCCGCGTCTGCGCCACCACCTCGGGGGTGTCCGGGTGCGCGTACTCCCGCTTGTCGCCCAGCGCCATCGGGCAGTAGTCGGGGCGCTTCTCCTTGAACTCCTTCGGCACCGGTGCGGCGAGTGCGGCCAGGCCGGTCGCGGCGAGGAGCAAAACCAGCGGCTTCATTTCTTCTCCTTGCCGGGGGTGAACTTGAGCAGGACGTACCCCTGCCCCTCGTAGTCGACGAACTTCACCCGCCCGACGCCGGGGGCGTGCCACGCCGTCCACGCCTGCGGCGGCTGGAAGTTGGTGTACGACTGGGTGTGCGGCAGGGCGGTGAAGGTGCCGGCCGGGACCGTCACCTTCACCGCCCCGCCGACCTTCGTGTTGCAGGTGTAGTTGATGCCGCTCCACTCGTGCGGGCCGTCCCACTCGTCGTCCGCCTTCGGCTTCGCCCGCAGGTCCAGCCGGGGCGGGGTGATGTCCTTGTCGATGGCGGTCAGCATGTGGACGCCGTCGGGGCCGATGCGGTACCGCTCCGGGTAATCGCGGACCTTCGGCCCGCCGGTCTGCTCCAGCAGGATCGTGCGGACGCCGTCCTCGACCTCCACCTTGGTCACTTCGACTTCGAGGGCCACGTCCTTCTCGCCGTCGTGGGCGTACTCCCACTTCGTGCCGAGGGCCGACGGGAAGTACGTCGGCGGGGCCAGGTCCTTCGGCACTGGCGCGGCGACGCCCGCCGCCACCGCCACACACACCAGCAGTCCGACCGCGCCGCGCCGCATGGCTCGCCCTCCGGGAGAGTCCGTCAGGATACCACAGATGGCAGGGGGGCAGGTAGTCCGCGCGTCGGGCGCGCCGACGGATTCTGGCGGTCGGAGGAAGACACCTCACCCGGCGAGCCGCGCTCGCCACCCTCTCCGTCCCGGAGAGGGTCGAGGAGGTGTCTTGTTAGCCCGCCGCGC
>JAYTTN010000512.1:0-4877 GCA_043745295.1 Fimbriiglobus sp. | reverse complement strand
ACGCCAAGCCGAACGCGGAGTCGGCGAAAAGCCGCGCAGCGAAGGTCGATCCGCGACTGAAGGCGGACCAACTCGTGCTGGGGGTGCGAATCGGCGGGAAGACGCGGGCGTATCCCGTCCACGACCGCTACGGCGTGTCCGAGGTGCAGGAGCTGGGCGGGCAGAAGTTCGTCGTCTTCCGGGATGTCGCGGCTTACCGACTCATCGCCTCGCAGCCCCGCAAGTGGAAGGGACCGAACCCGGACAAGAGCGGCGTTTCGCCGGACGATGCGGGGCAGCCGCTCCCGGACGGCAAGGAGGTGCCGGCGGCCGAGATCGCCGCATTCAAGAATTCGAAAGTCGGCATCCTCGGCGGGACGAACGTGAAAGCCGAGTCGGTGTGGGGCATCGACGGCCGCGCGACCGACGGCGCGTGGAAGGGGTGGACGCTGGAACCGGTCGAGAGCGTTGTCTGCAAGTGGTTCGCGTGGAGCGCCGAGTACCCCGACACGGAAGTGAACGGCGAAAAGGCGAACCCCGACCGCGAGGGAGGGGGTGATGCGCCCGCCGCGAAAGAAAAGCCCATCGCCGGCACCGCCGAGTTCCTGCGGCTGCTCCCGAAGCCGTTCGGCGTCATCAAGGCCATCGACCCGAAGGCCCGCACGGTGTCCTTGCTGCTCGACGGCGAGAAGGTGGCGAAGGTGTGGACCGTCGAACCGGACGCCGAGGTGAAGGTGAACGGTTTCTGGGGCCGGCTCGATCAGTTCAAGGCGAACGACCGCGTGTGGGTCTGGCTGAAGCTCGACCGCACCAAGAACCCCATCTCGATTGCCATGATCGCGGACGAAACCTCCGAGTTGGCGATTCACGGCGCGCCCGGCCTTGTCACTGCGGTCGATACGGACAGCAAGATACCGGCGGACGCGACGTTCACGTTGCAAGACGGCAACTTCAAGCGGAAACTCCTCGGCGATCTGAAGACGATGGCGACCGTCGCGCCCGGCACGAAGCTGCTCGTCATCACCGAGAAGGATCGCATCGTCCGCTTCCGGAACGCGGAGACGGTCGAGGAAGGGGCGCGGAAGCAATTGGCTCTTCTCCACGAGCGGTGGGTCGCCGACGGGCTGCCCGGCACGCTCGCGTTCCACCACATCTTCAGCGGCGAGATGGACGTGATCCTCGACCACGAGGCGATCCGCTGGGGGCGATCCTTGAAGGCCGGCGACAAGGTGACGCTGACCGCCGACCCGCCGATTGCCGCCGTCGTGAAGGCCGTGACGCCGTGGCGGGAGCGGACGCAACTGCGGCTGGTCGTCGGGGAATTGCAGTCGTCGGAACTGAAGCTCGGCCAGCGGATCGGGCTGAAGATGCCGACTCCGCCGAAGGACGTGGACGAATCGGTGTACCCGCCGGACCTCGGCCGGAAGCGCACCGACGACGAGCGGGTCGAGTGGTTCCTGGCCAGCATGTACTGCGTGTGCGGCGTGGGCAACGACACCTGCACCGGGCACTTCTACACGCTGAGCAGTTGCAACCCGAACGGCTGCGGCGCGCCGAACGCCACCCGCGACGACCTCCGCGCGCTGATCGCCAAGGGAAAGTCCGACCGGGAGATTTGGGACGAGTTGCGGAAGGACCGGGGCGACACCATGCTCCGCCCGCACCTGCGGAAGTGAGCGCGGGGCTTGAAAATGCAAAGTTCCCCAACCCCTTGCGAGCACGGCGACCGTCCAATCGGGGAGGAAACCGGATGGCGAAATTGCATCCGGCGTGTCCCTCGTCGTGTCGAGTTCACGCCACGACGATGACGCCCGGTTCGGCGGCGGTGGCGGGCTTGACAGTGATCTCGACGCGCTGGTCGAGTGCGGTGAGGAGTCGGAAGAGGCGGTCGAAGGTGAAGCCATCGGTTCGGCCGCGAAGGAGAGCAGACACTTTCGGCTGATCCAACCCCAGCACGGCGGCCGCTTTGGCCTGAGTCAGTTTGCGTTCGGCGATCGCGGTACGGAGTTGCTGCACGAGTTTGGCTTTGGCGAGCGCGAGCTCCGGGTTCGGCAGGCCGAGGTCGGCGAACACGTTCCCGCTGCCCCGCTCGACTCGCGGGGCGTCAGGGGTTGCCGGTGGTTTCTTCCGCCTGCTCACGGGTCCACTGGGCATGGTGTTCGGCGGCCTCCCTCAGTCGAGCTTTCACTTTCTGGATGTCCTGGGCTGGCGTCTTCGCGCCGGCCTTCGATTTCTTCTGGAATGCGTGGAGGACGTAGACCGCGCCGGCGAACCGCACGGTGTACACCGCGCGGTAGGTGCTGCCGTCGTCGTCCTCAACGACCTCCAACACGCTGGCCCCACCGAACCCCTTGAGCGATTTCGCGTCCGGGTGCTTCCCGCCGGTCTGCGCATCGAACAGGGCCTGCCCGAACGTCTGGCGAACGCCTTTCGGGAACTGTTTGAGGTCACGCCGGCTGGAAGCGACCCAGAAGACGGGCTTCGGAGTGTCCTCTGCTGGTGTCATGGCATTATGCCAAGAATGGCATGCTCAGACAAGTGAATTCGTGATACGATCCCGAAGTTCTATTCCCCGTCGCACCACGCGGCGGCGAAGTCCAGGTACGCCGCGCGCATCTCGGCGAACTGGGTGACGTTCGGGATGTGGTTCAGTTCCAGCAAGTGCTTGTCGCCGGTCGGGGTGACGATGTAGTCGGTCGCGCACACCGGCAGGCCGAAGTAGGCCGCCAGCGCGCGAGTGTCGGCGACGAGTTCCGGGTCGGGGTCAGTGAACGCCGTGTCGTCGCCGTGGATCGACTTCTTCCAGTCGCTGCCGCCGAGTCTCAGTTGGTACGCCTTCTCGCCGATGATTTGCACCCGAACCGCGTCGCCGGGGAGGAACGGCTCGAACAGCGTCGGCTCCTCGACCCGTAGCGGCTCCGACACTCGCTCCTTGCCTTCGCCACAGTGCCACTCGCCCCACTTCGCCACCGACTCCGTTTGGACAGGGAAGTCGGTGAACGCATCGGCGTACCCGCGCGGCAGCGAGGCGAACCGGCTCACCCGCCGCACCCGCGCCAGGTTGGCGATGCGGGGCCGGCAGTCGAGCATCCCGTGGGCACCGGGCAGACACGGCCCGCCCCACAACGCCAGCGCGGCGAGGATGGGCAGGTCGTTCTCGAAGATGCCGTGGAAGACGACCTTGGAAATCGGGGCGAACTCGTACCGATCCGGCCGTAAGGCGAACAGTTCGCCCGCCCGAAGTTGCACCTTCGGCAACATCTCGTGCGCGAGGATCGGGGCCGAGACGCGAGGCCGCAACTCCGCGACCTCCGCGCGTTCCAGCCCGATGGTGAGGATGTTTGCCATTTCGGATTACCTCTTCTTCCGCACCGCCAGTTCGGCGGCTTCGGGGCGGGCCTTGTAGAACGGGTCGAGCGGGTAGCAGCCGGAGATCAGGCCGTTCCGCGGGGCGGTGGTGCAGTCGCTGAAGGTGCGACACAGCTTCTTGAACTGGAGTTCGCGGCCGGCCAGCACGTCGGCGGGCAGCTCCGGGTAGCTCAGCACCATGCGGCCGAGGCCGACGAAGTCGGTCCGGCCGGTTCGCACCGCCGCCTGCCCGACGTGCGGCAGCCATTCCTGCAAGTACGTGTACCCCGACCCGACGAACGCCATGCCGGGCACCGCGGCCTTCAACTTCGCCGTCACGTCGATCTGCCGGGCGACGCCGACGAGCGGTTCCTCGGGCGGCAGGTAGCCGTCGGACGGCGGGAAGATGGCCGGGCGTTGCAGGTGCGGCGACCAGTACGGGCTGCCGGCGGTCGTGCAAACGAGCCGAATTCCTAGCGATTCCAGCAGTTTCACGAAGCGGATCGGTTCGGTCAGGTCGAACCCGGTGCCGGTGCCGTCGCCGCCGAAGGCATACGGGTACGGGCCGCTCGCCCACGGCTCCGGCTCGCCGGTGCGGTCCGCGCCGGGGCGGAACGGGATCACGTCCACCGCGTTCAGCCGAACGCCGATGTGCAAGCCCGGCGCTTCGGCGCGGATGCCGGCGACGATCTCGGTCAGGAACCGCGTGCGGTTCTCGAAACTGCCGCCGTACTGGCCGGGGCGGTCCACGGCGGACAGGAACTCGTGGCCGAGGTAGCCGTGGCAGTGCTTCACGTCCACGAAGTCGTACCCGGCACTCGCCGCACGCTTCGCCGCGATCACGAAGTCCGCGACGAGCCGTGACACCTCGCTGTCAGTGAGAATCGGGTGGTCCGCCGGCAGGTCGTACTTGCGGTCCAGAATCGGGTGCCGGTACAGTACCGAAGGTTCCAGTTTGGCCTTCTCGTTCGGTCGCGCGAACCGGCCGGAGTGGGTCAGTTGCAAGCCGACGAACAGGTCATCGGTGCGGCCCATCGCGGCCCGGTGTTCGGCGAGCAGCGTGTCCCGCAGCGCGGCCAGGTCCGGCAGGTTGGCGTCGGTGATGACGAGCTGGTTCGGGTTCGCCCGGCCGTCGGGCCGCACCGCCACGGCTTCCCCGCCCCAGATCAGCTTGGCCCCGCTGCGGCCGAAGTTCCGCCACCGACGAAACGTCAAGTCCGTCGGTTTGCCGTCGGCGGTGCCGTCCCACCCTTCCATCGGCAGGACGGCGAATCGGTTGCCGACGGTGCGGCCGTGCAGCTCGAATGGCTCCGCGAGCGGGCCGGTCGGCTGTAGGTGTTCCTCGAACGGGATGTCCGCGCCGACGCCCCGCAGGTGTTCGCGGAACAGCTCGGCGGTCTTCAATTGGGCGACGCGCTTGATGGTCAGCGACATGTGGTGTCCCCCTGCTTTCTTGCGAGCCGCGACCGCCGGGGAGTGGCATCTTCTGGTCGTTCCGAGCCGGAAGCGTGAGTGACGGTCTTCAACAAGAACCGTCGCTCACGCTTCCG
>JAYTTN010000511.1:0-18603 GCA_043745295.1 Fimbriiglobus sp. | reverse complement strand
AGATGGCCCGCGTCCTCATCGGGCGGGCCATCTGGCCGGCCGACGCGCCTCCCACCGAGAGCGGATTATCCTGAGGTGCCGCGGTTCGTGCGCGGGTGGAATCGACCGCGGCCCGGCCGCCGACCCCGTGCTTCCGGAGGGTCGGCGGCCGGGCCGCGAGTGGGTCACGGCCGGTAAACTACCGGCAGGTCGGCCCCCGTCAGGTGCTGCCCGACAGGAACCCGCCCACGTTCTGAACGAACCCGCCCACGTTCTGGATGGCATTCGCGCCGACGTTCTGGACGAACCCGCCCACGTTCTGGATCGCGTTCAGCACCGGCCGCGGCTGAACGTACTGCGGCTGGTATTGCGGCGGCTGGTACTGGACCGCCTGCGGCTGGTACTGCTGCGGCTGGTACTGGACCGCTTGGGATTGCGGTTGCACCGTCGGGGCCACGGCGGCCCCCCGGTACTCGGTGGTGGCGACGGCCGTGGGGGCGGTGAACCGCTCCAGGTACCCCTTCAGGTCGGCGTCGGTCACGGCCCCGGCGTGGCGGAGGGCTTGCACCCCGCCACGCCGGTCGCTGATGACCAGCCCTTCGGTCAGGTTGAACGTCTTCGCCAGTTCCTTGCCGGCGGCGGTGGTGGTGTCCACGGTGAGCGGTACGAATCCGTCGCGGAGCAGTCGGGAGGCGTCCTTGCCCAGAGTGCCTTCCTTGACCAGTTTCACGGGCGAACCGGTGGTGATGAAGACGGCGATCGGCTTCCGCAGTTCGGTGGCGGCGGAGGCCGCGTCCTGGTAGCTGGTGCGCCACTTGGGGCTGTCCAGCGATCCGGAGGCCAACATGCCGCTGAGGACAGCGGCGGTGAGAGACGTGGTGAACATCGTGATGCGACTCCTAGGAAGCACTACCTTGGAGTTCCCAACCATCCACTTGGTTTGGGAAAGCAGCATTTTTAGACATCTCGGCCGCCAGGTCAACCATAATAGACGGAAATTTGGTTAAATTCGCCGTAACTGCTGGCGTGAGTGGCGGATTGGATTTCTGACGTGTCATACGATGGCGAAAACATTGGGTATTCTAGGTGATTTGAGAAGCTTTCTCCCGCTCTCTGCCGTCCGGTTTTCGTCGTCCAGCGACCCGACGCTGTCGGCGAACCCAGCAACAGGGCTGTGTGTAAACGATGTACCGGGGGGTTCGCCGAACGCCTAAACTCTTCTGACACCTTCCATCCGAGGCGGTTCCGATGCGGCTTCCCTTGACCGTGCTTCCCCTTCTCGTCGTCCTCGCGGCGATCCCGGCCGCCGACCCGTTGCCGGTGCCCGCCGGGGCCGATCACCCGCGCGGGTACGTCGCCCTCAAAGCCGCCAAGCCGCCGAAACTGGACGGCAAACTGGACGACGAGTGCTGGACGGCGGCCGCGTGGAGCGACGACTTCGCGGACATCGAGGGGGCGGCGAAACCGAAGCCGGCGCACCGCACGCGGATGAAGATGACGTGGGACGACACCGCCCTGTACATCGCCGCCGAGTTGACCGAGCCGCACGTCTGGGCCACCCTGACCGACCACGACGCGGTCATCTTCGCCGACCCCGACTTCGAGGTGTTCCTGGACCCGGACGGCGACAGCCACGACTACGCCGAACTCGAACTGAATGCCAAAAACACCACCTGGGACTTGTTGCTGACCAAGCCGTACAAGGACGGCGGCCGCGCCATCAACGGGTGGGAAATCGCCGGCCTGAAGACCGCCGTCCACATCGACGGCACCCTCAACGACCCGTCGGACACGGACGCCGGCTGGACGGTCGAGATCGCCTGGCCGTGGGCCGGGCTGAAGGAGCTGGGCGGCGGCACCCCGCCGAAGGACGGCGACCAGTGGCGGATCAACTTCTCGCGGGTCGAGTGGGACTTCGACATCGCGGACGGCAAGTACGTGAAGCGGAAGAAGCCGGAACACAACTGGGTCTGGTCGCCGCAGGGGGTGATCGACATGCACCGGCCGGAGCGGTGGGGGTATGTGCAGTTCAATACGAAGGCCGCCGGCCCGGTCGCCTTCGCCCCGGACCCGCACCACGCGGCGAAGATGCTGCTGCACGACGTGTATTACGCCCAGCGGGCGCACCGCCAGAAGCACGGCACGTTCGCCCCGAAACTCGCCGCCCTCGGCCTGCCGAAGTCGCCCGTCGGCGTGCCGGAATTGGACGCGGCCGGCTTCGGTTACGAGGCGCGGCTGAAAAGTGGGAAGGAAACGGTAATCATCGGGTCCGACGCGCGCATTCGAACGGAAACGAGGTGAGAGTCGGCACGACTGTTGCGAAATCGGTCCCGTACCTTTCACCCGTGCGGACCCCAACCCATGCCGTTCTCCGCCGCCGTCGTGGCCGAACTGAGCGCCCACATCCAGACGTTCGTCGAAGCGCCCCACCCCGGCTTGCTCGGCCAGCCGGTCTGCCCGTTCGCCCGCCGCGCCCGCAAGAGCGACCGCGTGGAGGCGGTGGTCGCCCCGTTCTCGGCGACCGACGACTCGGCCGTCCGGTGCGCGGTCGAGGGGTTCGACCCCATCGATAAAGACGTGCTGCTGGTCGTTCACCCGGAGCCGGACGGCCTGAGTTACTTCGACCTGTCCGACCTCCAGTTGCGGTTCGCGGGGGAACTGGCGGGGCGGTACGAGGTGTTCACCGGCCACCCCGACGACCCGTTCACCCGCGCCGGCGTGCTGACCCGCCAGGAGCCGTACCCGGTCCTCCACTTCGTCCGCTCGGATCGGCTTCTCGAGGCCGAGCGGCAACTGTCACCGCGGCGGCGTGCGCTCGCCGGGTAGGTCGGTTCCCACCGCCGCGCAATCGCCTGCTAGCGCCGGCCGACTACAATCACGGCGTCCATCAATATTGAGGGCTTGCCGTGATTCGCATCGGCATCGTGACCGTGTCCGACCGGGCCAGCCGGGGCGTGTATGAGGACAAGGGCGGGCCGGCGATCTTGGCCTGCCTGCGCGAGATGCTGTCGTGCGACTGGGAGGCGGTGCCGCGCGTCATCCCGGACGAGCAGGAGCAGATCGAATCCACCCTGAAGGCGCTGTGCGACGACGAGGGCTGCTGCCTGGTGGTGACGACCGGCGGCACCGGCCCCGCGAAGCGGGACGTGACCCCCGAAGCGACCGAAGCCGTGTGCGAAAAGCTGATGCCCGGCTTCGGCGAATTGATGCGGCTGGAATCGCTGAAGGTGGTGCCGACGGCGATCCTGTCCCGCCAGACGGCCGGCATCCGGGGCGGCACGCTGATCGTCAATTTGCCCGGCAAGCCGTCGGCCATCCGCGACTGCCTGCTGGCGGCGATGCCGGCGATCCCGTACTGCGTGGACCTGATCGGCGGCCCGTACCTGACGACGAATGACGCGGTGGTGAAGGCGTTCCGGCCGAAGGGGACGTGACGATTTCCGCTCGCAAGCTCGCGGCGACGACACGGTGCCATGCCGTCGCCGCGAGCTTGCGAGCCGGCCACGCCAGCCACTTACCGCAAGTCCCGCAGCAACCCCTTCAGCACCTTGGCGGCGTTCAACTCGCGGCGGATGGCGATCAGCGGCACCGGCTCCGTCTCGAACAGCTTGCCCACGGCGGCGAAGACGCCGGCCAGCCGCGCGTTCAACCCCGCCTCCATTGCGGCCAGCCTCGCCTCGTCGCCGGAGCGGGCGAGGGTCTCGATCTGCTCGCGCAGGTCCATCATCTCCATCAGGAACGCCTGCGTCATGTCCTTCTGCAAAGTCGCCGTCGGCCCGCCGAGCAGGCCCAGCAGGTACTCGGCGCGGCGGAACGGGTCGTTCAGAGCCAGGTACGCCTGGTTCACGGCGGCGGTGTCGTGGAGGCTGGCGTCCCGCTCGGCGGCGGTGCCCAGCGCGTGGAAGTCCGGGTGTGCCTCCCGACTGGCCGCGAGGTAGGCGGCTTCCAGGGCGACGGGGTCAACGGAAAAGCGCCTCGGCAGGCCGAGGCGCTCGAAGTGGTCGTTCATCGGCGGTGCCGCCCCCTCGCGGTCGCGGCTCACATGCTGAAGGAACTGCCGCAGCCGCAACTGCCCTTGGCCTGCGGGTTGGTGATGCTGAACCCCCGCTTGTTCAGGTCGTCGTGGAACTCGACGGTGGCCCCGGTCAGGTACAGCATGCTCCGCTTGTCGATGACCACGCCGACGCCGTGGATCTCGAACAGGTGGTCCAGCTTGTCGTTGTACGTCGGGTCCAGGTCCAGCTTGTTCTGGAAGCCGGAGCAGCCGCCGCCCTGCACCCGCAGCCGCAGGTACAGCGTGTCGGTGGTGGTCTCGCTCGCCTGGTAATCGACGATGGCCCGCTTCACCTCGGCGGCGGCCCGCTCGGACAGGGTGATCGGCGGGGCCGGCGGCTCGTGCGGCTCGGTGCGGACGCCGAGGGTCATCGGTTCGGTCATCGTGGCGGTGGCCATGGGCAATCTCCGGGTAGGGGTGTCGTACTAGTATACCACGCGCGATCAGCCGGCGGCCACGGCGAGTTCGCCGGCCGCGACCCGTTCGCCCGCGCCGGCCTTCTCCTGGTAGTTGGCGACGGCCGCCTTGATGGCGTCCTCGGCCAGCACCGAGCAGTGGACCTTGACCGGCGGCAGGGCCAGCTCTTCCACGATCTCGGTGTTCTTGATGCCCATCGCCTCGTCCAGCGTCTTGCCCTTCAGCCACTCGGTGGCGAGGCTGCTGCTGGCGATGGCCGACCCGCACCCGAACGTCTTGAACTTGGCGTCCTCGATGACGCCGGTGAGCGGGTTCACCTTGATCTGGAGCCGCATCACGTCGCCGCACTCCGGCGCGCCGACGAGGCCGGTGCCGACGGCCGGGTCGGCGGCGTCGAAGGTGCCCACGTTGCGGGGGTTGCTGTAGTGTTCGAGCAGGGTTTCGCTGTACGGCATTGGGGTATCCGGGTGGGGGGGTTACTTGAGTTTGAGTTTGATTTCGTTCAGGGTGTCTTGGTGGTGTTGAACCTTCTCGTCCAAACTTCCGGCGTGCCGGGCGAGGCTGTAGCCGAACCCGATGAGCGAGACGATAGCGAGGGCGGCCAGTCCGCCGACCCACTTGAGTAGCTTGTTCGTCACTTCGCCTTTCGCCTCGAACGCCGCATACGACAGCGACGGCGTCTCGACCTTCTTCTCCACTTGATCCAGGCGCGCGGCCGACGCGAGCGAGTCCAGTTTTTTGTCGAGCTGGTCGAGCCGAGTCGTGACCGTATCGACTCGCTGCACGACGACCGCCAATTGCGTTTGGGTGGCCTGAACGGTGGCCAGCACCGCGTTCGACTGCGACTGAACCGTGGCGACGACGCCGGCCAGTTGTTGGATGCTGCCCGTCAGATTCGCGCCCAACTTATCGATGGCACTCACGAGGAGGGGGAACTGCGTCTCCAGCGTGTTGACTTTCCTGTGGATGTCGAGGAGTTGGCCGTCCACTTTCTCCACATAGTCCATGTGCCGCGCTTCCAGGTCGGTGACGGTGGTGGCCATGTGCTCCTCCTCTGGGTCGGCGCTCCACACTCATTCTAGTGGTGCGCCCACTCGATGCTCTTCAGGTCGATGCCCTGCTGGGCCATCTCGAACAGCGGCGACATGTCGCGGAGGCGGTTCACCTCCCGCACCACCGTCTTGGCGACGTAGTCCACTTCCTCCTCGGTTGTGAACCGGCCGATGCCGAAGCGGAGGCTGCTGTGCGCCAGCTCGTCGCCGACCCCCAGCGCCCGCAGCACGTAACTCGGCTCCAGGCTGGCACTCGTGCAGGCCGACCCGCTGCTCACGGCGACATCTTTAATACCCATCATCAGCCCCTCGCCTTCCACATAGGCGAAGCTGATGTTGGCGTTGCCCGGCAGCCGCTCAGTCGGGTGGCCGTTGGTGTAGGTCTCCGGCAGCGCGTCCATGATGGCGCTTCGCAGCCGCTCGCGGAGGGCGAAGGTGCGGGCCGACTCCTCGGCCATCTCGTTCCGGCACAGCTCCGCCGCCTTGCCAAAACCGACGATCAGCGGCACCGGCAGGGTGCCGGACCGCATCCCCCGCTCGTGGCCGCCGCCGTCGATGATCGGCTCCAGCCGCACGCGGGGATCTTTCTTGCGAACGTACAGGGCACCGATGCCCTTCGGCCCGTACATCTTGTGGGCGGTCAAACTCAGCAGGTCGATGCCCATCGCCAGCACGTCCACCGGCACCTTGCCGACCGCCTGCACGGCGTCCGTGTGGAACAGGACGCCCTTCGCCTTGCACACCTTGCCGATGGCCGCGATCGGCTGGATGGTGCCGATCTCGTTGTTGGCGAACATCACGCTGACGACGATGGTCTTGTCGGTGATCGCGGCCGCGACTTGCTCGGCACTGACGCGGCCGAACTTGTCCACCGGCAGGTACGTCACCTGATACCCTTCCCGCTCCAGCCGCTTGCTGGTGTCCAGCACGCACTTGTGCTCCGTCGCCGTCGTGATCAGGTGGTTGCCCTTCTTCTTGTACATCGCCGCGACGCCCTTCAGGGCGAGGTTGTTGCTCTCGGTCGCCCCGCTGGTGAAGATGATCTCCTTCGCCGTCGCGCCGATGAGCGCGGCGATCTTCTCGCGGGCGGCATCGACGGCGGCTTCCGCGTCCCACCCGAACGTGTGGTTGCGGCTGGCCGCGTTGCCGTAGTGTTCGGTGAAGTACGGCAGCATCGCCTCCACCACCCGCGGGTCGGTGCGGGTGGTGGCGTTGTTGTCCATGTAAATCGGGAAGCGAAGCATCGGTGGATATCCGCAGGTGTGTTGGTTTTTTCTTGCGAGCCGCGACCGCGAGGGAGCGGCTTCTTTATTTGGCGCGAGGGAGCGGCAACTTCATTCGGGAATCGAGAAGCCACTCCCTCGCGGTCGCGGCTCGCAAGACTTCACGCCGTCGTCGTCTGTTCGTGGGGGGCCATGACGCCCAGCGTTTGCAGCAGCACCGGCTCGGCCGCCGGGCTGAACAGCTCGGCCAGCGTCACGCTCCGCAGCACGCCCATGAGCCGCCGGTGGATCTCGTTCATCGGCCCCTTCACCGGGCAGATGTGCTGCACGTCGCAGGCCGGCGCGGTCGCCTGATGGTCGGTACAGACCGTCAGTTGGAAACCGTCTTCGACGGCTTCGAGCAACTGCGCCAGCGTCACCGACCGGCTCGGCTTGGCCAGCGCGTACCCGCCCTTCACGCCGCGGGTGCTGGTGACGAACCCCTTCTGGCACAGCTCCTTCAGGATGTTCGCCACGAACGGCCGGCCCAGCTTGAACCGCTCGGCGATGGTGCGGGCGTTGCCGCCGTCGGCCGCGTGGTGCAGGTGCGACAGGATGAGCAGCGCGTAATCGGCCTTGCGGCTGAGCAGCGTCACGGGTGTCGCCCTCCGGAGTTTCGGGTCCGCCGTCAGGCGCTGATCCGTTCGTCGTCGAGACGGGCCACGCTCGTCACCGCCGTGAACGCCGAGAAGTACTGCATCTTCGCCGTCAGCACATGAAAATCCTCCCGGCCGTTCTCGGTCGGGTCGAAGGCGATGTTCTCGGGGTGTTCGATGAGGATCCGGTCGCCGTTCTGCAAGTTCAGCGCGAACGGCTGGAACGGATTCGCGCGGAGCAACCGGCTGACGTGGAACCGGTTGGCTTCGAGCAGCGTCACGGGTGTCGCCCTCGGTGCGAGTCGAGGAATCCGACCCGCCACACCAGATTCTAGCCGGTTAATAGACCCGGACTAGTGCGGATTCGGTGAGATGCCGTCTCAGGAATGCGGCCGGAGCCTCTTCACTGCGGAGCGGTGAGTGCCGGGCGGTTCCAGAACCCCACCCCGTTCCGGAGAGGGTGTGTTCAAAACGACATCGCGGCCGAAGTTCCGCCGAGGAATACGGGAACCCGTGCGGTTTCGCGTTCACGTTTCCCGCTTGAACACCCCCTCTCCGGAACGGGGAGGGGGCCGGGGGGTGGGGTCTCCGCCTGGGCACTTGCCGACACCAACCCGGAGAGAAGAGAACATCCACTTACTGGACAATTTTCCCGACCACCCCTTGATTTCGTCCGCGTCCGGGTATATATACATGTATCCACTTCCGAGAGGCGACCCATGTCCGCCACCGTTCCCGACGCCCCGACCGCCCTCGACCGCCTGTTCGCCGACGTCCTCGCCGAGGGCGTGGTCGTGGCCCGCCGGCTGCTGGCCAACAAGCCGAAGTCGGCCAAGGTGAAGCGGCTGCTGAGAGACGCGGAGGAGACGTTCGCCCAGTACCGCCACCTGCTACCCGGTGCGGACGAGGTTGTCGCGGTGGACGAGTTCCGGGTAGTTCATCCGGCCCAGAAGGGCGGCGATCTGCTCGGTGTTCAGCCCGGCGATGCGGCCGGCGTCGGCGGCGGTGTAGTTGCTCAACCCCCGTGCGAATTCGGTCCCGGTCGCGTCGCACACCGAGATCACGTCGCCCTTGCCGAAGTCGCCGCGGACGCCGCGCACCCCGACCGGCAGCAGACTCTTGCCCTGGTCCAGCACCGCCCGCTTGGCCCCGTCGTCCACGGTGACGACGCCGCGCGGGCGGACGGTGAACCCGACCCACCGCTTGCGGGCCGACACGTTCCCCTGCGGCAGGAACAGCGTGCCGACCGGCTCGCCGGCGAACAGGTCGTCGAGGATGCCGTCCCGCCCGCCGTTGGCCATGACCACCGCCCCGCCGGCGGCGGTGGCCAGCCGCGCGGCCTTCAGCTTGCTCGCCATGCCGCCGGTGCCGAGGCTGCTCTTGGTGACGCCGGCCATCTCGGTGACGGCGGCGTCGATGCTCTCGACGGTGGGCACCAGCGCGGCCGTCGGGTCGGAGCGCGGGTCGGCGGTGTACAGCCCATCGACGTTGGTGAGCAGCACCAGGAGCGGGGCCTGCATGAGGTTGGCGACCATCGCGGCGAGGTGGTCGTTGTCGCCGAACTTGATCTCGGCGACGGACACCGTGTCGTTCTCGTTGATGACCGGCAGGGCGGCGTACTCGAACAGCGTGAGGAGGGTGTTGCGGACGTTCAGGTAGCGGCCGCGGCTCTCGAAGTCGCCGGCCGTCAGGAGGATTTGCGCGGGCAGCACGGCGTGCGGGGCGAGGGCCTCCTGGTACATCCGCATGAGGGCCGTCTGGCCGACGGCGGCGCACGCCTGGAGCCGCGGCAACTCGGTCGGCCGGGCGCTGAGGCCGAGTTGCCCGACGCCCGCGCCGATGGCCCCGGAGCTGACCAGCACCACCTTCCAGCCGCGGCCGCGGACGCGGAGCAACTGGTCGGCAAGGGACTGGATGCGGCCGCGGTCGAGGGTGCCGGCGGCGTCGGCCAGCACGTTCGTGCCGACCTTCACGACGGCGACATCGGGCCGGGCGAGGACGGCGGCGCGGGCAGCATCAACGGGCATCGTCTGGGGACTCCCGCCGTGGCGGAGGGGGACGCGGGGTCACGCGAACAGGTCGTCGGTGTCGGGCGGTGGCAGTTCGGCGACGAACTCGGCCAGCGTCGGCGCGGCCTGAGCGAGTTTGCGCAGGGCCTTCAGGAGCGGCCGATCCGTCAAGGCGTTCACGCGGTCGGCTACGTCCTCCGGCACCACTCCGAACCGTTCGACGAGCATCTCGAGAATGTCCTCCCGGTACGGCTTCGCCCGTTCGTCCTCGATGTAGGCCTTCTTGAGCGCTTCCATGATGTCGGCCCCGGCGGGAGTCCGGACCACTTCCAGGAGGACTTTCGTGAACACGGTGGGCACCCCAGCGAAGAAGTTGAAGGTGTCGAGGTCCGGGAAGGCCAATCGGGAGAGCAGGTGGGCCGACACCAGCAGGCTGTGACGGTCGTAGGCGTCGGTCACGCCGTCGATCCGCTCCTTGCACGCGGTCAGCAGCTCCAACGGCGGTCGGGTCGAGTGCGCCAGGACGGCCCACGGGATCACCCCGGCATCGGCCTGGGCGAGCAGGTCGTCGGCTTCCAACTCCCACAGGCGGATCACCCGCCAGTCGGCGGCCAGCCGGGTCAAGCCGTGGGTGCTCGTCTCTCCGACGTGCCCGCTGACCGCCACCTGCCCGCGCGGCTTCAGCACGAAGCAGACGACTTCCGGGAGCCGCCGCTTCTCCAACCGGACGATCAGGATGTCCTCGAACACCTGCGGGTCCGCGTCCGACGCCGGATACGTCTCGAACTCCGCGAGGACGAAGCTCGGCTCCGGCCGGCCGGGAAACGTCACCTCGAACAGCCCGTCCGGCAGGCGTCGCGGGGCGACCGTCTCGGCGGCGGCGGCGGCCGACCACTTGGTGAACCCGGCGATGCCGGCCATCCGGAGGATGGAGTCGCCGTGGTTGGCGATCAGCCACTTGGAGATTCGGTCCTTGTCCTGCCGCATCGCCGGTCCTCGGTCGCGGTCGATTCATTCTACCACCGCCCGGCCCTAGCGGTCGATGGCCTTCAGTCCGGCGTCGGCGTACCGGCCGCCGGCGACGGCGTCCGGCGGGACGGCGGTCTCGATCTCCGCCACCTCGGCGGGGGTCAGCGTCACGGCCACGCAGCCGGCGTTCTCCTCCAGGTACTTCCGCCGCTTGGTGCCGGGGATGGGCACCAGATCGTCGCCCTTCGCCAGCACCCACGCCAGGGCGAGCTGGCTGGCGGTGCAGCCCTTCCGCGCGGCGATGGCCTTCACCTGCCCGACGAGCGCGGCATTCGCGTCGAACGCCGCGCCGGCGAACCGGGGCATGCGGATGGCGCGCACGTCGGTGGCATCCAGGTCGGTCGGTTTCGCGATGGTGCCGGTGAGGAAGCCGCGACCGAGCGGGCTGTACGGCACGAACCCGATGCCGAGTTCCCGCAGCGTCGGCAGGATGTCGGCCTCCACTTCGCGCGACCAGAGCGAGTACTCGGTCTGCAGCGCGGTGATCGGGTGGACGGCGTGCGCCCGGCGGATGGTGGCGGCGGACGCTTCGGACAGGCCGAGGTACTTCACCTTGCCGGCCGTCACCAACTCGGCCATCGCACCGACGGTGTCTTCGATCGGCACGCCGAAATCGACGCGGTGCTGGTAGTACAGGTCGATGCGGTCGGTGCCGAGCCGCCGCAAGGACGCCTCGCACGCCGCCTTGACGTACTCCGGCTTGCCGCTGACGGCGAAGAACGTCGGGTCGTCCTTCTTCCGCACGTTGCCGAACTTGGTGGCCAGGAACACCTCGTCGCGGCGACCCCGGAGCGTCTTGCCGATCAGCTCCTCGTTGTCGCCGATGCCGTACATGTCGGCGGTGTCGAGGAACGTGACGCCCAGGTCGAGCGCCCGCAGCAGCGTGGCGGCCGACTCGCCGTCGTCGCGGCTGCCGTAGAACTCGCTCATGCCCATGCAGCCGAGGCCGATGCGGGACACCGTCGCGCCGTGCGAGCCGAGTTTGACGTTGAGCATGACGTGCGTGTCCGGGTGGGTGCGGGCGAGGTTATGGTAGTGCCCAAGGCCCGCTCGCAAGCTCGCGGCGACGACAACGCGATTGTCGTCGCCGCGAGCTTGCGAGCGGGCTTGGCTGACCCGTCACTTCCCCTTCGGCAGGCGGCCGGGGGTCCACGGCGCGCCGAGGGCGTCGAGCTTCTTCTCGACGGCCGGCAGGTCGGTCTCGGCGATCTCCCGCAGCTTCGCCGCCGCGTCGGCCAACTCGGACTTGGCGTCGGCGAGCGCGGTCTTGGCGGTGCCGGTCGGCGCGGCGACGGTGTCGCCGCCCGCGCCCGCCGCGTGGCCGAGGCGCTCGCTGGTGGACGTGGGCACGTTCTCGAACCGGGCGGCCAGCACCTGGTCGCCTTGCAGCCCGCGCCGCACGACCCGCACCTGCTCGGCCAGCAGCAGCAGCTTCTGCTCGGTCGGCTCGTCGGGTGTGGCGGCCAGCTTGTTCGCCTTCCGCAGGGCGTCGATCCTCGTGGCCAACTCGCCGGCGGTGCCGGTGGTCGCCGCGAGCAACCGCTGGGTGGTCTTCGCGTCCTTCTGGAACTTGGCGATGTCGATGAACTGCGCCGGCGTCAGCTTCGACAGCAGGTCGGGCGACACGGTGAACTCCACGGCCTCGCCGAGCGGCGACACCTTGCCCTCGACCCGCTTGCTCAGGTGCGCCTTGTACTGGCCGGGCACGACGAGGAAGCCGAACCCGCCGTCGCCGTCGGTGCCCGGCCCGAACTCGCGGAGGTACCACGTCACGCGGTGGACGCCTTCGCCGTTCGGGCAACCCAGGCGGTTGACCACCGCCCCGCTCGCGTCGGTGATCGTCAGCGACACCGCCGGCGCTTCCTCCTCGGCCTCGGCCCGCAGTTCGTCCGGCGTCGGGTACGCGATGTCCTTGCCGGCCTTGGTCGCCTCGGCCTCCTTCTCCTTCCGCTGCTGCTTCTTGGTCTTCAGGGAGTCCTTCAGCGCGAGGGTGAACGTGGCCCCGAACGGCGGGTTGTCGGCGAGGTAGTGGGAACTGCCCTGGAAGCTCTTGCCGCCGCCGCCGAGTTGCGACGACTGGACGTAGGCGTGGGTCCGCTCCGGGGCGACCAGCACCGCCGCCTTCCGCATCGCGTCGGCGGTGAGCGCCCGCAGCGGCGAGTAATCGTCGATGACGTAGATGCCGCGGCCGAAGGTGCCAACCACGAGGTCGTTGTTGTGCTTCTGGACGACGATATCCTTCACCTGGATGGTCGGCAACCCGTTGCGCAACTGGTGCCACTTCTTGCCGCCGTCCGTCGCGCAATACAGGCCGAACTCGGTGCCGCAGAACAGCAGGTCCTTGTCGACGTGATCCTCGGCGAGGCAGTACACGGTGCCCCGCGCGGGCAGGTCGCCGGCGACGGTCGCCCAGGTTTTCCCGGCGTCGGTGGACTTCAGCAGGTACGGCTTGAAGTCGGCGTTCTTGTGGTTGTCGAACGCGGCGTACACGGTGTTCGCGTCGTGCCGGCTGGCGATCAATTTGGAGACGTATGTATTCACCGGGACGCCGGGGAACGTGTCGATCTTGCGCCACGTCTTGCCGCCGTCTTCGGTCACTTGGATGAGGCCGTCGTCGGTGCCGACGTACAGCACGTCGGCCGACTGGAACGACTCGGCGAAGGCGACGATGTTGCCGTAGAAGCTGGTGGACAGGTGTTTGGCCACGGTCTCCGGCGGCAGCACCTTGCCGAACACCTTCAGCTTGTCGCGGTCGAGCTGGCGGGTCAGGTCGGGCGACACGGCCTTCCAGCTTTCGCCCTTGTCGTCCGAGCGGAACAGCTTGTTCGCGGCGAAGTACAGCGTCTTCGGGCTGCGGTTGCCGATGGCGAACGGCGAGTCCCAGTTCCACCGCAGCGGCGGCTCGCCCTTGCCCGGCAGCGGGCGGATGTCCAGCCGGTTGCCGGTCGCGCGGTCGTACCGGCACAGCCCGCCGTACTGGTACTCGCCGTACACGGTGTTCGGGTCGGTCGGGTCCACCTGGCAGTGGAAGCCGTCGCCGCCCTGCACCACGTACCAGTCGGCGTTGACGATGCCGTTGTTGCTGCGGGTCCGCACCGGCCCGCCGAGGGTGTAGTTGTCCTGCGTGCCGCCGTACACGTGGTAGAACGGCCCGCTCTTCGGGTTCTGGTCCACGCCGATGTCGTAGAACTGCGTGACCGGCAGGTTCGCCTTGAAGTGCCACGTCTTGCCGGCGTCGTGCGACTCGTACAGCCCGCCGTCGCACCCGCACAGGTAATACTTCGGGTCGGCCGGGTCGATCCACAGCGCGTGACTGTCGACGTGCTTGTCGGCCTCGCCCAGGTTCTTCAGCGTCGCGCCGCCGTCGTCCGACACCTGGTTGAGGACGTGCATGAGATACATCCGATCCTTCTTCACCGGGTCGGCGACGGGCGTACAGAAGTATTGCGCCTGACTGTCGAACGGGTTGCGCTTCTCCCACGTCTTGCCGTTGTCGGTGCTGCGGAAGATGCCGCCGGCCTTCTCCGCCGCTTCCACCTGCGCGTAGATCACGTCCGGGTCGGCCGGGGACATCGCCAGCCCGACGCGGCCCAGCTCGCCCGGCAGCCCGTTGCCGATCTTCGTCCAGCTCTTGCCGCCGTCGGTGCTGCGGTGGACGGCGCTGCCCGGCCCGCCGTTGACCAGCGTCCAGACGTGCCGGCGGCGCTGGTAGCTGGCCGCGACGAGGACGTCCGGGTTGCGCGGGTCCATCACCACGTCGGTGACGCCGGTGTTCTCGTCGATGGACAGGACGCGCGTCCAGTTCTTGCCGCCGTCGGTCGTCTTGTACAGCCCGCGGTCGCCGCCCGGCCCCCACAGCGGCCCCTGCGCCGCCACATACACCGTGTCCGAGTCCTTCGGGTGGACGAGGATTTTGGCGACGTGTTCGGACTTCTCCAGCCCCACCTTCTGCCACGACTTGCCGCCGTCCACGCTCTTGTACACGCCGTCGCCGTACCCGACGCTCCGCTGGCTGTTGTTCTCGCCGGTGCCCACCCAGACCACGTTCGGGTCTTTCGGGTCCATCGTCACGGCCCCGATGCTGAAGCTGCCTTCGCCGTCGAACACGGGGGCGAAGGTGGTGCCGGCGTTGGTCGTCTTCCACACTCCGCCGGACGCGACGGCGACGAAGTAGTGCGCCCGATCCTTCGGGTTCACGGCGAGCGCGGCGACGCGGCCGGAGGTGACGGCCGGCCCCAGGTGGCGGAGCTTGAACGCGCCGACGGGCGGGACGAACTCCTTCTTCGGCGGGTCGGCTTTCTTGGGGTCGGTCGGTTGACCGGCGGTCAGGGCGAGGGCGAGCAGCAGCGTGGACGGGGACATGAGGAGGCACGGCCTCGGCAAGGTGGGGCGCGGGGGCAATCCCGGCATGATAGGAAGGCAGGCCCGGTCGGGGCAGCGCACCCGCCACTACTTCGCCGGCGGCAGCGGCTCGAACGAGGTGAAGAAGCGGCGGACGTGCCACATGTGCGGCTGCGCCAAGCCGCCCCCTTGCACCGACAGCACGAACACCCGCCCTTCGGCCACGACGATCCGGACCACCGTCAACTGCTTCACGAACCCGCTCCCCTTCTCGAACAGCACGTCGAGCGCCGGGTACGGGCCGTGGCTGGTACCGTCGCGCTGCACTTCGGTACCCGCCGCCAAGGCCGGCAGGTGCCGCTTGGCTAGCTCGGCGAGCAGCGCGACGGCGACCGCCTCGTTGCCCAGGTCCAGCCGCTTCTCGGCCGCCGACAGCGCCGCCGACACCACCTGGAACGTCTCCTGCCCCTCCGGGCGGGTGGCCAGCAGCCCGGACACCTTGACCTTGTCGTCGGTGCGGGACACGTTGGTCGGGGTGGCGGGCAGGGCGACCCGGAACCGCCCCTCGTCCGAAGCGTGGACGGTCATCTCCGGGTTCAGCACCCCCCGAAAGAGGCCGGTGCAGAGGAAGACGAGGCCGCCGGACACGCCGACCAGCAGCAGCAGGACCACCCACACCCAGCCGTTCGACTTGGCGGCGGGGTCGGCGGCGTCGGCCGTGCGCGGTGGAGTCCACGGCCGCACCGCGCGCGGGGCGGTCGGGATGGCGTCCGTCGGCGTCGGGCTGAACACGGTGCGGCAGGCGGCGCACCGCACTGGCTTGCCGAGCAGTTCGACCGGGATGTCGAGGGCGTCCCCGCACCGGGGGCAGGCAACGAGTTCGGTCATGGCGGCGTCCGGAGGATGTTCCCGGTCAGTGTAGCGGACGCGGGCGGAACGACGGGCCGCGCCGACCGCCATTCCCCGCCCCGTCGGCCACCGTACTATCGGCGGGAGTGTCACCCCGGAGGGCCGGCCGTGCCGATGAACGCCCGGTCGCGAACGACAACGGGGCGCACCCCTGGCCTGCACCCGCCACTTCGGAGCGACGAACGCCGTTCGCGCCGAGACCGCGCCGGGGAGTAGTCGGAGTGGGCGCGGGCGTGAGGGATTTCCGGTCGCGCGGCCGAACCGATCGCGGTGTTGTGACGGTCGTTCCGACGGTCGCGGTCGCGCCCGAGTCGGCCGGCGCTACCCGGTCGGGACGCGGGGCGGGTTGGGGATTCCGTTCCAGCGGCGCGGCTCGCGGCGTCGAAACCGTGGAGACGCATCACGGACGGCGCGCGGAGGGACCGGCGATGGGCATTCTCCCGGACTGGATGATCGAGCGGGACGTGAAGATCGAGCCGTTCGCCCCGCAGCAGCACCGGCCGGGGGTGATCTCCTACGGCCTCACCAGTTACGGGTACGACGTGCGGGTGGACCGCCGGTTCAAGGTGTTCACCAACGTGTACGGCAGTACGGTGGACCCGAAGAACTTCGACCCGAAGTCATTCGTGGACATCGACGGCGACTTCTGCCTCATCCCGCCGAACAGCTTCGCCCTGGCCGAGACCATCGAGTACTTCGACATCCCCCGCGACATGCTCGTGGTCTGCCTCGGCAAATCGACTTACGCAAGATGCGGCATCATCGTGAATGTGACCCCCCTTGAGCCGGAGTGGCGGGGCCGCGTCACGATAGAAATCAGCAACACCACCCCGCTGCCGGCCAAGATCTACGCCGGCGAGGGCATCGCCCAGATGCTCTTCTTCCGGGGCGAGGGGGTGTGCAAAACCAGCTACGCCGACAAGAAGGGCAAGTATCAGGACCAGAAGGGTCTGACTTTGCCGTTCGTAGCGGGTGCGGGGGATGCGCAAGATGCGCCCCCGCCGACCAAGCGGAAGCGGAAGTGATTCCCGCCGGCCGCGCTGCCCGCCGTCTCCCGCGCGGCCACAATCACAGGTACCGCGACGGGGCCAGACCGGCGGCACTTGCCACCTGCCATTGCCGGAACCGCCCGTTCGTGCGAAAGTACACTCTGGACACTTGGCCGGTCAACACGCGCCCAGAATGATTTTTTATCCACCCTTCCGGCGGTTCGTCCGGCGGGGTACCATCGAGTCCTTCGACACCATCGGACCCCCATGCTGATCACCCGCCGCTTCACCCGTGCCGGCCAGGACCCCTACACCGCCCTGTCGTTCGCCCCGCGCGGCTCGCGGATCGTGAACCCGAACGGGTCGGTCGTGTTCGAGGCGGCCGACATCCTGGTGCCGGAGTCGTGGAGCCAGGTGGCGGTGGACATCCTCGCCCAGAAGTACTTCCGCCGCGCCGGCGTGCCCTCCACCACGGTGAAGCTGGCCGAGGAGGGCGTCCCGGAGTGGCTCCAGCGGAGCGTCCCCGCCGAGGGGGCGGCGACCGTCGGCGAGGGCGACAGCCGGCAGGTGTTCCACCGACTGGCCGGGTGCTGGACGTACTGGGGCTGGAAGGGCGGGTACTTCAGCAGCGAGGCCGACGCGAAGACGTTCTACGACGAGACGTGCCACATGCTGGCGGCGCAGATGGCCGCGCCGAACTCGCCGCAGTGGTTCAACACCGGCCTGCACTGGGCCTACGGCATCGAAGGCCCGGCGCAGGGCCACTACTTCGTGGACCCGGCGTCGCTGACGATGCGGAAGTCGGAGAACGCCTACGAGCGCCCGCAGCCCCACGCTTGTTTTATCCAGTCCGTCACCGACGATCTGGTGAACGACGGCGGTATCATGGACCTGTGGGTGCGCGAGGCGCGCATCTTCAAATACGGGAGCGGCACCGGCTCCAACTTCAGCCACATCCGCGGCGACGGCGAGCCGCTGTCCGGCGGCGGGCGGTCGTCGGGCTTGATGAGCTTCCTGAAGATCGGCGACCGGGCGGCCGGGGCGATCAAGAGCGGCGGCACCACCCGCCGCGCCGCCAAGATGGTCGTGCTGGACCTGGACCACCCGGACATCGAGGAGTTCATCGGCTGGAAGCAGGTGGAGGAGCAGAAGGTGGCGGCGCTGGTCAGCGGCAGCCGGCTGATGAACAAGCACCTGAACGCCATCATCGCCGCCATCCACGGGCACGCGACCAAGGCCGAGCAGTTCGACCCCGCCAAGAACGCCGGCCTGCGGCGGGCCGTGCTGGCCTCCCGCACCGCGCTCATCTCCGAGAACTACATCGCCCGCGCCATGCAGCTCGCCCGCCAGGGGGCGACCGGCATCGACATTGAGGAGTACGACACCGACTGGACGAGCAAGGCGTACTACACCGTCAGCGGGCAGAACAGCAACAACAGCGTCCGCATCCCGAACGCCTTCATGAAAGCGGTGGAGACCGACGGCGACTGGCACTTGTACTGGCGGACGGAACTGGAGAAGGCCGCGGCCGCCGGCCGTCCGCCGAAGGCCAAGAAGACGCTCAAGGCCCGCGAGTTGTGGGACCAGATCGCGCTGGCCGCGTGGGGCTGCGCCGACCCCGGCGTGCAGTTCGACACCACCATCAACGAGTGGCACACCTGCCCGGCCGACGGGCGGATCAACGCGAGTAACCCGTGCAGCGAGTATCTTTTCCTCGATGATACTGCCTGCAACCTGGCGTCCCTGAACCTGATGCGGTTCTACACGCCCGCGACATCCACCTTCGACATCGACGGGTACAAGCACGCGGCCCGCATCTGGACGCTCATCCTCGAAGTCAGCGTGGCGATGGCGCAGTTCCCCAGCATCCCGGTGGCGCAGAAGTCGTTCGACTTTCGCACCCTCGGCCTCGGGTACGCCAACCTCGGCGCGCTGCTCATGGTGCAGGGCTTGCCCTACGACTCGC
>JAYTTN010000510.1:0-1331 GCA_043745295.1 Fimbriiglobus sp. | reverse complement strand
GCCCGTGGCGGGTGGTCGTCATCGACGACAGCCCGGACGACCGGGCCGAAATCCGCCGGCTCCTGCTGAAGGGGTCCGAGCGGCGGTACCAGTTCGTCGAGGCCGAGACCGGGGCGGCCGGGGTGCGGGTCGTCCTCGACGCCGCCGACCCGCCGGACTGCGTCGTCCTCGACTACAACCTGCCGGACATGGACGCGGTGGAGGTGCTCGCGGCCCTGGTCGGCCCGGACGGTCTGACGGCCTGCCCGGTCGTGGTGCTGACCGGGACCGTCGGCCGCGAGCAGACGCGGGCGGTGCTGCGGGCCGGGGCGCAGGACTACCTCGGCAAGGAGTGGACGACCCCCGAGAGCCTGACCCGCGCGGTCGAGAACGCGGCCGAGCGGTGGGTCATGGCCCGCCAGATGCAGGACCGGGACGCCGCCCTGCGGGAGACCAACCAGCAGTTGCAACTGTCGCTGAGCGTCGGCCACGCCCTCACCTTCACCTGGGACATCCCCGCGAACGGGGTTCGGCGGCCGCACGGCCCCCCCTCCTCCTACCTCGATGCCACCACCAACAGACCGGACACCTTCGAGGAGATCCGCGCGAAGGTCCACCCGGACGACCGGGGCGCCTTCGAGCGGCGGGTGCGGCAGGCCGCCGAGCGACCGGGGCGGGACTACGCGAACGACTACCGGGTGGTCGGGCCGGACGGGTCGGTGCGGTGGACTAGCGACACCGGGCGGGTGGAGTTCTCCGCCGACGGGAATCCGCTGCGGCTGGTCGGGCTGGCGACCGACATCACCGACCGCAAGCGGGCCGAGGAGGAGCGCGCCGAGAGCCAGAAGACGCTCTTCACCCTTGTCGAGCAGTGTCCGTTCGGCATCTGCATCGTGGACGCCGACTTCCGCATCGCCTCCATCAACGCCAGATCGCAGGAAAAGACGTTCGTCAACGTGCGGCCGATCATCGGGCGTCCGTTCGACGAGGTTTTGCGGGTCATCTGGCCGGAGCCGCTCGCCACCGACCTCAGCCGGACGTTCCGCCGCACGCTCGTCACCGGGGAGCCGTACCGCTCGACGGACTTCGTCAGCCCCCGTGCCGACACCGGCGAGACCGAGGGGTACGAGTGGGAGTTGCACCGCATCACCCTGCCGGGCGGACGGCACGGCGTCGCCTGCTACTACTTCGACGCCACGAAGCTCCGACGGGTCGAACTGGAGTTGAAGCAAGCCCACCGCAAAAAGGACGAGTTTTTGGCGACGTTGGCCCACGAATTGCGCAATCCGCTGGCCCCGATCCGCAACGGCCTTCAAGTCATGCGCATGGCCGGGGCGAGCGGGACGATCGAA
>JAYTTN010000509.1:0-4884 GCA_043745295.1 Fimbriiglobus sp. | reverse complement strand
CCGGCCACGAACAGGGGGCGAACGCCCCCCGCTCGCCAAAATCCGCTGCCGCACCCGGTTTCCGGAGTGACGATGCCGCCGCCCGCCGGACCTGTTATCATCATCGATCCGCCCGAAGGTCAGGACGCCCGCCACCATGACTCCCCCCCCGCCCCCCGGCCTCCTGGTTAGCGTCCGCTCCGCCGAGGAGGCGACCCTCGCGGTCGCCGCCGGGGCCGCTCTCATCGACGTGAAAGACCCGTCGCGCGGCCCGCTGGGGATGGCGCACCACGAGGCGCTGGCGGCGGTGCAGGCCGCCGTCGGCGGCGCGGTGCCGGTGTCGGCCGCGCTCGGCGAGTGGTCCGCGAACGCGATCACCGACGCCGCCTGGCACCTGGAGTTGAAACCGAAATACGTTAAGTGGGGTCTGGCCGGCTACCCGCCGACGCCGGGCTGGGGCGAGGACTTGCTCGACACCCGCCGGGCGGTGCCGTCGGACACCGAGGTGGTTCTGGTCTGCTACGCCGACTGGGAACAGGCGAAGTGCCCGCCGCCGGCGGAGGTGGTGACGTTCGCCAAGCGGTTCCGCTACACGACGGTGCTGTTCGACACGTTCGCCAAGGCCGGAAAGACGCTCCTGGATGCCTTGCCTCTGGCGGAGCTGGCCGAGCTGGTGGCGGGGCTGAAGCGGGTGCGGGTGGCGGTGGCGCTGGGCGGGTCGCTGAAACTGGAACAGGTGAAGTTGCTCAAACCGCTGGGGGTGAACTGGCTGGCGGTGCGGGGGGCGGTGTGCGTCGGCGGTACCCGCGGCGGCGACCTCGACCCCGTGCGACTGCGGAAGTGGGTGGAGGCGGTGGCGAAGTGACGGCGGCGACTCTGCCGGCGGTCGCGTCACTTCTTCGGCAGGCGGGCGAGGGCCGCCTTCGCCTCGGTCGGGTAGTCCGGGCCGAAGTCGCCGGCCGACATCTTCGCCAGCAGGGCGCGGGCGTCCTTGCTGTTGGCCCGCTCCAGCAGGCGGGCGATCCGCGCCGCCCGCTGCTGACCCGGCGGGATGTCGTCGGCGACGACGCCGAGCCGCTTCAGCAGCCGCTTCGCGCGGTACTCGGCTTCGGCGTTCGCGCCGCCGAGTTCGGCCTTCAGTTGCGGCACCGCCTTCGCCCCGATCTTCTCCAGTTCGGCCTCGGCCGTCAGCCGCCCGTCGAAGTCGTCGTCGCCGAGTTGGTCGATCAGCCGCTTCACCCGCTTCGGCAACTCCTCGTCCGGCAGGACGGGCGTGGGGATGCGGTCGCGGATGTACGACACCTGCTCGGCGGCCACCGGCAGGAACTGGCGGAAGGCGGCCGACGCCTTCGTCCGGTCCTCGCCCATCAGGTCGGCCCACGCGGCGTCGCGGGGCTGGCCGACGAGCGGCTCCTTCGGCTTCCCCTTGCCGACGGCCGCCTCGGTGTACACGTCCAGGTCCTCGACCGTCTTGCCCAGCAGTACCAAGTCCCAGTGGGTGTTGCCGTCCCCGGTGGACGAGAACAGGATGCCGGACATGTGCAGCGGGCCGAAGTCCTTGAACACGTCGCGGGTGACGACGGTCCACTCCTTCGGCGCGGCGTCGGCCACCTTCAGCCCGGTGCCGCCGAGGTCGTAGGGGCCGGCGACGTACCGCTTGCCGCCCCACGCGCCGTTCTGCGGGAAGGCCAGCAGGATGGCCCCGTCGTCGGCCTTCTTCCAGGCGAACCGCAGGTAGCGGAACTCGTTCGCCGCCTTGGGCCTTTCGACGAATTGGAAGTCCCAGCCGGGCAGGGCGGCGGCGTGCAGCTCCTGGCCCGTCTGCTTGACGGCTTCCAGCCCGGCGAACACGTCGTCCCGATCGACGGTGAGGGCCGGGTCCTTGCCGCTCGTCCTCAGGTAGATGGCGTCGATGAGCGGCTTCACGTCCTCGTCCAGCAGCACGGCGACGCCGCTCTCGACCTTCGGGCCGGCGTAGGCACCGCCGTCCTTCGGTTTGGCCGGCGGCTTCGGCTCGACCTTCGGCGGCGGCTTCGGTTGGCCCGCCGCCGTCGCCGCGAACACCAGTACCCCGACGATGACTCCGACGCGCATCGCTCGCCCTCCCGATGGTCTCCCTACGTTACCCGACGGTGTCCGCCGGCACCACCTCCGTCGGGTGTAGCAATTGATTTTGGCAGGTTCGGGCGAGCGGGGGGCGTCAGCCCCCGGGTCCCGGGGGCTTTCGACCACAACAGGGGGCTGACGCCCCCCGCTCGCCAAAATCCGCTGCCGCACCCACCTCCGTCCGGCGGTTCGCGGTTCGGGTTGTCAAATCACCACCCCTCGGTATCGTCGGCCGCCGTCGCAGACGGCCGCCCGCTTCCCCCGAGGGTTCCCCCGCATGTCGAAGACGTTCCTCCGCGCGGTCCTGGCCGCGTTCGCCGCCGCCGGCATCGCGGGCGCGCAGACGCCCCCACCTCTGTCGCCGACCAGCACCCCGCCGATGCCCGCCGCCGCCCCGGTCCGGCAGGTCGCGTTCAAGCAGGTGATGCCGCAGCCCGCGCCGGTGGCTCCGGCTCCGGTGCCCGCGATGCCGGTTGCTCCGATTCCGGCCGCGCGGATGCTGACGAAGGTGTTCGACGTGGCCGACCTCGTCGCCCCTCCGGCGGACTCGCCGCTGGCCGCGACGAGCGAGGACGTGGCCATGCAGGCCGCCGTGAATGCGTACACAGCGGTGCGGGCGGAACACTTGATGCGCGTCGTCCGGACGCAGGTGGACAAGGAGAGTTGGGACGGCCGTGGCGGCTCCGGCCGGCTCGACTTTCACCCCAACGGCTGCTCGCTGGTGGTGAACAACACGGCCGGCACGGTCGCCCGCGTCGGCGAGTGCCTGGAGTCGCTGCGGAGGCTGAAAAGCCCGCAGGTGTTCGTCGAGATGCTGGTGTGCGAGGTGGCGTCGGACCACCCGGCGATGGAGAAGCTGTTCGGCAAGAAGCGCGAGGCGGCGCTAGCGAAGGATGAGCTGACGAAACTGGTCCGCGAACTGAAGGCCGACGGCGCGCTCGACGTGCTGAGCCGGCCGCAACTGATGCTGACGGACAAGCAGACGGGCTTCTTCCAGACCGGCCAGCAATTCCCGCGGCTGACCGGGATGACGCTGGACGGCAAGGGTGTCCAGCAAGGAGTCGAGTACATCCCCACCGGCCTGGTCGTGCGGCTGACGCCGGATTGCGCGGGCGACGGGAAGACGATGCGGATGAGGACGGAAGTGACGTTGACCGAGCCGAGTCCGTCCTTGATCGATCTCGGCAATGGGATCAAGGCGCAGCCGATCGACTGCCAGGCCATCGAAGCCGTGTTGGAACTGGCCGACGGCGGCACGATGGCGGTGAACATCGGGACGAAGAAGCGGGAACAGCGGATCGAGACGAAGGTGCCGGTGCTGGGCGACCTGCCGTACATCGGCCGGCTGTTCCGCACCGTCGGCATCAGCCACGAGCGGCGGGACACCGTCGTCGTGTTCACCGTCACCCGCGTGAATACGGAGAAGGAACTCCAGCAGCTCATCAGCCGACAGGCCGCAAGCCTCGCATGGACGGCAAACCGACCGGTGGCGACTCCGGTCCCGATGCCGGCGGCGGAACGGCCCGTCGCTGCCGTTCCGGGCGTGCTCCCGATGCCTGTCCCGGCCGCGATGCCGTTGGCGACAGGGCGGTACCAGCAAGTGACGCCGATCCCGATGCCCATCCACAACCCGTTCGCCCTGGTTCCGCCGGCCCCGCCGGTGGTCCGGGAGGTTCGCGAGAACCGCATCGAGCGGGAGGTCAATTCCGACTTCATCAGCGGACCGCCGGGCTTCGCTTCCCGGATGCCCACTCCGGCGAGGATGCCGCACGCGATTCGCACGACCGGCCCGGACGGGTTGGAGCAGATCGGAGTCGATTTCAACTTCAGCGTGATCCCGGCCAGCGGATCGGTGCCGGTGACGGGACGGATCGCCGGCGCGGGTCACGGCGGGATTCCTGCCGGGGATGAGACGACGGCCCTGATGAAGTCGTACCGAGCCGCCTGCGCCGCCGGCAAGAAAGATGAGGCGTCGCGCCTCGCCCTTCAACTGCTGGCCAAGGATCCGACCTGTTTCGGCCGGGATCGGTGACGGATTTCGGTCGCCAGCGGAACCGGGTTGCGTGCGGGAGTCGGATCGTCCGATCCCGTGTGCCACCCGGTTTTCGCGCGATGCGATGTCGGACACGGGCCGGGCGAAAATCTGCGCTTGCGGAAAAGCCCGCCTTGCGGTCGCCGGGGAGGACGGTGATAATTGCCCGCATTCATCGCCACGGATGCGGTGCCACCCCAGACTCGCGTTTCCGGAGCGGCGGCCCATGTCGGACTTCACTGACGATGTGTTCCTGGCGAACGGGCGAGTGCGGCCGGATGTCGTGGACGAGGCCACCGCGCTGGCCCTCCGCGACTCCCTCAGCCACGCCCGCGGGACGAATTGGGACAGCGTCCGCACGCCGCACCTGTTCATGGGGTTGCTCGGCACGCCGGACGCCGGGGTGTACGCCTGGGCCGGCCGCCTGGGGGCCGACACCGGCCGGCTGCTGGACCAGTTCCGCGACCTCTTCTACCAGGACGCCGAACCCGTCCCGCCGCTGCTGCTGAACCGCGAGTTCCTGTCGGACAACGTCATCCGCGTGCTGCGGGACGCCGTCTGTCGGGCGAAGGACTACGGCCGCGGCATCGTCACCCCGATGGACCTGCTCATCACCCTGTTCACCACCCCGAACAGCATCGTCGCCGAGTGCTTCGAGCGGATCGGCGTGACCGCCGCCCGCCTCACGGAGCTGGCCGTCATGGTCGAGCAGGAAGGTAGCCTGAGCTGAACTGCCGGCCGTGACCGGCGCGCCCCGCGCCGGTCAC
>JAYTTN010000508.1:0-4902 GCA_043745295.1 Fimbriiglobus sp. | reverse complement strand
CCACGCTCCCTCGGGTCGCGGCGACGACGAGTGTGGCTCACTCCTTCGGGCGGTCGCGCTCCCACTCGATGACTGCCGCCGTCGGCACGGTGGCCATGCCGTTGGTGTACTTGCCCTTCAGCACGAAGAGCAGGTTGACCATCTCCTTCTTCGCCGGGTCGTACACGCCGACGCCCTCGCCGCTGCCGGTCGCCGCGATCGGGAATTTCGGGTCGCCGTCGCGGAAGTGCCTGGCCTTCCACTCGCCGGCGAAGTGAATGACCGTCTGCCCGGCCTCGGTGCGGACCACCTTCGCTGTCAGTTTGGCCTCGGTCACGTCCTTCGCCTGCGGCACGAAGATGGAGTCGGTCAGCGGGGCGAGGGCGACGGCGAACTTCTTGGACGCCGCCTCCGGCACCACCCACTCGGTTTGCTTCTCCGGCGGGGCGAAGGCGGCCCACTCGCCCTTGGTCAGGCCGACGCTGTCCACCGCTGGCGGCCCGTCCTGGCGCGAGTTCCGCAGTCCGATCACCGACACGGCCAGCCGCGCCCCGCCGTCGGCCGTGGGGCCGAACCCGCGATCCGGGAACGGGTTGCCGACGCGGGCGTTTCGCGGCTTCAAGTCGCCGGCCTCTTTCAGCCCGTCGGCCAGCAGGGCACGGGTGTCATCCAGCCACTTCTTCTGGTTCTGGTCGTAGTTCTTCTTCGGGTCCGGCTGGTGGTAGTGGAAGGCCAGCGTCTTGCCCTCCGGCGTCACCACCCACAGGCCCTGCGGCCACTCCTTCATCAGGCCGCGGAAGAACTTCCCGGCGTCGGTGTCGGCCGACAGGCGGTCGGTGTTCAGCGCGACCGGCACGAAGTGCGTGGCCACCGCCTTCACCACCGCCACATCGTTCAGGGGACCCGCACGGAGTCCGGCGGCGTAGCCTCAACACCGCTCCAGCGGGCTGCCGTCGCGGTCCCGCCCGCCGGCCAGCCAGACAAGCAGCGGCCGGTTCTCGGCCTTGGCTTCCTTCAGCGCCGCCTCCGGGGTGACGTGCCACGGGATCTGCTGCCAGACGAAGTCGGTGGCGTTCGGGCGGACGGTGTACGCCTTCCGCACGAGCGCCGTCCGCTCCGGCACCTCGGCGGACGCGGCGACCGACGGGACCGCGAGGGCGGACAGCAGCAACAGCCGGCGCATGAGCATCCTCCGTGACGATGGGACAGACACAGTGTACCGCGAGCGGCCCGGCCCCGGCAACCCGCACCGGTCGCCAGACCCTCGCCGAGTGTGCGGGCGGGGGCGGCGTTCTTATCATGACTGCCCCGCGGCCGCGACCTCACGTCACCCTCCGTCGCGCCCGCGGGTTCCGTTCCCCTCTCTCCCTGGAGCCTTTCCCATGCGCCGAATCCTGTGGACCGCCGTCGGCCTGTTCGCCGTCGGGACCGTGGCCGTTGCCGCCGACGCGGTGGCCATCAAGTTGGGCGACTTCAAGATCAAGCCGACGAACGTCGGCGCGGGGGCCGAGCTGTACGGCCACGACGAGGCCGAGGGCAAGCTGTTCCTGTACGTGAACGCCACCGCCGCCGCCGAGTTCGACGCGGCGGCGGACGGCGAGGTGACGGTGGTGGTCGAGGCGTCCGGCACCAAGGGCGAGAAGGACCTGCCCAAGTTCAAGCTGACCGTCGGCGGGACGGTGATCGAGAAGGAGTTCCTGCTGAAGCAGGCCGACGCCAAGGCGTACACGTTCAAGGCGACGGTGAAGAAGGGCAAGCAGAAGGTGGAGATCGAGTTCCTGAACGACGAGTACAAGGAGAACGAGTACGACAGCAACCTGTTCGTCCACTCGGTGAAGGTCGGCAAGTGAGAGCGGGTCGGTTCGCAGGCTTCTGATACTTCCGGACCCAACCCCCCGGCCCCCTCCCCATAAATGGAGAGGGGGTGTTCAAGAGGGTAGCGCGGTCGGCGGATCCGGCGTGTCACGCGAGATATCCAACCACCATCAACCCTCTCCGGGACGGAGAGGGTGGCGAGCGAAGCTCGCCGGGTGAGGTTTCTTTGTCCGACCGACGCACGTCCCGGCCACCGACGTTGGACGCCGGCCGGCAAATCCCGTATGCGTTGAAACGACAAGTGAGGTGGCGTCGCGCGCGGCGCGAACCGCCGTCGGTCCCCCCGTTCCCCTCGCCGAGGTCGCCCGCCCATGATTCCGACGGCCCCGAAGTCCGACCGCCCCGACGCCTACGGCAAGGCGCTCCGCATCAACATCGACAACCGGCGGTACGGCACGTTCGCCGAGATCGGGGCCGGGCAGGAGGTGGCGCGGTGGTTCTTCCGCGTCGGCGGGGCGGCCAGCACCGTGGCCAAGTCCATGTCCGCCTACGACATGACGGTGTCGGACGCCATCTACGGGCACGCCAGCCGGTACGTCAGCCGGGAACGGCTGGAGGCGATGCTCGACCACGAGCACAAGCTGAACCTGGACCGGCTGTCCGGCCTGCGCGGCGACACGTCCGCCTTCTTCGCCTTCGCCAACACCGTGTCCGCCCGCAACTACATGGGCACCAACGACTGCCACGGCTGGCTCGGCGTGCGGTTCCAGGCGTACCCCCGCGATCAGGACAGCCAGATCATCCTGCACGTGCGGCTCCGCGACACGTCGAACGTGCTCCAACAAGAAGCCATCGGCCTCATCGGCGTGAACCTGCTGTACGGCGCGTTCTTCCTGCACCACGAACCCGACCAACTGCTCGAATCGCTGACCGACGGCCTCGATCCGGGCCGCGTCGAGATCGACCTCATCGACTTCTCCGGCATCGGCTTCCGGGCCATCGACAACCGGCTGATGAGCCTGCAACTGGTGCAGAAGGGGCTGTCCAAGGCGGCCATGTTCGGGCCGGACGGGAAGGTGCTGCTGCCGGCCGAGGTGTTCCGCAAGCGGCCGGTGCTGGTGCAGCGGGGCAGCTTCCGGCCGATCACGCACGTGAACCTGGACATCCTGCGGGCGGCGCACGAGCGGTTCTCCGCCAGCCTGCCGGAAGAGGACCGCGACCGGGTGGTGAAGGTGGCCGAACTGACCATGCGGAACCTGACTGCCACCAGCACCACCACCAGCGCCGACACCCGCGACTTCCTCAGCCGGGCCGATTCCCTGTCGGCCGCCGGCCTGTCGGTGCTGGTCAGCGACTACGCCGAGTTCTTCCGGCTGGCCGGCTACCTGAACCAGCTCACGAGCAACCGGGTGGCGCTCGCCGTCGGGGCCGTCACGGTGCCGGATATCTTCGACCCGAAGCACTACCGCACCCTGGACGGCGGCATCCTGGAGGCGGTCGGCCGGCTGTTCCGCAACGACCTGACGCTGTTCGTCTATCCGTACACCGACCGCGCCACCGGCAAGCTGCTGACGGTCGAATCGCTGGCGCTGCCGGCCGAGAGCCAGCCGCTGTACGACTACGCGGTGCGGGCCGGGCGGGTGGTCGGGCTGGACAACTACGACGCCGCGTGCCTGTCCATCGACAGCCGCGACGTGCTGAAGCGGATCGCGGCGGGCACGGCGTGGGAGGAGATGGTGCCGCCGGCGGTGGTGAAGCTGATCAAGGACCGCCACCTCTTCGGCCACCGCGCCCGCCAGACGGCGTGAGACACGCACCCGGTGACGGTGTCCGAACGGGCGCGGCCGGTTTTCCACCTCCCCTCGTCGAGGGGAGGTCGGCGGCGAAGCCGCCGGGAGGGGAGATCCCGAGTAAACTCGGATTCCCCTCCCGGTCGCCCCGTCCGCCGTCACTTCTTCTCGCCCTTCGCCTTCTCGAACACGATGACGTGCTGCCACGGCAGGGTCTTGACCGTCGTCTTGTGGTCCAGTTCCTTGAACTCGGTCATCTCCTTCATCACCTGCCGCTCGGACATCTTGTGGACGAGCTTGATCGGCACGGCGTCGTCCTCCAGCCGGAACTCGACGAACACCAGCCGGCCGCCGGGCTTGAGCGCGGCCACCAACTTCTCGCCCATCTCGTGGGGGAACTCGAGTTCGTGGTACACGTCCACCATCAGGACGAGATCGACCGTGCCGACCGGCAGCTTCGGGTCTTTGTCGGTGCCCAGCACCAGCTCCACATTCTCCACCTTGTCCTTCTTCTTGCGGGCGGCCATCAGGTCGAGCATCTCCTGCTGGATGTCCACGGCCAGGATTTTCCCTTTCTCGCCGACCTCCTTGGCCATGCGGAAGGCGTGGTAGCCGCTGCCGGCCCCCACGTCGGCGACGGTCATGCCCTCCTTCAGCGCGAGCGCCTTGAGCAGCTTCGTCGGGGCCTCCTCCTTCTCGCGCTCCGGCCGCTCCAGCCAGCCGGCCGCCCGGTGGCCCATGACCAGGGCGATCTCGCGGCCCTGGTAGAACTTGCCGAGGCCGTCCGGGTCGTGCTGCTCGCGGGTCTCGTACTTGGGCTTCCGGTCCTTCGGCGGGTCGGCGGCGACGGCCACCCCGCCGGCGAACAGCAGGGCGAGAGAGAGGTAGCGGATCATGGGGAAACTCCGGTGCGGGGCATGTCTCCAGTGTAGCAGAGGGGCCGCCGTGATTGGCGAGGTGGACCCTGGCGCGGTGGGAGTCAGGGGAGTGGGGCGTTTCCGGTGGCACCGGCTTCCAAGCCGGTGGGCCGTGCCTCACAGCCGATCCAGCGGGCTGACCACCCCGGCCGGCCCGCGATTCAGGACGTGCGTGTGAATCATCGTGGTACTCACGTCGGCGTGCCCGAGGAGCGTCTGCACCGTGCGGATATCCGCCCCGTCCTCCAGCAGGTGCGTGGCGAAGGTGTGCCGGAACGTGTGCGGCGTCGCCGGCACGCGGCTTCAGCCCGAAGGGCTGTCTCCTCCAGCCCAGGCCTCCGGCCTGGGTTTCGGTTCGGAATTGCCTCCGACCCTGAAAGGGTCGCTCTCGTCAGTCCCAC
>JAYTTN010000507.1:0-18670 GCA_043745295.1 Fimbriiglobus sp. | reverse complement strand
TCTTCATGGACGACCGCTTCGAGTTGTACGGAGACCAGTGGATTCGAGACTACGTCGAAGTCGTGTACGACCACCCGGAGCGGTTTGAGGACTGGGCGAAGCAGTACGGCTTCGAGGTGGCGGTGCTGGCCGTCGAGCTGGAACCCACCGCCCTGGAGAAGTACCTGTCCGCCTCGCGGACGTGGGAAGAAGTCGCGCGGTGCGGGCGCGGCGTGATGTTCCGGCGGTCGGCAAGCCGTTGACTCGCACCCGCCGAGGGCGACAATCTCTATATGAGCGACACCCCCCTCCGCCGCCCGTGGCCCGTCCGCGCGTACCTTCCGCTGGCCCTCGTCCTGGCGGCGACCGCGTTCGCCGCGTACCACTATTTCGGCCCGACTCCGCCAGCACCGCCGCCCGTCGCGGACCGGCCTTACGAACCGCCTCTCGACCCGTGGGTGCTGCACCCCAGCCCTTTTCGCAACACGGGCCTGGGGGTGAAGTACCTCGGCGACGACGCCTGTGCCGCCTGCCACACGGCCATCGACCGCTCTTACCACCAACATCCGATGGGGCGTTCGGCCAGCCTGAACTTGGCGGACGGGGTGGAAAAGCCGAACGGCAAGACCGCGCTCCCGGTGGCGGTGGGACCGTACCGTCTGACGGCCGTAGGCGGCGCGCACCGACTGACCTGCCTCGACTGCCCGACACTGCCGGCCTACGAGCCGACGGTCGGCCTCGCCATCGGCTCGGGGCAACGCGGCCGGTCGTATGTGACGACGGATCGCGGCGCGGCGTGGCAATCGCCGCTGAGTTGGTACACCGAGCGGGCGCAATGGGACGTGTCGCCGGGGATCCGGCTGGACGGCGGCGGGCGGCGGGCGGTCCAGGCGGAATGCCTGTTCTGCCACGTCAACCGCACCGACCCGGAACCGCGCGCGGTGAACCGGTACAAGGAAGTCGTCGTCGGCCACGCGGCCCTCGGCTGCGAGCGGTGCCACGGGCCGGGGGAGTTGCACGCGGCCGAGCGGTCGGGCGGGTTCGCGGCGGGGAAGCCGGACGACTCCATCGTCAACCCGAAGCACCTGCCGCACCGCCTTCAGACGGACATCTGCCGGCAGTGCCACCTGTTGGGCGAGCAGCGGGTGGCCCGCCGCGGTCGGACTCTGTTCGAGTACCGTCCCGGCCTGCCGTTGGAGCAGTTCGTCAGCGTTTTCGTGTCGGCGTCGGACGGCCCAACGCAGGGCAAATCGGTCGGCCAGTTCGAGCAGATGGAGCGGAGCAAGTGCCACGCGGGTGGGGCGATGACCTGCGTCAGTTGCCACGACCCGCACGCCGTGCCCGCCGCCGACCGGAAGGTCGAGTTCTACCGGGCGAAGTGCCAGACCTGCCACGAGCGGAACGGCTGCACCGAGCGGGAACCGGTCCGGGCGGCGGCGGCGAACGACTGTGTGCGCTGCCACATGCCGAAGGCGGAAAGTACCAGCATCGCGCACGCGGCCGTCACCAACCACGCCATCCCGCGGCGTCCGCCTGCCGACAAGCCGGGTGGCGATCCGGCCGCCGTCGCGATCCTGAAGGCGTACTACGCCCCCGGCCCGTACTCCCCGCCGGCGGCCGAACGCGACCGCGACCACGGCATCGCAACGGCGGCGCTTCTGGGCAAGCTCCCCCCGCGCGGCCCGGCGGCATCGTCCGCGGCGACGGCCGCGATGGCGAAGCTCCAGCCGGCCGTCGCCCGCTGGCCGGACGACGAGCCGGCGTGGCTGGCGGTGGCCGGCGTCCACGGGGCGCGGAACGAGGCCAAGGAAAGCGCGACGGCGGCGCGTGAGGCGGTGCGGGCCGCGCCGCATTCGGAACACGCCTGGTCCGCCGCGATGGCCGCCGAATATGCGTCCGGTGAGTATGCCGCCGCCAAGGCCGCCGCCGACAAACTGATCGCGATGAACCCGTCCGCCACCGAATACCGGTTCGGCCGGGCGTCGGCGCTAATCGGGCTGAAACGGTGGGCGGACGCCGAGAAGTCGTGCCGGGATGGGCTGGCCATTCACCCGCTACTGGCGGAAGGGCGAATCCTGCTGGCGGCCGCCCTCCGCGGCCAAAACAAGCACACGCAGGCCCGCGCGGAGGCGGAAGCCGGGTTCGCCTTGGCCACCGACCCGGCCACCCAGGACGCCCTGCGGAAGTGGCTCGACCGCCAGCGGTGACTTGATTTACTCCCAGTAGTCTTCCCACCGGTCGCCGAACGACGTCTTCAGCCGGTCCAGGTACGCCTGCGTCTTCACCTTCGCCATCCACACCGTGTGGCCGTCGCCGCCCTTGATGACGGCCCCTTCCGCGACGCCGTACTTGCCGGCTCGCACGTCCTCGGTCAGCTTGCCGCCGAACTTTCCCCGGAACAGCACCCGCGGCACTGGCAGAGCGCCGAACGCTTCGAGGAACCGCTCCGGGCCGAGGAACCCGTGGCCGTCGAGCCACACGTCGAACAGCACCAGCCGCATGTCGTCGCCCAACTTGTGCGCGCCGGCGAAGGAGCCGGTGCCCAGGAGCTCCGTGAACGCGACCGACCGACCGGCAGGGGCCATCGTTCCAAGCCGTTCGGCGAGCGGGTCGGCCAGCGCTTCGGCGAACACGTCCGGCGCGGCGGCTTGCGGGGCGTGCTTGGCACGAAACTCCCCGATGCCTTCCGGCGTCCACAGGTATCCGCCGCTCCGGAGGCCGAAGCTCGTCCACCGCCTGGCCACCCACTCCCAGAACACGTTGGTGCCGTCGAGTTTTTCGAACGCCACGCACGGGCCGAGTTGGGCACCGGCCGGGCCAGGCATCTTCGGGTAGCGGAGCAAGCGAATCCTCCTCTGATCGGAGCCGGAAGCGTGAGCGACGGGTGGACGAAAGACCGTCGCTCACGCTTCCGGCTCCGAAAGAATCGCTCCCTTGCGGTCGCGGCTCGTGCCATACAACACCACCACCCGGACACGCCCTCTCCGCCCCAGGTTCGACACATGGACCCGCTCGCCGCCGTCCGCACCGGCTTCGCCGGCATCGACGCCGACCCCGCGCTGAAAGACAAAGCCGCCGCGAACATCGGGACGTGGCTCACGCGCCCCGACTACGCCGCGTACAAGCCGCAGATCGAGTGGCTCATCGGGCAGGCGAAGTGGTCGGCGCTGCTCGACTCGTTCTACCAGATCATGCCGTTCGGCACGGGCGGGCGGCGCGGCGCGGTCGGCATCGGGCCGAACCGGATGAACCTGTGGACGCTGGGCGCGAGCGTGCAAGGGCACTGCGAGTACCTGAAGCAGCGGTTCCCCGGCAAGGGGGACTTGAAGGTGGTCCTGGCCTACGACGTGCGGCTGTTCCTCGACAAGCGAGGCAACTACACGCCGACCCTGCCGAACCCCGTGCTGGGCCTGACCAGCCGGAACTTCTGCGAGTTCGCGGCAAGCGTGTACGCGGCCAACGGCATTCATTCGCACATCCTGCCGCCGGACACCAAGCGGTACGTCAGCACGCCGGAACTCAGCTTCAGCGTCCGCCACCTGTCGGCCCAGGGCGGGCTGAACATGACCGCCAGCCACAACCCGCCGGACGACAACGGCAGCAAGTTCTACGACGAGCGCGGCGCGCAGCCGGTGCCGCCGGAAGACCAGTTGATGAGCGAGCTGGTGGACCGCGTGACCGACATCCGCACGCTGCCGTGGGCCGACGCGGTGAAGTCCGCGAAGGTGCATTTCCTCGACGACGCCCCGCACCGCGCGTACATCGACCTGTGCAGGAAGACCGCGCTCGTCCCGCCGCCGAAGCAGGGCGAACTGACGGTCGTGTACACGCCGCTGCACGGCGTCGGCTTCGGGAACGCCGGGGAAACGCTGGAAGCCGCCGGGTACCAGGTGACGGTGGTGAAGGCGCAGGCCGAGCCGAACGGCCAGTTCCCGAACGTGACGAAGACGCCGAACCCGGAAGTCCGCGAGTGCCTGGACCGCGCCGAGAAGCTGGCGAACGAGGTCGCCGCCGATGTCGTCATCGCCACCGACCCCGACGCGGATCGGCTCGGCGGGATGGCGCGCGGCGCGGACGGGATGCGGTTCCTCACCGGGCAGGAACTGGCGGCGCTGCTCACGCACTTCAAGCTGTCGCGGCTCGCCGCGCAGGGCGACCTGCCGGCGTCGCCGATCGTCATCACCACCGAGGTGACGACGGGGCAAATCACCCGCATCGGCCGGCACTTCGGCGCGCAGGTCATCAACGACCTTCTCGTCGGCTTCAAGTACCACGCGGACGTCCTCTGGCACCTCGAAAGCACTGGTCAATACGGCGACGTGACGGGCACGCCGGCGGACTTCGTCATCGCCACCGAGGAGAGCCACGGCATCCTCGCCACCGCCGCCATCCGGGACAAGGACGCGGCGTGCGCGGCACTCCTGCTGGCCGAACTGGCCCTGCACATGAAGCGGCAAAAGCGGACCATCCCCGACCTGCTCGACGACCTCAGCCGGCAGTTCGGCTACTACCGCAACGAACTGTTGAACCTCGTGATGACCGGGCTGGAAGGCAAGCAGAACATGGCGAAGATGCTGGACGCGCTGCGGAACAACCCGCCGAAGCAGATCGGCGGGTTGACCGTGGCGTCGGTCGAAGACTTGTGGAACGAGGGCGGCAAGATGGGGCCGTTCAAGGGCGACACCGACAAGGCGGCGCGGAACTTCCTCATCTTCCGGATGCACGGCGACGGCATCGAAGCGAAAGTCTGCCTGCGGCCGAGCGGCACAGAGCCGAAGGCGAAGGCGTACCTGGAGGTGTGTTCGCAACCGCTGAAGCCGGGCACGCCGGAGGCCGACTGGCAGGCCGCCTGCGCGAAGATCGACGCCCGAGTACAAGCCGTGGCGACCGACTTCCTCGCCGTCGCCCTCGGCACCGTCGGCCAAACCCCGCCGCCCGGCGGCGACAAGCTCAGCCGCTAAGTGTTCTGCTCGCTCCGCGAGCGGTCTTCATTTCCAAAACGCGAGCCGCTCGCGGAGCGAGCAGAACACCAGCCATGCCCACCTTCACCGTTCGCACCCGCGCCCGCTCCGAGTTCCTCGACATCACCGCCGGGGTGACGGAACTGCTCCGCGCGGCGGGCGTCCGGAACGGCGTCTGCGTCGTCTACTGCCCGCACACCACGGCGGCGGTGACGATCCAGGAGAACGCCGACCCGGATGTCGTCCACGACCTGCTCTTGTGGTTGAACCGGCACATCCCGAAGGACCAGCCCGGCTTCCGCCACGCCGAGGGCAACTCCGACTCGCACCTCAAAGCCGCGCTGATCGGTCCCAGCATCATGGTCCCAATTGAGGACGGGCAACTGGCGTTCGGGACGTGGCAGGGAATCTACTTCTGCGAGTTCGACGGGCCGCGAACTCGCACCGTTCGCGTTCAGTTCCTGACCGGGGCTGCCGATCCTGTCGGATAACGCCCCTCCCGTTCGCGGGTCGTGCCGCATTCCGCCCGCGCCGACGATTGACACGGCCCGGCAAACGGGAATAACGGTGGAGGACGAGTTTTTCCGCCCGACCGGAACCGGCCATGACTCTCATCTGTCCGGACGTTCTCGCCGAAGCCCGCGGCCTCTCGCCCGGCGCGAGCGGCTTTCTGCTGTTCGTCGGCTTCCTACTCTGGGCCTTCGGCTGGCGGTGGCACCGCTTCTGGGTGGTGTTCGCCATCACCCTGACGGCCGGGCTGCTCGGCATCTCGGCCGGCCGGACGGCCGGGTCGCAGGTGCTGGTGGTCGGGCTGCTCCTGGCGGTGGCGGCCGGGATGCTGGCGCTGGAACTGGCGAAAATCCTGGCGTTCATCACCGGCGGGGTGGTCGCGTGGGTGGCGGCCGAGTCCGCCTTTCCGCAGGCGCAAGAGTTGTGGGCGATCTTCCTTTGCGGCGGGCTGCTCGGCGTGGCGCTGTACCGCGTCTGGACGATGGTCGCCACGAGCCTGGTCGGTATCCTGCTCTGCTGGCATTCGCTGCTGGTCATGGCGGAGAGTTTCGCCGGCCTCGACGGGCCGAAGCTGGCCGCCGAAAACGCCATCGCGCTGAACACGGCGGTGATCGCGGCGTCGCTGGTGGGAGTGCTGGTGCAGTCCCGCACCGCCCGCGAGGACGGGGAGGAGAAGCCGGACGCGGACGGCCATGACGATGCAGAGAAGTCGCCGGCCAAGCATTGACGGCTCGGCCGGCTGCGTTCGCAGATCGCTACGCCTTCGGCGGCTTGGAGAAGCCGAACCAGACCGACTTCGGCAGGCAGCCGACGGCGATCAGCCCCAGGTGGGCGAACCAGGTGATGGTGCAGCCGAGCGCCAGGGTCTTGCTGAACCCGTAGGCGTGCAGGCCGACGCCGAGCTGGTTGGTGCCGAACCAACTCCACGTCGTCACCATGTTGCCGCCGAGCGCCAGCACCGCCATGCCCCGCTCTTTCACCAGCCCGCACCAGCGGGCGTGCAGGATCAGGCAGTTCCAGATGACGATCAGCACCGCCCCGTTCTCCTTCGGATCCCACCCCCAGAACCGGCCCCACGACTGATCCGCCCAGATGCCGCCGGACACGGTGCCGAAGAAGCTGAACAGGGTGGCCAGGCAGACGATACCGTAGATGATGTTGCCCAGGACTTTGCTCAGGTCCGTGCCCCGCACCGGTATGCCGGCGGCGGTCACGCTGTAGGTGACCTCGCGGGTGCGGAACAGCGGGGTGAAGATGCCGAGGATCAGGTACAAGGCCGCCACCAGCCCGGCCGCGTAGGTGGCCGAGTAACCGAACGTCACGGTGGTGACGTGGATGGCCAGCCAGAAGTTGGTGTCCAGCACCGCCTGCATCATTTCCAGCGTGTCGCCGGACGCGGCCAGGTTGTGGGCGATGATAGCGGTGGCCCCACCGAGGACGGCGGCCAGGGCGTTGCCGAGGCCGAGCTTGTAAGTCCGCTCCAGCAGCAGACCAATGCCGACCGCCGCCCACCCGATGAACACGGCCGACGAATACAGGTTGGTGACGAACACGAACCAGCGGTCGGACACGTACATTCGCGACACGAGGGCGAACGTGTGGGCGGCGAAGGCGACCACGGTCAGCCAGAAGGCGGCCCGCCGGAAGTGGTCGGCGACCTGCGGGCTACCGGCCATGACCGCCCAGCCGACGAACGTGACGCACAGAGCCAGGATGTACAGGTGCATCACATAGTACGCGGGGGCGAACGTGTTCAGGAACACCTCGAAGCCTCCGCGGCTCGCCTCCGCCGCCGTCACCGCCGAGGCGGACAGCTCGCGGAAGTCGGCCGTCGCCTTGTCGAACCGCCCCTGGTCCTGGCTCCGGTACGCCGACAGGAGGTCGTAGGCCTGGAGCAGCACCGGGTCTTGGGCGAGTAACTCGGCCATCACCGGCCGCGCGTCGCGGTCCAGTTCCTCCACGAACTCCTGGATTTTCTGCCTGTCCGCCGCGGCCTTGCCCGGCTGGAGTTCCTCGCCCAAGCGCATCAGCAGCATGGCCGCCCGGTCGGGGGTGTCGCCCCGGCGGACCAACTCCCGCACGCGGGCCTCGCGGAGGGCGGACGATTCCATGTCGCCCATCGACCGCCACTCCAACGGGCCGAACGGCGGCAGCAGCAGCGGCGTCTTCCGGTGACAGAGGGTGCGGTACAGGTTCGCCCGCTGGAACGTTTCCGCCAACTGCCCGCCGAACACGTCGCGGTCGCCGGACTCGAACAGGCGGTCGATCCGGTCGGTCGGGCGACCCTCGTCGGCCCGCTTGCCCTTGCTCAGCTCCTCGTACCGCTCGTTCGCCGCCTGGAGGGCAGGCAGCTTCGGGGTCAGTTCGCGGAGCGAGTACCGCGACCCCTCCCGGCGGGGCAGTTCCAGCAGCGCGAGGACTTGATCGTTGTCGATGCGGACGACGCGGTGGTCGCCGGCCGGGCCGTCCTCGCCGTTCGACCGGATCGGCGTGCCGAGCGCGTCCAGCAGCCACTTGATCGCCGGGTACGTCTCGCCGTCCGCGCCGACGAACTCCTCGCGGCCGCTGATCTTGCGGAGGTAGACGCGGGCCACCGTGTCGAGCGGCTTCACCCGCCCGCCGTCCACCACCGGCAGCCGGGCGATGACGGACAGGTCGAGTTTGCCGGGGTTGGCCGGCGGCCGCAGCTTGCTGCCGAGGAACGCCAGCCCGACGACGACCACGCACGCGGGGATGACGTACCGGGGCCAGCCGCCCGACGCGGCCGGGGCGGCCGCCCGATTCGGCTCGCGGCCGCCGAGCGCGGCCTGCCGTCGGAGGAACGTCGTCAGCGTCAGGACGAAGTGGAACAGCAGGCCGGCGGTCACCATCGCGCAGGCGATGTACGGGATCAGCCAGCCGGGGTTCCGCACCACCTGGAGTTGCGTCGCCCGCTCGGTCCGCGGGTCGTAACCGGCCTGATACACCGTCTCCCCCCGGTGTCGGAGGGGGTCGTTCATCCGCACCGTGATCGGCCGTTCGACCCCTCGCTCCGGGTCGATCACGAGCAGATCGCTGGAGTAGTTCTTGGCCGTCTTCGTGCCGATGTACTTGTCGAACTTGAAGCCGTCGCGCTTCAGGTACAGGCTGAACGGCTTGTAGTACCGGGCGGGGCGCAATTCGACATCGTAGGTCACACCGGCGACCGTGACAGTCTGCGCGCGGCGGTTCTCCGGGTTGTACTCGTCCGGGCTGAACCACTTGGACAGCAGATAGGTGCCGATCAACTCGCCCGTCTTCTGCCGGAAGGTGACGTAGGCGGAGGGCACGTTCTCGCGGTTCTGATCGACGCCCGTGATGTCCGCCTCGCGGACGGCGACCTCGGCCCGCCCCAGCCCCGCCGTAGCCGCCTCCGGCGGGGCTTTCCTCGCCGCGCGGAATTCGCCCTCGTCCAGAAGGCGGGAGTTCGTGTAGAAAGCGGAAACGCTCACGTCACACGGTAGCGCCTCGTGCGACACCGTCGCCCCGCTCGCCAGCGCCCGCCGCAGCTTCACCTCCGGGACGACGGCCACCCGCTGCGAGCCGTCCGGGTTCGTCGCGGTGAAGGCCAGCTCGTAGTGCCGGTGGTCGAACGTGAAGTTGACCGCCTCCCCCTCGCGGACCACCATGCGCTGCTCCACCTGAAACTCGCGGCAAATGTACTCGCCGACGAACAGCAGGAGCAACCCGGAGTGCGACACCATCACTCCGGCCCGCTTCCAAGTTAAGCGGAAACGGGTGGCGTGGGCGGCCAACAAGTTGACGAACATCAGCCCGCCGATCAGCTTGCCGCCCGGCCACGGCAGGACCAGCCACGACGGGGCCACCCAGTCCTTCGGCATCCCGAAGAAGATCTTGGCGAACTCCCACGACGGAGCGGCGTCGATGAACACCACCCACGACCAGAAATACTGGTACACCGCGTCCCACAGGCCGGTCGTCTGCTGCGCGAGGGTGCCGAAGAACACCAGACCTATCGACAGCGCGAACAGGACGACGGTCAACTGGAGCGAGGCCAGGGGCTTCAGCACGGCGAGGAGCGGGTGTTTCGGCGGCCGCGGGCTGCGGTTCGTGTCGGCGGGCATGGGTCGTGTCCTCACCGGAGGTCCGGCGTCGTGAGCGGGTGGGAGAGAGGCGACTCAGCCGCCCATGAACGGGCCGCCTTTCTTGGTGCTGCCGGGGCCTTTCAGATCGACGCGGTACACCTTCAACGACCCCACGGCCGTCTCCTTCGCGGCCGCCGCCGCCTCGACTTCGGACACCTTCCGCAAGCCGGCGTCGAGGGTCCGCCAGCGGTTGACGTTGCTGCCCACCGACCCTTTAAACGGCACGGAGACGTACATCTGGAGGTCGGTGCCGGGCGGTCCTCCGGCGAGCGTGACCAGCCGCATCTGGTTCCCCGGCTGGGCAGTCCAACCGGCGGGAACGGTCCACGACAGCGGAGCGTTCGGGTCGGTGGTCGGCTTCAACGACCCGACGAAAGCGTCGAAGTCCTTCTCGACGGCGTTGATCGCCGGGATCGGGCCGACCAGTTTCACGAACCAGCAGTCGTTTGGATCGGTCGTCGGAATGATCGCGCCGAGCAAGCGGACCTTCGATTCCAGTTCCGGCAGGGCGGGAGGGGCCACGGCCTTCGGAACGTCGTAAGCGCGGATCTCCGGCTCCGGCGCGCACCCGGCCGCGACCGCCAATGCGAGAAGGAACACGGCCAGGGTCCACGCGGACGCCATCGATGCGGGCATGTGTCGATTCTCGACAGGGATAGTCAGACCGACCCGTCGGAATGCCGGCGGGCGGGTGAGCGAGTTATTCTTAGTCATTGTCCGCCCTGCCCGACAGTCCGTCAAGCGCGGTAGGAGCCATCCTTCAAACGAACCGCCCGCGCCGCCCGACGAACAACACCCGGAATTCATTCCACCCGCCGGTCGCGTGGGGTAGAATGCCGGCGCGTCGAATGTGAACCGGTCGGCCGTCGTCTAGGATTCCGGAGACCGCCTTGCCCACGCCCCGCCCCGACGCCGCGACGGACGACGAACTGGTCGGGCGGATCGCCTGCGGGGACGCCGTCGCCCTCGACGAGCTGTTCGTCCGCCACCGCGAATTGGCCTATCGGGTGGCGTACCGACTGCTCGGCCACGACGCCGACGCGCTGGACGCCGTGCAGGACGGGTTCGTCAACGCCCTCACTCATCTGGGCCGGTTCCGGGGCCAGAGTTCGTTCAAGACGTGGCTGCTGAAGATCGTCTCGAACGCCGCCCTCGACATCGGCCGGGTGCGGAAGCGGCGGGACACCCGCTGCGTCGACACCCCGTCCGACGACTTCCCGACGGCCGGCGACGACACCCCGCCGGACGCCGGGCTGGAGCGGGCCGACCTGCGGGCGGTGCTGGCCGCGGCCCTGGCCAAACTGCCCACCGCCCAGCGGCAGACCTTCGTGTTGCACGTGGACGGCGAACTGAGTTACAAGGAAGTCGCCGAGGCGCTCGGCATCTCGATCGGCACGGTGATGAGCCGCCTGTTCTACGCCCGGCAGCGGCTGAAATCGTACCTCGCGGATTACGTGTGCCCATGACCCCCCCCGACCCCCGCCGCTACGCCGACGGCCACCTCGACCCGGCCAGCCGCCGCGCCTTCGCCCCCAACTCGCCGACCCGCGCCGACTGGAAGCGGGTGAGCGACGGCATCGCCGCGCGGGTGCTGCCGAAGCGCCGCGCGGTCGGCCGTGGCGTTCGCTGGGCCGTGGCCGGTGTCGCGCTGGCCGGTTGCGCGGCGGCGGTTCTCGTGTGGGGTGGCGGCAAACTCCCCGCACCCCGCCCGCCCGCGCCGGAAGTCGTCAAGGCCCGACCCGTTCCGCAAGCCGCCGACCCGCTCGCCGAGTTCGCGGTGCTGCCCGTCGCTTCGGACGACGAACTCCGGATCGCCACACTCCGCGGAGACTGGGGCAGCGGCCTCGTGGTCGGGACGCACCCGCTGCCCGGCGAACTTCAACTGGCCACCGCCGACGACGTGACCGTCGCGCGTGCCCCGGACGGCGTGGAACCCTTCCCCGACGACGGCGACCTGCCGATGGTCCTCGGCCTAAAGGGTAAGAGGAGCGGCGAATGACCCTCGGCCGGAGACTTCTGGTGGTTCTGGTGTCGTTGGCCGTGGCCGGGGTGTCGCGGGCCGACGACCCGCCGGTGCGCGTCACCGTGGTGGTGGTGCTGGCCAGCGCGGCGCACAACGAGGTCAACCCGAAGCTGGCCGCCCTCGCCCAAGAGGTGCAGAAGCGGCACGAGAAGCTGACCGGTTTCAAACTGGCCGCCACCCTCCAGAAGTCCATCCCGGTCGGCGAGTCGCACACGTTCGAGCTGGCCGACGGCAAGAGCATGAAAGTGACCATCGACACGCCGAAGGACAAGGCCGGCCGCATCGGGCTGACCCTCGACGCGCCCGGCCTCGGCGAGATCCAGTACACCTGCGTGTGCGACAAGTTCGTCCCCGTCATCACCCCGCACGTCACCAAGGCGGGCGAGCGGCTCGTCGTCGCCGTCCTGGCCAAGCCCTGCACTGGAAAGTGAGTTCTCCGTTCGCAAGGAGGTCCGAGATGTCCGCCGCCACCATCCAGTCCCCGACGCCACTGCTCGGCGTGGCCGGGTTCCGTCGCATGACGCCGGAGCAGTACCACAAGCTGCACCTGACCGGCGTCATCATGGAGGGCGAGCCGATTGAACTGCTCGAAGGCTACATGGTGGAGAAACCGATGCGAAAACCGCCGCACGATTCCGCCATCCGCCGGATGACCGTCCAGTTGCCCCGACATCTGCCCCTCGGGTGGTGGCCGCAGATCCAATGTGCGATCTCTCTGGGGACCAGCGAGCCGGAACCGGACGGTGCCGTTCTGCGCGGCGATGTCACCCGATGGGACGCGCGCCTGCCCACGGCCACCGACTTCGGGATCGTCATCGAGGTGTCCGATTCGACACTCGACTTCGACCGGCGGGATAAAGGCCGCATCTACGCCCGTGCCAGCATCCCGGTGTACTGGCTCGTGAACGTGGTGGATCGGCAAATCGAGGTGTACACGAACCCCGACCCGGCCGCGAACCCGCCGGCGTACACCGCCTCGGCGATGTACGCGGTGGGACAGTCCGTGCCGCTCGTGCTAGACGGAGTCGCGGTCGCGGCGATTCCGGTGAGTGAATTCCTCGCGTGACAAGCCGGTCAGTCCTCGCCCGGCACGATCTTCGCCGGGACGATGACGTCCGGCGGCGGCGGGGCCGTGAACTTGCGGTACAGGAAGTACCCCATCACCAGCATCGTCACCACCAGCACGCCGAGGACGACGAACCGCCCCGGAGAGTTGGCGTAACTCCCCTCGCTCGCCTTCGCACCTTTCTTCTTTTTCTTCTTCGGCCGTTCCTCTTCGTCGTCGTCGTCTTCGACAGCCGGCGGTTTCGCATTCTTCCGCGCCGACGGATCGGGCACGCGGAAGACGGTCTCGCACTTCGGGCACTCCACCTCCTCGCCGGCGGTGAACCCGTCCTCCGACTTCAAGCGGGCGTCGCACTCCGGGCAGAGGATTTGCAGAACGGGCATGTCGGCAGGCTCCGGGGGTGGAGGGAGCATACCCGACCGCCGTCAGTCCTTCAACTCCTGCCCGCGCCACGTTTTGGCCGTCCAGCCATAGTCCACGAACCGGTACTCGAACCCGCCGTCGGCGAAGAAGTCGATGGCCCCGTAGCACGGCGGGAAGCCGTACTCGGAGCCGTTCCACCACGCCCCGCTGCCGGCCCCGCCGCAGATGTACCACACGCCCCGGTACTCGCACCGGTCCTGCGTGTGCATGTGCCCGCTCAGGCACAGCTTCACGTTCGGGTGCCGGCGGAACACTTCGCTGATCTCCCAGCAGTCGGTGTGCTGCCACACCTTCGGGATGAGCACGCCGTCGGCCTTCTTCTGCCCGCTGCCGTACAGGCTGCTCGTCACGGACACGATCGGCAAGTGGCTGAACACGCACACCGGCATCTCCTTCGGCGTCTTCTTCAGGTCCGCCTTCAGCCAGTCGAAATGCTCCTTCGACAGGTCGCCGTACTTCGGCCAGTTGCACACGCTGTTCATGGCGATGAAGTGCCAGCCGCCCTGGTCGAAGCTGTAGTACGGGGCGGGCATCCCCAGCACCTCGGTCATCAGCGCGAACCCCTTCTCCTTCTCCGGGATGGCGTCGGTCGGCCCGTCGCCGTTCCACACGTCGTGGTTGCCCAGGCACGAGCGGATCGGCACCTGGACGTCCTTCACCGCCGCCTTCCACAGGGCGATCTGCTCCGCCGCCTTCGCCCCGGTCGTCTTGCCGTCCAGGGCCATGCAGGTGTCGCCGGAGTCGATGATGAACTCGGGCGTCCAATCCTTCTGGCCGAACAGGTGGGCGAACAGCGCGGCCACGCCCGTCGGCGCGTCGCGGTCCTTCGTGATGTGGATGTCGGTGACGTGGGCCGCGCGGAGGCAGGGTTTCCGCCCGGCGTCGGCGGCGCGGACGGTCGAGACGGCGACGGCTCCGAGGCCGGCGGCGAGCAACTAACTGGCGGCGATTCATGGCAGTTGGCTCAAAGGGGGGAAACGAAAACGCCCCGCCCGTGTCGGCGGGGTGCGGCGGATGAGCGAACTACTTCAGATCGACCGACCACTCCTGGACGGCGGCCTTCAAGTCGAAGGCGAGACCGGACTTGGCCGCGTCGGCGTACAGCGGCGGCACGACCACCCAGGTGGCCTTCGGTTCGGGCGGCGCGACCTCCCGCGCCGCGTCCTTCGTCTCGCTCATGCCGCCCTTGGCGCGCACCGTCCCCGGATCGGCCTTCGGGGCGGGCCGGAGTGCGGACTGCTGGAGGGCCACCGCGATCGGGCCGAACGGCACCCGCTCCACGGTGTAGCTGCCGTCCTTGCCGAGGTCGGCCGGGTACGTCATGTTGTCGCTACCCAGGAAAATCAGGGTGCCGAACGACACCGGCTTGCCCTGAGACTTGATCGTGCCGTGCAGCTTGCCCCGCTGGACATCCCCGCCGCAACCGCTCAGGACGACGGCGGCGAGTCCGCACAGTTGGACGGCGTATCGACGTGTCACGACGACTCCTCGGGTTGGGGATTACCAGTCGCTGCCGAGGACTTCGCCCTGGTCGGGGGTGACGGCCGCCCACCAGGTGGCCGGCGACATGCCGGCGGACAGCATGCGAACCGAGCCGTCGCCGAGACCGACGAGGATGCCGGCCGAGCGCGGCGCGCTGGCCAGCCGCGGGTCGCAGGTGCCGGCCGACCCGTTCGTCGTCGGCTGGACTTGGAACTTCGACGCCGTGCCCGCGATTTGGAAGCCGAACACCGGGTTCCACTCCGGCCACGCGGTGCGGCCGTAGGCCCAGATGTTGTAGTACGGCCCGCCGGCGGACGCGCCGCCGAACGTCGGCCGCTGGCAGACGGCGATCTTCTCGGCGAAGAAGATGGTGTTCGACGTGCCGTCGGTCAGGCTCGCCATCCGCGTGATCTTGTTGTTCGTCGTCTTGAACCACCAGCCGAGGGCCTGGAAGTTGGCCGCGTACCCCGTCACGCCGTAGGTGCCGTACCCGCTGTCGGTGAACAGCCCGTTGCCGGGGTTCGACGGGTCGGACGGGTTGCCGAACGCCTTCACCCCGTTGTTCTGGTACACCGACCAGAAGTAGTTGGTGGTGGCGAGCTGCGCCTTCTTGGCCAGGTTGTCCTGTTCGATGTACGGCAGGATGTAGAAGTGGGTCGAGCCGGCGTTGTTCCACCACACGGCCGAGTTGCTGCCGTCCCAGTCGTTCCAGGCCAGCGGGAACCGGTCGTTGGCGTCGTGGTAGCTGTGGCAGGCCAGCGACATCTGCTTCAGGTTGTTCGTGCTGCTCATCCGCGCGGCGGCCTCGCGGACCTTCTGCACGGCCGGCAACAGCAGGCCGATCAGGATGGCGATGATCGCGATCACCACCAGCAATTCGATCAGCGTGAACCCGGAACGAACGCGGCGCATGGCACACCTCCGAGGGAAAATGAACGCCATTCATCTTCCGACCCGGAGGTGTGGATCGCGTGTCCGTCAAGTGAAAAGGGCGTGAAGATCTGCCCCCGCTCAGCCCCGGTACGGGCGGAGCAGTCGGCCGACGTGCGCCGCCGGCTGCTGGGACGAGCGGTCGAAGCGGGTGCGCGTCTGCGGCGCGGGGCTGGTGTTGCCGCCGACCAGCCGGACGAACGGCACCACCCGAGCAGGGCCGGCCGGCGACGGTTCGCAGGGCTGGCTCGCCTTCTGCTTCTGCGCCACCACGTCGAACCGGGTGCGGTTCCACAGGTGGCGGACGGTGGTGTCGGCCGGGGCGAGGAACCGCGCCTTGCTGAGCAGTTCGAAGGCGAGGTCGGCTTCGCCGGCCTCCCGCAACCCTTCCACCACGATGGTCAGCACCTCGGCGTCGGCCGGGGCCGCCTCGGCGGCGCGCTTCAGGACGTTCACCCCGGATCGCGTGTCGTCGATCCGGACCAGGGCGCGGCCGAGTTCGGCGCGGTAGAGCGGTTCGCTGGCGTTCAACGTGACGGCCTTTCGGTAGTGGCGGGCGGCGCGGCGGTCGCACCCGTGGGGGTCGTCCGCGAACGCCCGGCCGAGGAGGAAACGGCACCGCGCGTCGTCCGGAGTCCGGCGCAGCGCGGCGATCAGGTGGCGGCGAGCGGCCCGATACCGTTCGGCGCGGAGGCAGACCTCCGCCGCCGACCGATGGGCGTCCGCCGCGTCCGCGTCGTTCTCGCGGCGAAGGACCGAGTAGCCGGTCTCCGCGCGCGTCTTCCCGGCGGGTTCGGCGACTCGCGCCGACGCCGGGAAGAGGGTGAGCGTCCTGCTCATGTGCCGCCTCCGTGCAGCCCGTTCCGGTGGAACAGACTTTATTGATGAGGGCTAGGTATACCGGATGTGCGGGTCGCGCAGCAAGTCGAAATCGCGTGCCATTGGCGAATTAAATAGCGGGAAAATGCAAGCCTTTCCCCTTGCCATCGGGCCGTCGATGCGGGTCTGTCTCAAGTCCGGCGTGCGGTTGCGTCGATGCCACCCGGCGACACCGGACGCACTCGGAATCGCGCCCCCGCCGTCCGCACGGATGCCGCCATGGACCCGCACTTCGGCCTCGCCCGCCGGCCGTTCCGGCTGACACCGGACCCGGCCGCGTACTCCGCGACCGCCACCCACGAGGCCGCCGCCGCGACGCTCGCCCGCGCCTTCCGCGCCGGCGACGGGGTGGCCCTCGTGGACGGCGAACCGGGAACCGGGAAGACGCTCGTCGGCGTCCGCTTCCTCGACTCCTTGCCGGCCGACGCGCCGCGTGTCATGCTCGCCGCGCCGCGCGGGGCGAAGCCGGTGGAGCTGTTCCAGGCGGTGCTGTTCGACCTGCGGCGACCGTACCAGGGGCTGACCGAACACGAACTCCGGTTGGCCGTGACGGGCGAGCTGCTGGCGGCGGCGGAACAGGACCGGCGGCTGGTGGTGTTCGTGGACGAGGCGCACAACCTGTCGGCGGACGCGGCGGAAGAAATCCGCCTGCTCGGGAATCTGGAATCGCCGGCCGGCCCGGCGGCGTTCGTGCTACTGGCGGGACTGCCCGCCGTGCGGTCGCTGCTGTCCGGGAACCCGTCGCTGGCCCACCGGTTGGCCGCGCGCTGTCGGCTCACGCCGCTCTCCGGGGACGAGTCAGTTGCGTACCTCCGCGATCAAGTCAAGGCCTGCGGCGGGCGGGCCGAGTGGGTGTTCGGCGACGAAGCCGTGTCGCTGATCGCCGAACTCGCCGACGGCGTGCCCCGCGTGCTGAACCGGCTGGCCGGGCTGTCGATGGCCCTGGCCGAGGACGACGGGGCCGATTTCGTCGATGCCGAAGCGGTGCTGGCCGCCGCCGAGCAGTTGGAGATGACCGCCCCGAGCTTCAAAGCCGACCCGCCCGCCGACCGCGACGAGCCGGAGACGCTGCCGCACCCGAACCAAGTCCCTCGCCCCCCGCGCGCCGGCCGGCCGGCCAAGCGCAAAGCGGCCTGATTCGCCCGTTCGGCCCCGACGATCTTTCGACAGGAACCCGTTGCCATGAGTCGCATGTTTCGCGTGATCACCGGTCCCGTCGCCGAGCCGGCATCGGCCCGCCGCGACTCCTCCGAATCCGACGACGTGCCGTTCGTCGAAGTCGGCGGGCCGGACGGCGTGGTGACTTCGATTCAGCCGCCGGCCGTGGCCACCCACAAGCCGGCCACACCGCCCGTCACCTTGCACAAGCCGGCCGCGCCGAGCGTCGCCCTCCACAAGCCGGCCGCGCCGAGCGTCATCCCGGCCGCCCCGCGAACGGTCCCGATTCCGCCGCCGGCCGCCGCCCGACCGATGCCGGCCGCGCCGCCGGAATCGCCGATCCTGTCGGTCACGTTCCACCGCTTCCCGAAGCCGGGGCTGCGGCTGATGCACTCCGGCGTTGCTCCGGACGTGGTGGCCTTCCACTTCCCGGACCACGCGGTGAGCGGCGAGTATCGCCGGGTCTGCGAGGAAGTTCTCCAGCAGTACGACGTGCCCGGCCCCCGCGCGGCGCTGTTCACCGCCGCCGAGCCGCACGCCGGCACCACCACGGTGCTGGTGAACTTCGCCGTCTCGCTGGTCTCGCAGCACGCGCACCGGGTACTGGTGGTGGACGCCAACTTCGCCCGACCCGGCGTCGCGCGGCGGCTGGCCTGCGCCGACGCGCCGGGGTTGGCCGATGTGCTGGGCCAGTCGATCCCGCTGGCGTGGGCACTGCAACCGACGCCGCTGCCGAACCTGCACGTCCTGTCCACCGGCACCGTCACGGACGGCACCGAGGAGGCACTGGCCGCCGACCTGCCGCGGTTGGTCGGGCAGCTCCGCCAGTGGTTCGACTGGGTGGTGATCGACGCCGGCGTCTGGGCCGAACTGCCCGGCGGGGACGGCACCGCCGCCGCCGCCGACGGGGTCTACCTCGTCACCCGCGAGGGGGACATGGAGCGCGACGAGTTCACCGGGTTGCGCGCGGAAATCGCCACCACCGGCGGCCCCGTGCGCGGGTTCGTCAGCACCCGGCAGTGAAACGGCGAACGGCGCGACGTGAGTCCGCCGGTGGTGGCGATTTCCGCGCGCAACCCGGTGAACTCGTCGCGCTCCATGTCCCCCTCGCGGGTGACGAGGTAGACCCCGTCGG
>JAYTTN010000506.1:0-1337 GCA_043745295.1 Fimbriiglobus sp. | reverse complement strand
ACGAGTCCGGCGGTAGACCCCAGAGTTCGAGGAGGCGTCGGTGTACCTCGGTCAACGGGGATAGCAGCACATGAACCTGTCCGCTGACCTCGATCACGCTGACGCTGATGGTCCTCATCACTCGCAACAGCAACTCGGCACTGGGGCGGGCCGTCTGACGGCCGGGTTGTCCGTCGTAGACGCCCCGTAACTTCGCCTTCCCCTTCCGCAGCCGCTCGCGTACCGCCCACTCCACCAGGCTCAGCACACGCAACGCCACACTCAGCAGGTACACCAGCCCCTGGATGCGGCCCTCGTCCTGCAAGTACAACGGCGTCAGGCCCAGCGACCGCCCCTTCAGGCGCGACCAGTCGTCCTCGATCCGGTACTGGCCCCGGTACGCCCACACCACCGCCGTCAACGCCAACGCCACGGCATTCGTGCCGTACACCTGCCAGCCCATCTCCCGCTTTCGCTCCCCGATCAGCCCCTCTTCCCGACGCACCTCCATCGCGAACGACACGTCCGCCGTCGGCGGCGTCGGTCGGCCCTCGGAGGCACGCTTGCCTCCGGCCGCCATTACCGCCCTCGCCGTGACGCTCAGCAAGCCTTCCACCCCCTCGCGTGCCACGATGCCCTCGGCCGCGAACATCAATCCCGCGTGGAACAGCCGCTTCTTGCCCCGCTTGCGGACGACCAGTTCCCGCAATGCCGCCGTGGCCCTCTCCAGCCGGCGATCCAGGGCGGCCTCCTGGGACTTCGCGTAGGCCAGCGACCGCACCAGCCAGCGGCGTTCCGTCCAGTGGAACTCCTCCTGATCCACCGTGGCGGTCAGCCCCACGTCCACCCCGAACCCCTCCGCCACCAACTCGTCGGGCTGTCCTTCGGGGCCGGGCCGATGGACTTGCTCCAGCGTCTGCTCGCCCTCCCACACCGGACGCAAGAGTTCGCGACGCCCGGCTCGACTCAGTTGACTCTCCGCCAGCGGGCAGAGGTAGGAGTCGCCGCCAGCCGCCACGAAGGCCCGCGTCGCCAGCGACCCCATCTTGCAGTCGCCGATGTAGGTACGGCCGCCCGCCCCGAGGGACTGCCGCACCGCGAGGATGGCCGGGACGTAGAGCGGGTCGTCGGCGGTGTTGCCGGGCACGACGGCGGTGGCCAGGGGCATGCCGAGCGGGTCGAGGACGGCGGCGGCGACCTTGAACTGGGGGCGGTCGGGGTCGTCCTTGCTGTGGCCGAACTGCAACAGCCCCCGCTCGGACAGGACGTCGGCGTAGGAGTTGGCGGTGGTGGCGTCGATGCGGACGGTGTCGGTGGGGAGTTGGTAGACGCGGACGGTCTGGCGGTTGAGGTCGCCT
>JAYTTN010000505.1:0-4909 GCA_043745295.1 Fimbriiglobus sp. | reverse complement strand
GCGGCGACCGCGAGTAGGCGGGGGAGGGTCATCGAGACCTCGCGGAGGTGGGGAGCCGAGGCAATGGGCAATCCGGGCGGGTAATAGGATTCTACCCGGTCTCCGGCGAGAGGCCAGCAAAACCCACCTCCGGAACGCGAAAAGCGTCGGCTCTCGCGCCGTCCCATTTGCTCAGGGTCCGTGTCGGTCATTTCAGACGAACAAGACAACACAATCACTAACTCATGCAATTACGGTCGAAAGTTATTTTAGGACGCCCCGCACTTTTCGCTCGACTGACCTGAAACCGCACTCGCAGGGAAAAAAAGACCGTTTTCGCACCGGTCGCGTAACCCGAAGTCCGGTAACGCGGTTCCGGACGCGGGTCGGCCGCAACTCCGACCGGCGGCGGCGCGCGACGGCCGACGGCCCTTGACGACCGCGAACCGACGGCTCTATGATTCCCACGCAACGAGCCGTTCCTACCGCCGCACCCCTTTCCGGCGGGTTTTGCCGATCCCCGGCTTCGTCAGCAACAAACAACTATTCGGTCTCGAACAGTCGTCAGACAGTTCCTGGAACACCATCACCCAGATGGCCCGGTGGCGCACCCGCGCCGCCGGACGGAGGGTTAACGAAATGCCGACCTTCGACCCGCACCGCGAGTTCGAGACCGCCTGGCTGCCGCACGTCACCGACGCCGGGTTGACCCGGCTGACCGAGTTGCTCGCCGCCAACAGCCCGCTGCTCATCCACGGGTCGTTCACGCGGGCCTGCGCGATGGGCTGCTTGGCCACGCACATCGCCTGGCACCACCCCCGCACCGCCCACCTGAACGACGACGCCGGCATCCAGTGGCTGACGCGGGTGGCCAAGCTGAACCCGGCCACGTCCGCCGTCATCCTGGCCTGGGACCGCTCCGGCGGCGAGTGGGCGACGCGGGCCGAATTGCTCGACGCCTGTCGCCGCGAACTGGCCCGTCGGACGGACGCCGACGCCGCCGAGTACGACGCGGCAGAGTACGAGGAAGCCGAAGCCTGTCCCTGCTGAAACGTCCGCCCCGGCCTCCAACCCCTGCGGCCCCCGATGCTCGCCCGCGTTCTCGAACCGGAGGTGATGGACACCCCGGACGACGCCCACGAATACGACGCGATGGACCACTCGGCCGTGAACGCCCAGTTCGCGGCCGATTTTTTTGCCGCCTGCCCGAACCCGGCCGGCACGGTCCTGGATGTGGGCACCGGCACGGCGCAAATCCCGATCCGGATGGCGCGCGTCCACTCGACCGTCCGCGTCCACGCCATCGACCTCGCCGACGAGATGCTGACGCTGGCCGCGGCCAACGTGTCCGCCGCCGGGTTCGCCGACCGCGTGACGCTGGAGAAGGTGAACGGCCGGCAGATGCCGTTCCCGGCCGGGCACTTCGCGGCGGTGGCGTCGAACAGCATCATCCACCACATCCCCGAACCGTTCTACTGCCTCGCCGAGATGGTTCGCGTGTGCGCCGCCGGCGGCACCCTGTTCGTCCGCGACCTGTTCCGGCCGTCCACCGAGACCGAACTGGCGCACCTCGTGGCCACCTACGCCGGCACGGCCACCCCGACGCAGCGGCAACTGTTCGCCGACTCCCTCCGCGCCGCCCTGACGCTGGCCGAGGTGCAGTCGCTGGTGGTGCAGCTCGGCTTCCCGCCGGACACCGTGACCCAGACCACCGACCGCCACTGGACGTGGTCCGCCGTCGCGGGATGATCATGCCCTTCACCACCTTCTTCATCGCGATCGGCGAGTGGACGCGGTTCGCGGTCGCCGCACTGATCGCGGCCGTCGCCGCCTTGCCCCGTCCCGGTCGCTGGGTGCGCCCGCTGCACGGCGTCCTCGTCGGCGGGCTGCCGCTGGCCGCGGTCCTCGGCATCGCCCTCGGCGCGGTGGTCTGGATGCACACGCGCGACCTCGCCTCCCGCGCCGGCGAGATGCTCCCGGCGGTGCTGGCGGCGGCCGTACTGCTCGAACTCGCGCCGGTCGGGGCCGGGCTGATCGTCGCCTCGCGCACGGGCGCCAGCCTGGGTGCGGAACTGGCGTCGATGAAACTGGGCGAACAGGTCGATGCCCTGGAGTTGCTCGGCGTGCCGCCCCTCCGCCGGCTGGTCGGCCCGCGCGTCCTGGCGTGCGCGATCGCCGTGCCGCTGCTGCATGTGCTGGTGGCGGTGCTGGCGCTGGGCAGCATGTTCGCGGCGGAGTCGTTTTCCGGGAACACCACTTGGCTGAAGTACCAGACCGACATGCTCCGCGAGTTGCGAATCGAAGAGGTGATCCCGGCGGGCTTGAAGACGCTGGCGTTCGGCGCGCTGATCGGCATCACGGGTTGCTTCGTCGGCCTGAGGGCGACCGGCGGCTCGGAGGGCGTCGGCACCGCCGCGACGAACAGCGTCGTCGTCTGTTCGCTAATGGTGCTGGCCGCCGACGTGGTGCTAGTGGGCCTGTTCCGCGCGGTCATCTGAGCCGGAAGCGTGAGCGACGGTCTTGGTCCGAGCCGGAAGCGTGAGCGACGGTTCTTCTCGAATTCCCGTCGCTCACGCTTCCGGCTCGGATCAATCCACGTCCCACACCACGACCCGCCCCTTGTCGCCGCCGGCCGCGCCCATCGCCCCATCGTTGCTGAACGTGACGCAGTGAATCCCGCCGATACCCCAGTCGTACTCGCGGGCCACCGTGCCGGTATCCGTGTCGTACACGCGCAGCGTCGGCGACCCGTCCGCGACCGCAAGCAGGCGGGAGTTCGGGAGAAAGGCGATGTTGGTAACAGTCGTCTCGAAGCGGATCGTCCCCCGCCACTCGCCGGACGACGGATCGAGCACATGTGCCGCAGCGCGGAACGACACGACCACCGCTGATCCGTCGTCCGGAATGTGAACCATCGAATGCCGCAAGGCGTATCCGCCGCCGAACCAGTTCTCGAACGGAACCCGCCAGACCTCGCCGAAACGGGAGAGCTGGAATCCGGCGACGGCGATACCTGTCGTCACCACGACCCAATGACCCAATGGCCCGAATGCGACGTGTTGAAAACCCTCGGCTTCAGGTGCCACGAGGTACTGCTGCGTGAGCGGATTCCACAACCAGAACTCGCGTCCGCATACGGCGAGCCATTGGGCTCTCGGATCGGCGGTCGGTGCGAAGGCAAGGCGATCCATCCCGACGGTCGCGCCCCCGGTGTCATGCTCCGCGAGTTGGACCCCGTCCGCGCTCCTGTAAACTCGCGTGGTCCCGCCCGAAGTTCGGAACGCGAAGTATTGCCCGTTCGTCGAGAACGCCACGCACGTCGCTCGCGCGAATAATTCCTGGGGAAGGTCGGGAGTGGCATCTCCATGAACTCCGACTGCTACAAGTCCTGCTGTCGCGTCGGCACGTCCGACGAGAATGCTCGCGTCGGCGTTAAAGCCGAGCCAGCAAAGTGGCCGCCGAATCGTCCGGCCGTTCTTCCGTTGTTTCAACTGCAACACCCGCATAGCACGGCCCTCCTCACGGCAGCAGGTCGGCGACGCGAAGCACGGCGTTCGGGGCGGCCAGCGGGGTCACGGTGTCGGCCTCGGACAGCGTCCGCGACGAGCGGTAAGCGTGGCCGTTGCCGCCGACCGGGGCCGGGTCGCGCAGCACCAGCAGCGTGCGGGCGTTCACGTCGATCACCCAGTATTCGGGCACGCCGGCGGTGGCGTACACCTCGGCCTTCGTCGTCGTGTCGAAGAAGACCGTCGAGTCCGACACTTCCACGATGAGGTCCGCCGTCGTCGGTTGGTTGACGAGAAAATCCCGGAACGCCGCCTTCACCACGAGAATGTCGGGGATCACCTGGGTATCGTCGGCGAGGTCCATGCCGAGTTGGCCGCGAACGAGGAACCCGGCCGCGAACACCCCGCGGAGGGCTTCGGTCGCGCAGTACAGGTGGCTGTCGTGCGGCGCGTTCGGCATGCCTTGCTCCCAGATTTCGCCGTGCAGGAGGAACAGCCGCCGGTTCGCGAACCGCTCCGGGTGCGGCATCGCGTTGACTTCCTCCACAGTCCACCGTTCGCCGGCGAACTCCGGAACACGGCGCGGCCAACCGGCGAGTTGCGGCGGTGGGGCGGGCGGCATCGGGGCGAGAAGCGCGGACATGGGAACTCCCGGTCGAGGAAAGCCAACCCACGGGCTGTCGCAGCATTCTACCGCGCCAATTCTTCATTCGCCCTCCTACCGACATCGCATCCGCCCCCTCGACAGCGGTACAATCACCCCACTCACTCACCTGCGGAGTCTCCCCATGCGTACCCTCCTCGCGCTGCTCGCGGCGGCCAGCTTCGCCACCGCCGTCGAGCCGCCGGTCATCGTCGCCAAGCCGGACGCCTTCCCGACGCTGGTGAACCCGAACTGCTCGCACTGCATCGACGAGGCGAAACGCCGCAAGGACGACCTGAAGGACGCCGACCCGGTGCTGTGCTGGACGCGCGGCTACTTCGACGGCGGGGCCATCCCGATGCGGTTCTTCCTGAACAAGTACCGCGTCATCTCGGACAGCTACGGCGTGTTCGTCCACGACCCCGACGCCGGGTACAGCCGCGGGTTCGCCCCCAGCTACCACTTCGAGTTCCACGGCTGGCGGAACGGGGTGATGGTGATGAAGGACAAGACCGACGGCACCCTCTTCTCGTGCCTGTCCGGGGTGGCGTTCGACGGCCCGCGCAAGGGCGAACGGCTGAAGCCCGTGCCGACGCTCGTCAGCACTTGGGGCGAGGCGATGAAGCGGAACCCGAACGCCGTCGCGTATCACATGTTCGACAAGTACGCGGTGGTGGAAGCCGACGCCAAGCCGAACGCGGAGTCGGCGAAAAGCCGCGCAGCGAAGGTCGATCCGCGACTGAAGGCGGACCAACTCGTGCTGGGGGTGCGAATCGGCGGG
>JAYTTN010000504.1:0-1347 GCA_043745295.1 Fimbriiglobus sp. | reverse complement strand
CAGACCTGGCACGTCGTGTTCGCGGTGACATTCTCCGCGCGGTTGGCGGCTTGCCGCGCGGCCCGCTCGCGGTGGGCCTGGACGTGGCCGAGGATCACCGGCCGCTGGTCGCTGGCGTACCGCGGCACGTCCTTGGCCGCGACCATCCGCCGGGTGGCGTCGTGCAGCTCCTCGGCGGCGTGCAGGCGGCTCCAGACCGGCCCCCACGCCAGCAGCGTCCCGACGCACTTCTCGCTCAGGCCGAACGCCACGGCGTGGGCCGTCGCCCACTCGAAGTACCACTCCGGCGTGTCGAGTTCCGTCACGAGTCACCGTCGCCTTTCCGGGCCTTGTCGGCCACCGACTGCGCGTGGATCCGCTTGGTCCGCTCCATCGGCGTTTCGCCGGCCGGTGCCGGGATGCAGCCGAGGGGCTGCGGTCGCCGGCCGGTGCCGGCGTTGGTCGTGCGGGTCAGCCACTTCACGAGAAACCGGGGCATCCCGCCGAACGTCTTGGTGTTCGCGGGGCTGGCCAATACCCAGGCGAGCGCTTTCCGGCAGTCGGCCGCCACGTCCACGCCGGGGTAGGCGAGTTGCCAGTCGGCGACCTGCGCGGCCGAGAGGTGCCAGGGCCGGGCGTCCTTGCCGACGGTCGGGAAGGTGAGGACTGTCCCGGCTGGCGGGTCGGCGGCCGCCGGCTTCGACGCCGGGGCTTTGGCCGGCTCGGAGCTATCTTGCGAATCCGAACCCGCATCCGAATCCGCACTCGAATCCGAACCCGAATACGTTACAGGCGTGTGCGGCTGTGTACCGCCGTTTACGGCTGTATACGGCTGTAAACGGCTGCGGCCGAGCGTGTCAGGGGAGGCGGTTGGGGGTCCGGGGAACTTGGGGGTTTGCGAGCGGGGCGGGTCGGCCTTGTGCAACAGGATGTAGGGCCTCGCATCGACGGCGTAGAGAGCGATCAGTCCGGCTGTCACGCACTCGGCGATCCAACGGGCGATGTCGGCCTCACGCACTTTGTCGATCTGCAAGGGGTACAACCGGCTCCTCAAGACACTACTGCGTCCGTCGAACCGACCGAAGTCGTCCACGACACTCATCAGCCGCCGGTAGAACACCTCGGCGGGGAACGTCAACGAGCACACGGCGTCGCTGTCTAAAATGCCCTCCCTGAGTATGCGGCTCGGCAAGTTAGTTACCCTCCGCTTCGAGCTTGCGTTGCGCCACGCAGAAGCGGCAGAAGTCGGCCGCCTTCCGGGAGCACTCTTCCGGGCTGTCGCCCTTCACCTGCACGCCGACGGGGCCGGTGCCGCAGTTCGGCCACCTCACCTTGGCCGCTAACAGCGTCCGCTCGGTGCCGTCGGCG
>JAYTTN010000503.1:0-4943 GCA_043745295.1 Fimbriiglobus sp. | reverse complement strand
CCCTGCTGGATCACTGCATGATCGCCTACGGCAGCGGCAACAGCGACGGCAACGCGCACAACCACGACGACCTGCCGATCCTGCTGGCCGGCGGCGGTGCCGGGTCGCTGAAGCCGGGCCGGCACGTCAAGTTCGCCAAGGAGACGCCGCTGAACAACCTGTGGCTGGCGCTGCTCGCCCGGATGGGCGTGAAGCAGGACACCCTCGGCGACAGCACCGGCGAATTGAAGGGAATTTGAAGATTGGCTTCGCCGGCTCCCACTCCCTGGGAGAGGGATTCCGACCCGGTCGCTTCCTGTCGGCTCGCCGCCCGGCGCACGGTGAATACCGTTTCCTTATGACCCCCATCGCCATCGTCGGGTGGGCCACGAGGCTGCCCGGCACCGGAACCGACCCCGTCGCGTTTTGGAACGCCGTTTCCCGTGCCGCCGACCTGTCCACGGAAGTGCCGGCCGGCCGCTGGCTGCTGCCGCCGGAGCGGTGCCTCGACCCCCGCGTCCCGCACCCGGATTCGGTTTACTCCGCGCGCGGCTACTACCTCGACCCGTTCGCCGCCGATGCGAAGGCGGTGAACGTGCCCGGCGGGTTGCTGAGCCAGCTCGACCCGCTGTTCCACCTGGTGCTGGATGTCGGCCACCGCGCGTGGCGGTCGGCGAAGACGGAAGCGTGCGACCCGCGCAAGGCCGGCGTCATCCTCGGCAACATCTGCCTGCCGACGGACGCCTCGTCCGCCCTGGCCCGGCAGTACCTCGGCACCGCGAAGCCGGTGGAACCGGTTCACCCGCTGAACCGGTATGTCGCCGGGCTGCCGGCCGGATTACTGGCGAAGTCGCTCGGCCTCGGCGCGGGCACGTTCACCCTGGACGCCGCGTGCGCCAGCACGCTGTACGCGATCAAGCTGGCGGCGGACGAACTGCAATCCGGCCGGGCCGACGTGATGCTGGCCGGCGGCGCGAATCGGTCGGACTGCCTGTACACGCAGATGGGCTTCGCGCAGCTCCGGGCGCTGTCGGCGTCGGGCCGCTGTTCGCCGTTCAGCGCTGCCGCCGACGGGCTGATGGTCGGCGAGGGGGCGACGGTGTTCGTGCTGAAGCGGCTGCCCGACGCCGAGCGCGACGGCGACGCGATTCAGGGGGTGATCCGCGGCTGGGGTCTGAGCAACGACACCCAGGGGAACCTGCTCGCGCCGGCCAAGGAAGGGCAACTCCGGGCGATGCGGGCCGCGTATAAAATGGCCGGCTGGCAGCCGAACGAGGTCGATCTGATCGAGTGCCACGCCACCGGCACCCCGGTCGGCGACGCGGTCGAGTTCGACAGCCTCCGGGAACTGTGGGGCGACGCGGCCGGGCGGTGCGTCATCGGGTCGGTCAAGTCCACCGTCGGCCACCTGCTGACGGGGGCGGGCGGCCCGGCGGTGGCGAAGGTGCTGCTGGCGTTCCGCGCGAAGACCCTGCCGCCGCAGGCGAACTTCCCCACCGCGAACCCGGCGCTGGACTTCGCCGGCAGCCCGTTCCGGGTGTTGACCGCCGCCGAGCCGTGGGACACGCACGGCACCAGCCTGCCCCGCCGCGCCGCCGTCAGCGGGTTCGGCTTCGGCGGGGTGAACGCCCACCTGCTGTTGGAGGAGTACGCCGGCGCGCCGCAGCCGAAGTTGGTGCTGCCGGGCGTGTCGCCGACGTGGAAGCAGCGGACCGAAACGGCCCCCGCCGCCGAACCCGTTGCCGTCGTCGGCATGGCCGCGCACGTCGGGCCGTGGAACAGCCTGGCCGCGTTCGCACAACAGGCGCTGGGACTGGCCACGGTCGTGCCGCCGACGGCGAAGCGGAACGGCTGGGGCGACGGCGAAACCCCTTGCCCGCCGGGGCATTTCGTCGAGACGGTGGCGGTGCCCATCGACCGCTTCCGCATCCCGCCCCGCGAACTGGAGGACATGCTGCCGCAGCAACTGCTGATGCTGTCGGTGGCCGCCGACGCGCTGGCGGATGCGGACGACCGGCACGGGGAGGGCGAGGCTCCCGCCGAGCCGGATCGGGTCCGAGCCGGAAGCGTGAGCGACGGGGGTTTGAAGACCGTCGCTCACGCTTCCGGCTCCGAAAAGCACGGCTCGGCGGGAGCCTCGCCCTCCCTAGAGGGGGACAATCTCCGCACCGGCGTGTTCGTCGGTCTCGCATTGGACCTGAACACCACCAACTTCCACCTCCGTTGGGCCGAGTTGGCTGGCGGCACGAACGTGACCTGGAAGCCCCTCACCGCCGACCGCACGCTCGGCGCGCTGGGCAGCATCGCGGCCAGCCGGATCGCGCGGGCGTTCCACTTCGGCGGGCCGAGCTTCACCTGTTGCAGCGAGGAGTCGTCGTCCGGCACGGCGGTGGCGCTGGCGGTTCGCGCCCTGCGGCTGAGGGAAATCGACCGCGCCGTCGTCGGCGGAGTGGACCTGACCGGCGACCCGCGCCAGCTCCGCGCGTCGGCGGCGTTCCGCCCGGTGAACCCGCACGGGGCAGCGGACCCGCTCGGCGAGGTGGAAACCGGCCTCGTGCCCGGCGAAGGGGCGGCCGCGGTGGTGCTGAAGCGGTTGAGTGACGCCGAGCGGGACGGCGACCGGATTTACGCCGTCATCCGGGGTGTCGGCGTGGCCAGCGGCGGCGCGACGGACGCGGCCGGCACCGACGCCGCGACTTACGCCAGTTCGCTGGTGCGGGCGTGCGCCGAAGCCGGCATCGATCCGGCCGACTTGGACTTTCTGGAAGGCACGAGTTCCGGCTGCGCGGCCGACGACAAGCCGGAAGCCGAGGCACTGTCGGCGCTGCTGGGCGCGACGAAGCGGCCGTTCCCGCTGGCGGTGGGGGCCGGGCGCGGGCGGTTCGGGCACACCGGCGCGGCGTCGGCCGTGGTCGGGCTGATCCGCGCGGCGCTCGCCGTTCACCACCAAACCCTGCCGCCGACTGTGGCCGCCGGCCGCATCCAGCCGGCCGACGGGCTGTATTCATCCCGGTTGCCGCGCTTCTGGCTGACCGACACCGGTCACACCCGCCGCGCGGCGGTGGCGGCGTCCGGGGCGGACGGCAGTTCGATCCACATCGTGCTGGAGGAGTGGGCGAACCGGCCGGCGGAGATGCTGGCCGCCGTGCCCGCCCCCGCGCCGCTGCCGGAGGCGCTGTTCATCGTGGACGGCGGCACCGGCCCGGAAGTGGCCGAGAAGCTGCACCAGTTGGAACGGCTGGCCGACGAGCGGACGGGGTGGCCGGTCCTCGCCCTGGCCACCCACTGGCACCGCGCCCTCGTCCCGCACGCCGCGCGGAAGTACGCCGTCACGTTCGTCGCCCGGTCGGTGGCCGAACTCCGCGCGCAGGCGGACGTGGCGTGGGAGTCGATCCGCCACCGGCCGGAAGCGCCGCTCATGCCCGACCCGGCCCCGGCCGTGCGGGACCGCGTCTTCTACTCGCCGCACCCGCTCGGCCCGAAGGCGCAGTTGGCCCTGGTGTTCCCCGGCTCCGGCAACCAGTTCGCCGGCATGGGCCGCGACCTGAGCGGGTGGTTCCCGGCCGCCTACCGCCGCCAGCAAGCGGAGAACGACCTGCTCCGCGGGCAGGTCGCGCCGGAGGCGTTCTGGGGCGACTTCCTGCCGCCCGCCACGCCGGCGCGGACGTTCCTGTTCGGCCAAGTCACGCTCGGCGCGGCGGTCGCTGACATCCTGCTGTCACTGGGCGTGAAGGCCGACGCGATGGTCGGGCTGAGCCTGGGCGAGAGCGCCGGCCTGTTCGGAGTGCGGGCGTGGACCGACCGCGACGAGATGTTCCGCCGCATCGCGGCGTCGAGCCTGTTCGACACCGACCTCGGCCCGCCCTACGACGCGGCGCGGACGGCGTGGGGCGTGCCGGCCGTCCAGTGGGTGTCCGGGGTGGTGGCGGCGTCGGCCGACGACGTGCGGTCGAAGTTGCGGCCGGGCCTGCGGGCGTACCTGCTCATCGTCACCACCGCGAACGAATGCGTCCTCGGCGGCGAGCGGGCGGACGTAGACCAGTTGGTCGCGGCCCTCGGCAAGACGTTCCTCCCGCTGCGGGGCGTGACGCTCGCGCACTGCGAGGCCGGCAAACCTGCGGAACGGCCGTACCACGAACTCCACACCCTGCCCGTGACATCGCCGGGCGTGCGCGTGTACAGCGGCGCGTGGGGTAGGGCGTACCAGCCGACCTCGGCGAACGCCGCCGACAGCATCACCGCCGGGCTGCTGAACACCCTCGACTTCCCGGCCGTGGTGAACGCGGCGTACCGCGACGGCGTGCGGGCGTTCGTGGAAGTCGGGCCGGGGGCGTCCTGCACGCGGATGATTGGCACCATCCTCGGCGACCGCCCGCACCTCGCCCGCGCGGTCACGCCGCCCCGACAGGACGCGGTGTCGGCGGTCCTGCGCGCCGTCGCATCGCTGATCGCCGAGCGTCTGCCCGTGGACTGGACGAAGTTGCCGACGTGGGAACCGCCCGTTGCCGCCTCGCTCGCGCCGGCGGTGCGAGTGCCGGTCGGCCGCGAACCGGCCGGCGCGCCGCTGGTGATGACTCCGCCCGTCCCCCCGCAACCGCCGGAACTGGTGACGACCCCCCGCCCGGTGCCGACACCGGCCCCACTGCCACCCGTGGTGCGGAAGGCCGAATCGTTTCCGCCGACGCCGGTCGCCGTCGCAGTGCCGCCGCCGGCCGAAGACTCGTTCGTCGCTGCCGCACTGAATTCGCAGATGACCGCCGCCGCCGCGCACGGGCAGTTCCTGCGCGTGCAGGCCGGGTTTACCGAGACCGCGCTGGTGGCCGTCAGCCTGCACCAGGAGCTGGTGCGGAGGCTGATGGGCGATGTGACAAGCCGCGACCGCGAGGGCGTGTCCGTCTTGGCGAGCGGGGGGCGTAAGCCCCCTGTTGCCGACGAAGAAACAGGGGGCTTACGCCCCCCGCTCG
>JAYTTN010000502.1:0-18844 GCA_043745295.1 Fimbriiglobus sp. | reverse complement strand
TCCCCAGCGGGGAGAGGTGTTCCGACCGCGCCGCAATTGCAACTGTTCAATCGACTTCGGTATGAGACGAGCGGGCCACCGTTGGGCGTGTGGCACGTCCGTTGCCGGACGACGAAAATTCCCGATTGCCCTGCGGCACGGTCGCGGGTATCTCGGCGTGCCGGAACGTTTGCCACCGAGGAACCCGCCGCATGCGCTGGGGTGCAGGAGTCATGGGCGCGCTGGCCGCCGCCGTCGTGTCGGCGGCCGATCCCATTTCGTCGCCGCCGCCGGTGGCCGGCCGCAGTTCGTCCGGCACGCACATCAGCGAGACGTTCAACCCGGACGCGATATTCCCGAAGCGATCCCCACTGCCGCCTTCGCCCCCGCCGGCTCCGGAAGTGTTCGAGGAGGACGGCCTGCTGCCGATCCCCAAGCTGCCGCCCCCGCCCAAGCTGTGGTCGGGCACGGTCGATTTCGGGCTGAACGGCGCGGTCGGCAACTCGCAACTGCTCAACCTGCGGGGCGGCTGGAACATCCGCCGCAAGACCGACACCAACTCGCTCACCAGCGACTTCCAGTACGTCTACTCGGAGCAGAGCCGCGAGCTGAAAACGCACCAGGCGCTGTTCAACACCCGCGACGAAATCCTCATCGCCGGCAGCCGCTGGTCGCCGTTCGGCGCGGTCCAGATCGAGTACGACCAACTCCGCGCGTACCGGTTCCGCGTCGGCACCTACGGCGGGACGGCGTTCCGCGTCGTGGACACCGAGGCCCTGACGTTCAAGACGCGGGGCGGGATCGGGGCCACCCGCGAACTCGGGTCCGACGGTCAGCCCGACCGGTGGGTGCCGGAATTCCTCCTCGGCTACGACTTCCGCTACAAGTGGAACGACCGCAGCACGTTCGTCTCCATCTTCGACATCTACCCGCGGGTGGAAGCGCCGTGGGTGTTCCGCGCCCGCCTGCGGCTCGCCTACGAGTACGTGTTCGAGCCGAGCATCGGGGCCGTCGTCCGCTTCGGCGTCCAGGACCGGTACGACAGCGACCCCGGCCCGGCCCGGCGGAACGACCTGACGTACTTCACGAGTGTGGGGGTGAAGTTTTGAGCGGAGTGGAACCGCCCCCTGCGGTCGCGGCGACGACACGGTGGCCTGTCGCCGCGTCCGCCGTCCGTCACGGGTCGTTGCCGGCTTTCGGGGCGACTTTCAGCCGCACCAGCACCGGGAAGTGGTCGCTGAACCCCCGCTCCGAGTCCTTGATGTCGCGCTTGGGGCTGTCGAACCGCCACGGCACCCGCTTCGTCGCCCCGACCCGCGTCAGCCCCTCGGTGGGCACGCTCACGCCGTCCGGATCGACCGACCAGCCCTTCTCGTCCAGCATTCCCGGCGACACGCAGATCTGGTCGTAGATGTGCGGCTTGCCCCGGTAGTCCAGGGTGCCGAACTTGGCCGGATCCTTGCCGGCCATCAGGTTCAGGAACGGCGGATCGTCGGCCGACGGCTTCACCTTGCTCCTGTCGGCGATGGCCCCCAGAAGTTTCACCACCGGGTCGGCATCCGGCGAGTCGTTGAAGTCCCCGCAGACCAGCACGTCCACGTCGTTGTTCTTCTTGTTCATCTCGCGGAACGCCTCGTACAGCTTGATGGCGTACTTCTCCCGGCCGCTGTCCCCGTCGCCGCCGTCCTTCTGCTTCAGTTGCGAGGTCCAGTGCGAGGCGAGGATGCACAGGTCGTGGCCGTTCACCAGGACGTGGCTTTCCAGGATGCGGAGTTGCGCGCCGTGCAACTTGGTCAACTGCGGGATGATCGGCAGGCGGGTGATGACGCACGGGGCGATGTGCCGGCCGGCGGCCAAGTTCTTCATCATCAGGTTGCCGTACTGGAGTTTGTCGTCCGCCTTGGCGTCCTTCAGCTTCCGGTTCAGCACGCCCCGCAGGAGGTCGCCGGCCCGCACGCTCTCCACCTCGCACAGGGCGATGATGTCCGGCCCGACGCCGCCGTTCATCTTCAGCAGGGCCGACGCGATGCGGTCGTACTTCAGGTCGCGGAGCTTCTCGTTCTGGGCGAACGGGTTGTCGAACTCCTCGTCGATGGTGCCCCGCTTGTCGTCCTTGTCGTCGAACAGGTTCTCGACGTTCCAGTGGCAGAACAGCACCTCCCCCTTGTCCGGGTTCGACCCCTGGGCGGACACCGCCGGCCCGCCCGCGCGGGTGATCAGGAAGAGCGCGGCGACCCCGACGGCGACGGCCCCCGCGACGGCCCACCGGGCACCGGCGGGCATCTTGCGGAACAGGCCGACGACGGCGGTGAGGAGGGCCGCCGAGGCGGGCGACTGGCGAGGCATGGGCGAATCCTGCGCGGACGGGGAGGACTTCCGGGCCGCGCCGCCGCGACCGGGTACTCGGAGGTATAGCAGGATTCCGAGCGAAGTGCTATCGAGCCTCCCGCGCAACGGAACTTTCGCCCGATCCGTCTAATGCGACGGTACGGCGGGGATTGAATGAGGTGCTGGCCGTGCGACGGGCCACTCCGACGCCCGGCCGAAACGACTCGACATCTCGTGATTGGCGCGGGTGGCGGTGTTCCGGTGAGAGCGCCCGCTCCGATTTCTCTTTCCATTCCGATTCCCCCGCCTGCGCAAAGGTTCCGTCCTGCATCGCGCCAGGTTCGCCCCGCTTCCGCCAACTCGCCGGGTTCCGCTCAAGTCCCCTTGATCCGTCCGGTAGAGTGACAGCGGTCGTCTCGCCGCCACCTCCCGCGTGGGTGAACCGCCATGCTCCGCCTTCGCCTGCTCTCCGCTCTCCTCGCCGGGTTCGTCGGCGGCGCGGCCGCCATCTGGTTCCTGCCGGCGGTCGAACCGGCCTCCGCCCGGCAGCCGTCGCCGCTGCCTCCGCCGCCACCCTTCGTGGACGAGAAACCGCCCGTGCCGCCCGCCGACCGGTTCGAGCCGGCGGTGGCGCGGGTGATGCCGTCGGTGGTGGCCGTGGAAGCGGTGAAGCCGATGCCGGGTGGCAAGGGGAAGCCGAACGAGGAGTCCGGGTCCGGCGTGCTGATCCGCTTGGACAACTACAAGGCGACGTTCGCGGTGACGAACAACCACGTCGTCGGCGGGGCGAAGCCGGCCGACATCTACGTGACGCTGGCCGACGGCCGCATCCTGCAACCGGATCGCGTCTTCCCCGACCCCGAGTCGGACATCGCCCTGCTGCGGCTGGCCGACGAGACCCTGCCGGTCGCCACCCTCGGCGACAGCGACAAGGTGAAGCAGGGGCAGTGGGTGCTGGCGTTCGGCAGCCCGCTGGGGTTCAGCCAGACCGTCACGCACGGCATCATCTCGGCCCGCGACCGGGGGCAGATCAGCCTCGGCAACACCATCCGCATCAAGGAGTTCTTGCAGTCCGACGCGGCCATCAACCCCGGCTCCAGCGGCGGCCCGCTGGCCAACTCCGCCGGCGAAATCATCGGCATCAACACGGCCATCGCCGCCGGCAACCAGGCGACCGAGCCGCAGTTCACCGGCATCGCCTTCAGCATTCCCATCAACCTGGTGAAGCGGGTCGGTCGGCAGTTGATCGAGAAGGGCAGCGTGTCGCGGGGATACCTGGGGATGCAGATGAATGCCAACCTGGACGCGCGGACGGCGCTGCGGCTGGGCCTGACCAGGCTCCGCGGCGCGATGGTCGAGTCGGTGCATCCGGGCGGGCCGGCGGCGCGGGGCGGGTTGCAGGCCGGCGACGTGATCCAGAAGCTGGACGGCCTCGACATCCGCGACGAGAACCACTTCATCAATCTGGTCGGCGTGCTGCCGGGGGGCAGCTCGGTGCGGCTGCAACTCTGGCGGAACAAGCAGGCGTACACCGTGGACGTGACCGTCGGCGACTGGCCCGGCGGCCGCAAGTGAGCGTGGAAAGGCTATCGGCGGCGGAGTAGAATGACGTGAAGCTTACCAGCGGAGGCACCCAATGACCGCCACATTGCAGACTGCCAACGGCAAGGAGTTCCGACCCGGCGACCGAATCGTCTCCTCGCCGGACGTCCGCTTCGGGCAGCCGACCGTCGCCGGCACTGGCATCACCTGTGCCATCGTTTACGAGCGGTTCCAGGCCGGGGATTCCGTCGCGGAACTGGCCGCAGACTACGACTTGCCCTCCTCGGACATCGAGGCTGCCATCCGGTTCGAGTCCGCAGTGAATAGCCGGTCGGAGTGATGTCGTGACACCCCGACCGACGTTCTACGTTGATCGCTGCCTGGGCAAACTCGTCGCGGCGGCACTTCGGGAGGCCGGGGCCGATGTCCGCCTCCACGACGACCACTTCACCCAAGCCGAACGGGACGCGGACTGGATTCCGGTGGTGTCCGCAAACGGCTGGGTGATCCTGACAAAGGACAAGAACATCCGCCGGGTGTGCGGCGAACGCGAAGCCGTCATCCTCGCTAACGCCCGCGTCGTCACGCTTTGTTCTGGGAACATGCGCGGTGCGGACATGGCCGCGCTGTTCGTCGGCAACCTCGATGCGATGGAAACGCTGGTCACTTCCGCACAGCCGCCGTTCGTCGCGGTTCTCGGCCCGACCGGCCTGGAAATCGTCCTGCCCAAGCCCGCCGCCGCGCCCGTCTGATCCGCCCGTATCATGCCCGCATGCCCGACACCGCCCGCAAGCTGCTCGAACTCATCCGGTTCAGCCACACCGTCTTCGCCCTGCCGTTCGCGCTGCTGGCGGCGGCGCTGGCGTGGCACGCCGAAGGCGCGTTCCGCTGGCTCGACCTCGTCGGCATCGTGCTGGGCCTCGTCTTCGCCCGCGCCGCCGCGATGGCCTTCAACCGCCTCGTGGACCGCCGGTACGACGCCGCCAACCCCCGCACCGCCGGCCGCCACCTGCCCGCCGGCAGCCTGTCGATCCCCGCCGTCGTCGCCTTCACGCTTCTCGCGTCCGCCGGGTTCGTCCTGTCCACGCTGGTATTCCTGTCCCGCGAGCCGGAAAACCCGTGGCCGCTGTACCTGGCCGCGCCGGTATTGCTGTTCCTCCTCGGCTACAGTTTGACGAAGCGGTTCACCAGCCTGGCACACTTCTGGCTCGGCGCGTCGCTCATGCTCGCGCCGGTGGCCGCGTGGATTGCCGTGCGCGGTGTCACCGACATGGCCGTGCCGCTGTTCGTCGGCGGGGCGGTGCTGTTCTGGGTGAGCGGGTTCGACATCCTGTACGCCTGCCAGGACGCCGACTTCGACAGGAACGTCGGGTTGCACAGCGTCCCCGCGCGGTTCGGCGTGCAACGGAGCTTGCGAATCGCGGCCGGCTGCCACACAATCGCATTCGGGCTACTGGTGCTGCTCGGCTTCGCCTCGCCGCCGCTGGGGTGGGTGTACGCGGTCGGGCTGGCGGCCGTCGGCGTGCTGCTGGTGGTCGAACACCGGCTCGTGTCGCCGACCGACCTGACGCGGGTGAACGCCGCCTTCTTCCAGGTGAACGCCGTCATCAGCGTCGGGCTGCTGGCCACGGTGCTGGCGCAGCTGGCGGCGGTCGTTTGGGCCGGGCGGTAAGATGTAGCGGCTGGGGAAGGCGGCATCGGTTTGCCGTGTCGGCCGAGCGGCAGAGATTGGTGAACGTAAAATCACAAGAGGTTTTCCTTCCACAGATTTTGTTCGGGTGTATAGTAACTTTACTTCCGTTCATGCACCCCTGACGTGCCCGCCATGAAAACGTTCCTCCTCGTCCTGCTGCTCGTCGTCGTCCTCGCGGTCATCCTGCCGTTCGCGTACTTCTACTGGCGGTTCCACCAGTCGCCGGCCAAGCTGTGGAAGTCCCGCCTGTTCCGCCTCCGCGACGAACTGTACGCCCGCCGCCGGGTGCTGATGACCGGGTCGGCCGAGCCGGCGGCCGAGCTGCGGCGGATGGCCGACGATTACTTCCGCGCGTACCTGGCCGGCATCCCGTCGGCGGCGCTGGTGGGGTATCCCGGCATCGGCCGCGGGACGGCGGACAAGCTCCAGCAGGTGGGCTTGAAGACGGTCGCCGACCTGCCCGGCTTCGTGTTCGAGAGCCTCCCCGGCATCGGCCCGGCGAAGGGGGCGGAACTGCGGGCGGCCCTCGCGTCGGTCGTGGATCAGTGCCGGTCGAAGTTCGACGCCGGCGCGTGCAAGGAAGGGCAGGAGTTCCGCGCGGCGGCGACGGCCCGGAGCGCCGAACGCCAGCGGAAGGACCAGCAAGCCCTGCGGGAAGCGAAGGCCATCGACACCACGCTGGCGGAGTTGGACCCGCTGCTCGCCCGCGCCGCCGGGGTCACGCTCGCCAACTTCGTCCGGCGGAAGCCGCACGGGGTGCCCGACGAGCTGCTGGCCGCCCCGCTGCCGGTCGTCCGCGTCCCGGATGTCGTGCCGCCGCCGTCGGTCGTGCCGCAACCGCCGTCGCCGAGTCTGGCGGTCGCCCCCGCGCTCGCCCGCAGCGGCCCGACGCCGGTGGTGCTGCCGCCGCGCGGCCGGGGGATGTGGGTGCCGGCCGAACCGAAAGACCTGTTCGAGGACATGCTCGGCAAAGCGACCGCGATGCCAGCGGCCGCGACTTCCGCCGAACCGGCCGGACTCGCGGCGATGAAGGCGTTGGCCCGGCTCGGGTTCCTGATCGCCAGGGCGGACGGTCGCATCGCGCAGGCCGAACGCCGGACGGTGCGCGAGTACCTGGAACACAAATTCGGCGGCGATCCGGTGCTGGTGCGGTACCTCGACGTGACGATGGAAGAGGTGGAGAAAGCGATTCCCACGGAGGCGGACGCGGTGGCCGGGGTGCGGGCGGGCGTTCCGGAGAAGGAGTGGGTGGAAGTCTACGCCTGGGCCGAACTCATCTCCGACGCCAGCGGCGAACGCAACGCGAAGGAACTGGAACTGCTGGCACGGGTGCGGGCGGCGCTGGGAGTGACGGCGAAGCCGGAAACTTCACCTGTGGCACCGGCCTCCGAGCCGGTGGAAAAGCACACCGGCTCGGAGGCCGGTGCCACCAAGAAAGAGAATCCGGCACCATCGCTCACCCTTCCGGCTCCGACGGTCGATCCCCGCGCCCTCCTCGACATCGCCGCTGACACCCCGTTGTCGGTCGAACTGATCCGCCGGCGGTACGCGCTGCTGTCCGAGAAGCTCGACCCGGCGAAGGCCGCCGCCATGGGGGCCGAGTTCGCGGCGATGGCCGCCGACAAGCGGGCGAAGTTGAAGGCCGCCGCCGAGGAGCTGCTGTCGCCGTTCGGCGAGCCGCTGGAAAAGCCGTCCGCGCCTCCATCGACAGAACTGCGGCCGAACCAAGACCTGGACGACGCCTTCGGGATGTAACGCCGCTCGCCAAGAACCAATCACCGAGATCACGCCATGTCGTTGCTCACCGAACACCCGCTGACGGACCTGGACAAGAAGGTGTACGCCGCGCTCGGCGAGAAGGTGGTCGTCAAGTCGCTGTCGGCGCAGGCGGCGTTCGCGCAACTGCCGCGCTACGTGAGCGAGTACCTCATCGCCAAGTACGTGAAACCGGACACCTGGAAAGACGACCTCACCAAGATTCAGGCCAAGATCAAGGAGCTGTTGCCGAACCAGGAAGCCCGCGAGATGCTGAAGGAGAAGCTGCTGGGCAAGGGCGAAGTCACCCTCATCGACAACGTCGAAGTGACGGTGGACCTGCGCGGCGGGCAGCGGTGGGCGCGGGTGCCGGCGCTCGCCGACAACAAGGTCCGCGTGCCGGCCAGCATCACAGAAGCGAATCCCGGCCTGCTCCTCGGCGGGCTGTGGGGGACGGCCAAGATCAAGTATTCACCGGAGTCGAACGCCCAAGCGCCGAACGAACTGGTCGGGTTCACGCCGTTCCAGGTCGGGCCGCCGGACGTGGCCGGGTTCCGCGACGCCCGCAAGCTGTTCACCGCCGACGAGTGGGCCGGCCTCATGCTGCAAAGCGCCGGGTATTCCGCCGGCGCGTTCCCCGACCGCCGCACGCGGTTCCTGCTGTTCGCCCGCATGGTGCCGCTGGTCGAGCGGAACATCAACATGATCGAACTGGGGCCGCGTCAGACCGGCAAGACGTTCCTGTTGCGGAACCTGTCGTCGCGCGTGTTCACGGTGTCCGGCGGCAAGACCACACCGGCGAACCTGTTCGTCAACCTGGCCACCAAGCAGGTCGGCATCCTCGGCACGCGCAAGGTGGTGGTGTTCGACGAGATCGCGCACACGACGTTCGGCAATGAAGCCGAGACCATCTCGACGCTGAAAGACTACATGGAGTCGGGACAGTTCAGCCGGGGGTCGATGGGGTTCACCGCCGACACCGGGCTGGTGTTCGCCGGCAACCTGGACGTGGAAGGGACGATGCCGCACTCGCGGTACGCGCACCTGTTCGAGCCGCTGCCGGAGGAACTGATCGACAGCGCGTTCCAGGACCGGATGCACGGGTACATCCCCGGCTGGGAGGTGCCGAAGATCACGCCCGCCAGCATCGCCACCGGCGTCGGGTTTGTCACCGACTACTTCGGAGAAGTGCTGGTGCGGATGCGGGACGACAGCTTCGCGGATCGCGTGCGGGCGGTGACCATGCACCCCGGTTTGACGAAGCGCGACCAGACCGCCGTCGAGCGGATCGGCAGCGGCATGCTGAAGCTGCTGCACCCCGACGGCAACGCCACGGAGGAGGAGGTGCTGGAAATCGTCACGTTCGCCAGCGAGCTGCGGCAGCGGGTGCATCAGCAGTTGTGCGCCCTGGCCCCCGGCGAGTTCAAGCCGAAGCTGATCGCGCCGAGTACCGTCGCCAGCCACACCGCCCCGGACCTGCTGCCGAAGGCGGTGTCGGCCGAGAAGGACCGGCTGAACACCGAGGCCGTGGTCGGGGCCGTCACGGGGCTGGTGGTGCTGACCAACGGCGACCGCGAGTTCGGCGGCGACGTGATGCTCATCCAGGTGAGCGCGCTGAACGGCGGCGGCAAGGTGGAAGTGACCGGCCTGCACGGGGCGGCGCTGTCGGACTCGGTGCGGGCCGTGTACAACCTGGTCCGCGCCAACTTCCGCGACTTCGGCATCAGCGAAAGCAAGCTGAAAACGCAGACGGTGGCGGTTCACCTGGTGAAGATCGCCGAGCCGAAGGACGGGCCGAGCGCGGGGCTGGCGTTCGCCGTCGGCATCGTGAGCGCGCTGACGAACAGGCCGATCAAGGCCGGGTTCGCGTTCACCGGCGAGGTGGCGCTGCACGGCGAGGTGGGGCCGGTCGGCGGGTTGCAATTGAAGATCGCGGCGGCGGCGCGGGCGGGCCGCACCCACGTCATCATCCCGGCGGCGAACGCGGGCATCATCAAGGAGTTGCCGGCCGACGTGACGGCGAAAGTAACGATCCACCCGGTCGCCACCGCCAAGGAAGCGCTCGCCCTGGCCCTGGAGGGGTGACTCAACCACCCCGTCGCCGCACGTCGTCCGCGGCGAACGACGGCGGCGAATGGACGGCGGCGGCTTCCTCGGCGGTCGGCTCCGCGAGCGCGACCCGCTCGTCCACCGGCTCGGCCGCAGCCCCGAAAATGCCGACCGACAGGCCGACGAGGAACAGCCCGACGACCACCAGGAACCCCGCCGCCAGGAACCGGCCGAACGGGCGGACTTCGGTCGCGCCCTCCGGCGCGTCGGGGTAATACCACATCTCGAACCGATCCGCCAGCCGCCACCGGCGGTCGATCGCCGTGCGGTATGTCTGGCCGTCCACCAAGTAGTAGCTGTTGCCGGCGGATGTCCCTTCCAGGTAGCCGGCCGTAATCGTCGCGGTGACGGGTCGATATTTCCCCCGTTCGGCCACGCCGGACAGGACGAGCCACCCGGCGACACAGAGGACGGCGATGGCGGCACACAGCAGTGGCCGGCTCGCGGCGGGCGGCGGCGGGCGATCCGGGACGGGAGCGGGCGGGGCAACGGGTTCGGCCAGGTCGTGCCCGCAGGCGGCGCAGTGGCTCGGCACCTCGGCGCGGTTGGTCTCGAAGTGGAGGTGCGCACAGGCGGGGCAGGGAACGGCCACGGTGTCACCCGGAAATCAGGGTGAAGGGACTCGCCCAACGGTAGGACATTTTTCCGCCAACGGACGTGTCATCCGCCCAGCCCTCACCGGTACAATCCGTCAGCCCCACCCGCCGAGGGTCGCCCCCATGCTCTTCCTCTCGTACCGCCGGTCGGACTGCCTCGCCGCGTCCAACGCGCTGCGCTTGGCCCTTGTCCGCCGCTACGGGGTGCGTGCCGTCTTCCGCGACTACGAACACCTCGAAGCCGGCCAGCCGTGGCCCGACCAGCTCCGCGACGGCGTGGCCGGGGCCGCCGTCGTCCTGGCCCTCATCGGCAAGGGCTGGGATATCCCGCGTTTGGACGACACCGCCGACTGGGTGCGAATCGAAGTCGAAGCCGGCGTCACCGCGAAGAAGCTGATTCCGCTGCTGGTGGACGGGGCGTCCATGCCGGCGGCGCGGTGGCCGGGTTCGCCGCTGAACGAGTTGCCGACCGTGCAAGCCCTGAAGCTGCGGAACACCGACGACTTCGAGGCCGACGTGGCCCGCCTGTGTGCGGTGCTGGAACAGCGGCACCCGGCCTTCGCCGAACTGGAAAAACTCTGGCGCGGGCGGTTCCAACTGCCACCGGTGACGGCGAACTTCGTTGGCCGAGAGACGGAAATCGAGCAGTTGAAGACCGCGCTGCTCAACGGCGGGCGGGCCGGGGTGTCGGCGTTGCGCGGCATGGGTGGCGTCGGCAAGACCACCCTGGCGGTGAAGGTGGCGACGGAACTGATCCACGACTTCCCCGACGGCGTCTTCACGCTGAGCTTGCAAGGCACCACCACCCCGCGAAGTGCGGTCGAGCTGATGCGCGAGGTCGTCCGCATTTACCGGCCGACGGCGCAAGCGGCGGACGAGGCCGACGCGCCGCGCCTGTTCCGCGAGGTGCTGACCGAGCAGCGGGTGCTGATCCTGCTGGACAACGCCGGCAGCACGGCCCAGGTAAAGCCGCTGCTGACCGCCGCCCCGCCGACCGTCGGCTTCCTCATCACCAGCCGGAACACGCTGAAGTTTGACAACCTGACGCTGCTGGAACTGCACGCGCTGCCGATGGCCGACGCGGTGAAACTGCTCCGCGAGGTGGCCCGGCGCGGCACCGACGCCGACCTGGAAGCCGTGGCGAAGCTGTGCGGTCGGCTGCCGCTCGCCCTGCGGGTGGCCGCCGTCTTCCTCCGCGACAACGACCACTGGACCGTGGCCAAGTACGTCGCGGAACTGGACGCACACCGGCTGGAACGATTGGCGGACGAGGACGACGCCGAGCGCGACGTGCGGACGGTGCTGGCGTTCAGCCTGGATTTGCTGGCCATCCAGAAGCCGGAGGTGGCCGCGCGGTACGCGCTGCTGAGCGTCTTCCCGGCCGACTTCGACGACGCGGCGGCGCAAGCAGTGTTGGACTTGGGCGACACGACCTGGCTCGACACCGCCACCGTCCTCCGCGACCGTAGCCTGTTGGACTTCGAGAAGGATCGCTACCGCGTCCACGACCTGCTGCGGCTTGTTGCGAGCCGCGACCGCGAGGGAGCGGCTTCCACCCACGCCGCCGAGCTGCGCTTCGCCACGCACTACGCGGGCGTACAGCGCGAGTGCGAGCGGCTGTACGACGCCGGCCATGACAACGTCGTTGCCGGGCTGAGGCTGTTCGATATCGAGGCCGGCAACATCGCCCACGGCCGCGCCTGGTGCCTCCGACGCGCGGGCGAGCCGCGACCGCCAGGGAGCGGCCCCAACACCATCGCCACGCTGATCGCCCGCTACGCCCTGAACGCGCAGCTCGTCCACGACATGCGGCTTTCCCCGCACGACCTCAAGGTGCTGCTAGACGCCGCCCTGCCGGTGATGGCGGCGAGTGGAATGACGGTCGCTTGGGCGAGCGTGAACGGTCGCATTGCCGTCCTCTGGCAAGGGCTGGGGAATCCCGACGAGGCTTTGCGCCTGCTTCGAGAAACTCTCGAACCACTCCTGGCGGCGAATAGTGAAAAGAACCGAGCGGTTCACCTCGGCTGGATCGCCAACATCCTCGTGGTGAGGGGGCAGTTGGACGAGGCGCTGCGCATTCACCAGGACGAAATCCTTCCGGTGGTAAAGCAGCTTGGCGACGTGAAAGGTCAAGCCGTGACGATGGGCAAGGTGGCCGACATCCTCCAGGCTCGGGGGCAGTTGGATGAGGCGCTCCGTATCCGCCGGGAGGAGTGCGTCCCGGTGTACGAGCGGCTCGGCGACGTGCGGTCGAAGGCGGTGACGATGGGGCAGGTGGCCGACATCCTCAGGGAGCGAGGACAATTGGACGAGGCGCTGCACATGTACGAAGAGATGGCGGCGGTGATGAAGGGCCTTGGCGATGTGCGGATGTTCGCGGCCGCTCAGGGGCGGGTCGCCGACATCCTCCAGGCACGGGGGCAACTGGGTCAGGCGCTGCGGATCCGCCGGGAGGAGGAGCTGCCGGTGTACGAGCGGCTCGGCGACGTGCGGGAGAAGGCGGTGACGATGGGCAAGGTGGCCGACATCCTCCAGGCGCGGGGGCAACTGGACGAGGCTCTGTACATCCGTCTGGAGGAATGCATCCCAGTGTGCGAGCGGCTCGGCGACGTTCGCACGAGAGCGGTCGAATTGGGATACGTCGCCGACATCCTGCGGGCGGGGGGGCACCTGGACGAGGCGCTAACAATCTACAGTGAAGAGCTACTGCCGGTGTTCGAACGGCTCGGCGACGTGCGGCTCATGTTAATCTGTCGGGTGAACATCGCCCAGTATTTGGAACTCCGCAACAAGGCCGGGGACCGGGCGGAGGCGGTGGGGCACCTGCGCTGGGCGCTGGCGGAGGCGGAGAAGATGCAGTTGGCGGAGGTGTCGCAGATTCGTCAAATCCTGGCCCGCGTCGAAGGCGGGTGAGCGCCGGTCTTCACCGCGGAGCGGTGGGTGCCGGTAGCCAGGGGTGACGGGCGAGCGGAGCGAGCCGAACCCCTGGAAGACTTGCCCCGGTCGTATCATCGCCGCTGACCCCCCTCGTTTTTTCCGTGCCGAGGTCGTGCCCATATGCCCGCCGCGTTCTACTTCGCCGTCGCCCTGTCGGGGCTGCTGCTGATGCTCTTCGCGGCCCGGATCACGGCGGTGAAGCTGTTCCTCAAGCGGGTCTGGTCGGGGATCGAGTCCACACTGCACGCCCTCGGCCATTTCCCGTCGGTGGTGCTGCGGTACGTCGATGCCGGCCTCATCTGGCTGAGCCGGCCGTTCCTCACCCGCCCGGCCAAGACGTTCCGGCGGCACGCGGCGTCGTGGCGGTGGACGGTGTTCCTGGTGTGGTACGCCGGCATCTTCGCGGCGGCCGCGTACGCCCCGCCGCCGGTGGCCGTCGCCGCGCTGGCGTGGGGGATCGTCGGCGTGGTGGCGATCAACCGGGCGTGGGTGAAGAACGAGAAGGTGCGGAGCAAGATCGGCAAGAAGATCGACCCGGACGCGGAGTCCCTGGACGCGCTGGCCGGGCACGACCTGCTCGACCTGGAGCCGGCGCACCCGCCGAGCGTCAGCAACAAGGCGCGGAACTGGTACGCCCCGAACCCGCCGGCCGGCGGGCGGGGGAACAACCTGACCGACCGGCTGCTGTCCAAGCTCCGCCTGTTGCCCGACCTGCGGATGATGGCGGCCGTCGCCTCGCTGCTGCTGATCGCGCTGGTGCCGCTGCTGCTCATCGCCCTGCACAACGGGTTCGCCGCGCTGTTCACCACGACCGACCCGGTGACGTACTCGCAGTGCCTGTGGCACATCCTGGACAAACTGTATCTGTCGTGGCTGATCGAGTGGCAGATGCCGGAGCGGCACACCACGGTGACGATGCACGAGGACGCGTCGAAGGTGCTGCTGGCCATCAAGTTCGCAGTGTACATCTTCATCACCCTCGGCGCGTACCGCCTGCTGCACATCGTGGAGGACATCAAGGAGGGGGTGGCGGGGGTGCGGCAAGACCCGGACACGGCGGTGCTGATCGGGCCGCGGGTGGTGCCCCGGCTGCTGAAGTTGCTGGCGGACAGCCAGTACGCGGTGGACCGCGAGAAGAAGGCCGACGAGAAGGGCGCGGCGGAGCTGGTACGGGTCCGCGAGAACGCGCTGCTCGCCCTCGGCCGCATCCGCAGCCACCAGCCGGAGGCCATCGCGGTGCTGACCCGGCACGCCAAGGGTGAGGCGGCGGCGGTGGCGCTGCCGCCCGTCGCGGGCGAGCCGACGAGCGAGGAGAAGGCGCGGCGAGTCGCCCGCGAGTACGAGGTGGCCCGGCTCCGCGCGGCCGCCGTCCTCGGCCTCGGCTACATCGCCTCGTCGCTGCCCGACACCCACATCCCGCCCGGCCAGCCGGCGAAGCGCACGCCCGTCCCGCCCCACCACCGGGATGCGCTCGACGAGGTCGTCACGACCCTGCACGGGTTGCTCGCGGGGTGCAAGATCGACATCGTCCGCGAGTCGGCGGCCATTGCCCTCGGCATGATCGACCGGCCGAAAGCGGCGGCGGTGCTGCTCGAGCGGGTGAAAGTCATTCAGGCCTACGAGACGGGGCGGTCGGTGGAGCCGGACCCGGAGGTGCTGAAGCACCTGGCGCAGTCGCTGGGCGAACGGCTCGGCGCGGCGTGGCGGACCGCCTCCCCCGACGCGGAGGAGGCGAAGGCGCGCGAGGCAGTCGATCTGATCCTCGACCTGGCCCACATGCCGAAGAAAGTACCCGATAAACCCGCCGCCAGGCAGGGCGTCCACAGCCTGCTGACGCACCGCTACCTGCGGGTGCGGAACCGCGCCGTCACCACCCTGGGGGCGCTGGGCGAGCCGGCGCTGGCCGTGCCGGCCCTGCTGGAGACGATGAACGAGAACGACAACCCGAAGCTGCTGGTGGCGTGGGCGAACGCCCTCAAGGAACTGATCGGCGTGCTGCCCGCTGACTATCCGGACGCGGACAAAATCGCCGCGGAGTTGGTCATCCTGATCGACCGGGTGAACAACAGTTCGGTGCGGAAGGCGGCGGCGGAGGCGCTGGCGGCGCTGGCCGTCAAGCACCCGGACGCCGTGCGGGGGAAGCCGCTGGGCAAACTCGTCTGGGCGCTGGAGCGGGCCTACCGCCAGGACGACCGCGACATCCAGCAGCCGCTGTTCGACATCATCGACCGGACGTTCCACGCCGGCGACCGGGCGACCGACACGCAGGCGCGGTGGAGCTTCGACGTGCTGGCCGACGACGTGGAGATCGTCGTCGGTGGCACCGACCCGGAGGAGCGACTGGCCGCCGCCGAGCGGATCCGGCCGCTGAAGGATCAGGGGTCGCTCGTCCGCCTGGAACGACTACTGGACGTGGGCGACGACAAGACGCAAACCGCCGCCCCCCTCTCGGCCGCGTTGCGCGGCGTGCTGCTCGACAAGGTGGCGAAAATGCGAGAGGCCGTGGACGCGCCGTGACCGGCCGGGGCTGGCGAACGAGACAGGGCGGGTCCGTCACTTCGCCTCGCCCTCGACGACCAGCACCAAAGGCGCGCCGCCGAGGCTGGTCCGCAACTGGACCTCGTGGCGGAACGGGCCGGCGGCCTTCGGCGTGTACTTGACGGCGACCACATGCAAGTTGGTCGCGGCCGGCAGGATGCCCTCGACCCGCAGCCCGTCCGCGTCGCCCACGTCGGCTTTCAGGGTGAACAGCGTCCCGCCGCTGCCCCGTACCAGCACCTTGTACTGGCGCTCGGTGCCGACGGCGGAGTCGCGGAACGTCACCTTTTCCGGGATGACGGCAACAGGCGGCTGGACCGTCGCGGCTACGTGCACGGTGAGGAACGGCGTCGTCGGGTCGTTGGTCTTCAGCACGACTGGGTCGGCCAGCACGCCGGCGGGGGCGTCGTCCTTCAGCGTCACCGTGACGTGGTACGTCACCGCGAACGGCCCGCTCCGCGACAGCTCCTTGCAGGCCACTTCCAGGCCGGGGGCCGGCCGCACCACGTCCGTCACCTTCCAGTCTTTCTGCCGCCCGTCGTACTTCAGCACGACCGTCTGCGGCTTCACCTTCGACGCCTGGGCGACGATGCCGAAGTCCACCAGACCGGGGGTCAGCGTCACGTCTTCCCGGCTGACGGCGCGGAACTCCAACTCGGCGGTGGACACGAAGTTCGGGCCGAACGCGACGAACATCTTCTTGGCGTTCGCCCCCTTGAACTTGCCGGCGTCCATGCTGACGGCGAACTCGCCCGACTCGTTCGCCTGGAGAACTTTGGTCGGCGGGTACGACTTCAGGCAGCCGCACTCGACCCGCACGTCGAGCACCTGCATGGGCACGTCGTAGGGGTTGGTGATGCTGAACTTCTGCGAGCAGACGGTGCCGAACGGCACGGTGCCGAAGTCGTGCACGAGGACGCGGGGGGCCGGCTGGGTCGGGTCGCGCTCGACGCCGGGCATGAAGAACTTGTTGGCCCAGGGGCCGGGCTGCGCGGCGACCGGTGACTTCGGCCGCTGGGCGTACCCGGTGCCGAGGCCGACGGCCAGAACGACCGCGAGAAGCAACGAAGTACGGGCGGGCCGATTCATCCGGGACTGCCTCCTGCCGCGCGACCGGGGGACGGGTCCGCCGGGTCCGTGGCGGGTCTCCGCAGTTCCATCGGCGGGTGGGGCGTTCCGGCTTGCCCGATCATCAGGGTCGATGCGGGAACGCAGCCGCCCGCCGTCGCGCAACGGGCGGAGGCCGCGCAACCGTTCCAGATTGACGGCCGGCGGCGGGGTCGTCAAGGGACATCAGTCGTGATTCGCCGCCCACCGCGTCCACGGGCAGCTCACTCCGTAGACTTTCCCCCATGAGCCACCCCGCCCGCGAACCCGTGTCCGTGATCCTTCCCGTTCGCCCCGGCACCGCTGGCGTCGAGGCGGCCGTCGCCAACTGGGTAAGCGGGCTGAATGCCGTCGGCCACCCGTGGGAGTTGCTCGTCGTCGATGACGGCGCGGGGCTGAACGCGACGGCCGTCCAGGCCAAGGGGAGGGCCGTCCGCGTGCTGGCGCACCCGACGGCGCAAGGGTTCGGCGCGTGTCTGCGAACCGGGATCGCGGCGGCGGCCAACGACCTCATTGCCTACTCGTCCTTCGATTACCCGTACGCGCCGGCCGACGTGAAGAAGCTGCTCGACCGCATCGCCCTGGCCAGCGAGATGGAAGACCCGGCCACCGGCGAGATCGTGATGCGGACGCCGGACCTCGTCAGCGGGTGCCGCACCGGGGTTCCCGTCCCGGCGGTGTGGAGGACCGTCGGCACCGCCTACCGGCTGTTCTGCCGATTCGCCCTCGGCCTGCCGCTGGGAAAGCTGCCCGGCTGGTACGGGTTCGGCGAACACCTGCGGGCGTGGCGGGCGTGGCTGGTGTACGGCGTGCCGTTCGACGACCCGAACTCGGCGTTCAAGCTGTTCCGCAAGGCCGTCGTGGACCGCTTCCCGATCCAGTCCGACGGCGAGTTCGTCCACGTCGAGTTGGCGGGCAAATGCACCTTCCTCAACGGCATCCTCGACGAACTGCCGCTGACGCCGAACGCGACGCCCATCCCCAAGGCGACGTGGGACCGCGCCGACCGCAAGCGGGTGTTCGGCTCGCCCCAGTTCTGGAAGCCCGGTACCGGCGGCGACGCGATCCCGACGGCGGGATGAGGGGCGTTGGAAGCCGTCCCCGCGGCCCCGAACTCCTCCCCACCCCGCCTGCCGCCGCCATGCCACTCGACTTCGCCATCCCGCAACTGCTCGTCGTTTCCGACCGCTCCGGCCCGACGGCGGTGGCGAAGTCGGACGGGCTGCCGTTCGCCGTGGAGGACGGCGCGCTGCGAACGGCGGCGAAGTTCGGCCCCCGGCCGCGCGGCGTGCCCGTGCCGGCCGCGCTGTTCGCCGCGCCGCACACCCGGTCGCACGTGTTCGTCGCGCGGGTGGCGGACCAGCCCGGCCCGGACGCGCCGCTGGCGTTCCATTTCCTCGTCCTGAATCGCCCGCTGTACGAAGCCCTCGGCGACCCGTTCGCCGTGGCGGACCGGTTCCCCCCGGCGTGGGCGGCGCGCGGCGGGCTGCCGGTGCTGGCGTGGCCCGACGAACCGCTGCCGCCGCGGAAGATCGCCGACATCGCGGAGGTACTGAAAGTCGGCGACGGCCCGCTGCTGCTCGGCGCGACGCAATCGCTGCTCGATGGCGGCCGGCTGATGCTGAAGCGCGACGCGCCGGACGAAAGCGTCCTCCGCGCCGTCTGGCAACTGCTGCCGACGCGGACGCGGTGCGACCTGTGGCCGGCCACCTTCGCGTTCTCGAACGCCCTCGGCTTTCACGCCGTGGTGCTGCCGGAGCTGCCGGCGAAACTGCCGCTCGGCTACCTGTCCGAAGAGCAGGTGAAGGACTACCCGGAGGGGCGGTACGAGTTGGCCCTGCAAACGGCGGCCGAGGGCGGCAATCAGGCCGACCTCGACCGCCTGTTCGCGCGGGCCAGTAGCCGGGACATGCTGCGGCTGGCGACGGCGATGGTACTGGGCGCGGTGGGCGTGGCGGCGGTCGCCAAGTTCCTCCGGTGAGTGGGGACGGAACACACTCCGCAATTCCGGGATACCGTTCCCCGCCGACCGGCACATCCTGTTGACCGTCCCCCGTCCACGGGCCGCGATGACGAACCCGATGTCCCAACTGCTGGTCACCCTCGGCGGATCGGCCGAACCGGACGCCGTGCTGCTGGCACGGTTCCAGGGCCGCCGCGACGAGGCCGCGTTCACCGAACTGGTCCGCCGGCACGGGCCGCTGGTGTTCGGCGTCTGCCGCCGCGCGCTCGGCGACGGGCCGGACGCCGAGGACGCTTT
>JAYTTN010000501.1:0-4963 GCA_043745295.1 Fimbriiglobus sp. | reverse complement strand
CGGCGGTACGGGCGGGTCGTGAACATCGCCAGCATCGCCGGCAAGGAAGGCAACCCGAAGATGGGGCCGTACTCGGCGAGTCAGGCGGCCGTCATCTGCCTGACGAAGTCGCTGTCGAAGGAGCTGATCGGCAAGGGCGACATCTGCGTGAACAGCGTCGCGCCGGCGGTCATCCAGACGCCCATCCTCGACCAACTGGACGCGGCCCAGGTGCAGATGATGCTGAGCAAGATCCCGCTCGGCCGCACCGGCAAGCCGGACGAGGTGGCGGCGCTGGTCCACTTCCTGAGCAGCGGCGAGTGCAGCTTCACCACCGGCTTCTGCTTCGACATCAGCGGCGGCCGCGCGACGTATTGACCCGCCCGGCGAGCCGCGACCGCAAGGGAGCGGCATCTTGCGAGCCGCGACCGCGAGGGAGTGTCATCCGGAATCGAAGGTGCCACTCCCTCGCAGTCGCGGCTCGCAAGAATCGCTGTAAACTCCGCGCGGCTGCCCGGTATCGGCTCTGTCACGTCACACCGTTGGAGGGTCGTCCATGTCGTCCGTTGCCGTCCCGTCGGGTCGGTGGAACCTCCGGCTGTGGCCGGGGCTGGTGCTGGTGGCCGCGGTCGCCTTCTGCCTGTTAGTGCCAGTGCGGGTCGCCCCGCAGTCGATGTTCCACATCCTGGGTTTCGTGTTCGGCCCGATCGCCGGGCTACTGCTGGCGATTCTCTGGTGGACGACGTTCGCCCGCACCACCCGGCCGGAGCGGGTCTGGGTGCCGCTGCTGTTCGTGCTGCCGTCACTCGGCGTCGTCGCGCTGGATGTCGCCGGCGGCGAAAAAGTCCCGGTCCTGCTGCTCTTCTTCGCGTTCCCGTTCGTGCTGGCGGTGTGGGTCGGCTGGCTCGCCCTCAGCACCCCGCTGGCGAAATCCGTGCGGGTGAGCGGGCTTGCCGTGATGATGGCGTGCGGGTGGATGGCCGTCGGCGCGGTTCGCATCGACGGCACGGACGGCGACATGTGGCCGGCGTTCAAGTACCGCTTCGCCGCCCGCGCCGAAGACACGGCGAAGGAGTTGGACAGCCGCCAACTCGTCGCGCCATCCGCCGCCTTGAGCGAGACGGCGAAGCTGACGCTGGATTGGGCCGAGTTCCGCGGCCCGAGCCGAGACGGCGTCCTGGCCGGCGCGACGATCAATCCGGACTGGGAGAAGTACCCGCCGAAATTGCTCTGGAAGCAGAAGATCGGCCCCGGCTGGGGCAGCTTCACCGTCGTCGGCGACCGCCTGTTCACCCAGGAACAGCGCGGCGAGAACGAAGCCGTCGTTTGCTATGCGGCCGCCACCGGTGAGGAAATCTGGCGTCACTACGAGAAGGAGCGGTTCTACGAACAGATCGCCCAGGCCGGCCCCCGCGCGACCCCGACGTTCGCCGACGGGAAACTGTACGCCCAAGGCGCGACGGGGATTCTCGTCTGCCTGACCGCCGAGGACGGCAAACTCGTCTGGAAGACCGACATCAAAGCCGACACCGGCGGCGAGACCCCCGCCTGGGGCTACTCCTCGTCGCCGCTGGTGCTGAACGGCAAAGTGATCGTATACACGGGCGGGCCGGATGGCAAAGGCACCTCCGCCTTCGACACGGCCACGGGCAAACTGGCGTGGTCGGCCGGCAAGGCCACTCACGGGTACAGTTCCGCCCAGCGCGTCACCGTCGCCGGCGTCGAGCAAGTGCTGATGCTCAGCGACTTCGGCCTGGAGTCCTTCGACCCGGCCACCGGCAAAGTGCTGTGGGCGTTCGACTGGTTCAAGGCCGGCATCAACCGGGCGACCCAGCCGACGGTGATCGGCGACGGCGAGTTCCTCATCGGCACCGGGGTACAAATCCTCGGCACCAAGCGGCTGAAGGTGACCAAGGCCGGCGACGCATGGTCGGTCGAGGAAGTGTGGTTCAGCATGAAGGCGCACCCGTACTTCAATGACGGAGTCATCTTCGGCGACCACTTCTACGGCTTCGCTAGCAAATCGCTCGTCTGCGTTTCGCTAAAGAACGGAGAGCTGGTGTGGAACGCCGGCACCAAATACTCGTACGGTCAGGTCGTGCTCGTGAAGGACGGCGGGCTTCTCGTGGTCCAGGCCGAAAGCGGCAAGGTCTTCCTCGTGAGGGCCACGCCCGACGACTACACCGAGGAGGCGAAGCTGGACGCCCTCCCCGGCCAGACGTGGAACCACCCGGTCGTGAACCGGGGCCGGTTGTACGTCCGCAACGGCAAGTGGGCGGCGGCGTATGAGCTGAAGACCGAGTGACGCCGCGCCGCCCTTCCCTAAGTTAACACCCCGACTGCCCGCCGTCCGACGACCGGCGGGCAGTCCCGTTGAGACACCCCCCGCGCCACCGAAAGGAGCCGCGCCGATGCCCCGCACCGTCCGCCCGTTCACCGTCCTGCCGTCCCTCCCGCCGCGGCTCGAACCGCTCCAGAAGCTGGCCTACAACCTGTGGTGGTGCTGGCACGCCGACGCGGTGGCGCTCTTCAGCCGCATCAACCCGGAACTGTTCGAGTCGCTCGACCACAGCCCCATCCGCCTGCTTACCAGCGTGTCGCAGGACCGCCTCGACGAGCTGGCCGGGGACGACGGCTTCCTCGCCCACCTCGACCGCGTCGTCGAGATGCTGAACCGGTACGTGGCCGCGAAGACGTGGTTCTCCGAGTCCTTCCCGGCCGACGCCAGCCTGCGGATCGCCTACTTCAGCATGGAGTTCGGCATCCACGAGAGCGTGCCGGTGTACTCCGGCGGCCTCGGCGTGCTGGCCGGCGACCACCTGAAATCGGCGTCCGACCTCGGCCTGCCGCTGACCGGCGTCTGCCTGATGTACCGCGAGGGGTACTTCCGCCAGTACCTGAACGCCGACGGCTGGCAGCAGGAGCGGTACCCGGAGAACGACTTCTTCAACCTGCCACTCATCCCGGTGCTGGCGTCCGACGGGTCGCCGCTGACGGTGTCCGCCCCGCTGCCCGGCCGGGAGGTGCAGCTCCGCGTCTGGCGCATCCAGGTCGGCCGCGTGCCGCTCTATCTGCTCGACGCGAACGTCCCCGACAATCGCCCGGAAGACCGCAACATCACCGCCCAACTGTACGGCGGCGACACGCACATGCGGATCATGCAGGAGATCGTGCTGGGCATCGGCGGGGTGCGGGCGCTGAAGGCGATGGGCGTCGAGCCGACCGTCTGCCACATGAACGAGGGGCACGCCGCGTTCGGCACGCTGGAGCGGGTGCGGACGCTGATGCGGGAGAAATCGCTCGACTTCGCCACCGCCGCCGAAGTGGTGAAGGCCGGCACCGCCTTCACCACGCACACGCCCGTGCCCGCCGGCAACGACGTGTTCGCCGCGGACATGATCCTCCAATACCTCGGCGACTACCTCCGCGAGTTCGGCGTGGAACGCACGGCCCTCATGGCGCTCGGCCGGCAGCGGCCGGACGACGAGAGCGAGCCGTTCGGCATGACCGTGCTGGCCCTCAAGATGTCGAACACCAGCAACGGCGTCAGCGCCCTGCACGGGGTGGTGTCGCGGAAGATGTGGAACGACACCTGGCCCACCCTGCCGGCCACCGAGGTGCCCATCGGGTCGATCACCAACGGCGTCCACACGCTGAGCTGGCTGGCCCCGGAGATGGGCCAACTGTTCGAGCGGTACCTGGGCGTGCAGTGGGACGCCAAGCCGACCGACTTCGCCGTCTGGAAGCGGATCGACCACATCCCCGACGCCGAACTGTGGCGGACGCACGAGCGGTGCCGCGAGCGGCTGATCGCCCTGGCGCGGGCGCGGCTGACGGCGCAGCTCCGCCGCCGGGGCGCGGCCCAGTCCGAAGTCGCCGCCGCCGACGAGGTGCTGGACCCGGACGCGCTGACCGTCGGCTTCGCCCGCCGGTTCGCCACCTACAAGCGGGGCGACCTGGTGTTCCGCGACACGGCCCGGCTGACCGCCCTGCTGAACGCCACCGGCCGGCCGGTGCAGTTCCTCTTCGCCGGCAAGGCGCACCCGAAGGACACCGGCGGCAAGGAACTCATCGCCCGCGTCGTCCAGATGGCCCGCCTGCCCGACTTCCGCCGGCGGGTGGTGTTCCTCGAAGACTACGACATGAACGTCGCCCGCCACATGATCCACGGCGTGGACGTGTGGCTGAACAACCCCCGCCGCCCGCTGGAGGCGTCCGGCACCAGCGGCATGAAGGTGGCCGTGAACGGCGGCCTGAACCTGTCCATCCTGGACGGCTGGTGGGTGGAAGGGTACGACGGGCAGAACGGCTGGGCCATCGGGGCCGGCGAGGAGTACACCGACCTGAAGTATCAGGACGAAGTCGAGGGCCGGCTGATCTACGAACTGCTGGAGCGCGACATCGTGCCGGCGTTCTACACCCGCGGCGGGGACGGCCTGCCCCGCGAGTGGATCCGCCGCATGAAGCGGTCCATCGGCACCCTGGTGCCGGTGTACAACACCAACCGCATGGTCGAGGAGTATCTGGAAAAGTGCTACCTGCCGGCCCACCGGCGGGAGGCGGCGCTGACGGCCAACGGGCTGGCCGGGGCGGTCGAACTGGCCCGCTGGCGGCAGCGGTTGGCCGCCGAGTGGGGCGGCGTCCGGGTCGAGAGCGTGGACGCCCCGACGGGCGAGATGCTGCGGGTCGGCAAGGACTTCCCCATCGGCGTCCGCGTCGCCCTCGGCTCGCTCCGGCCGGACGACGTGGAAGTCCAACTCTGCTACGGCCTGCTGGACGCCAAGGGGGACATCCCCGAGCCGAAGGCGCTGGCGCTGCTGCCGACCGGCCCCGCCGACGGCAACCGGGTGGTGCCGTTCGGCGGCGCGGTGCCGTGCAAGACGAGCGGCCAGTTCGGGTTCAGCGTGCGCGTGTTGCCGAAGCACGCCAACCTGCCGAACCTGTTCGAGCCGGGGTTCGTCACCTGGGGGTGATTTTGGTCCGA
>JAYTTN010000500.1:0-1358 GCA_043745295.1 Fimbriiglobus sp. | reverse complement strand
GCCGGCGGTCCCTCCGGGACGAAGAGAACACACCAATGCGCCCCTCAATTCTTCCGGTACCGCTGGCTGACCCGCTGCATGAAGGCGTTCTCCTCGGCCGTCAGCGCCTGCTTGCCCTGGTGCGCGATTTTGTCCAGGAGCTGGTCCATCCGCTCGTCGTCGCGGGTCCGCTCGTCGGTCTCCCGCTGGAGCCGGCGGGCGGCGCGGGCCTGGACCCACCGCTTGACGAACCCCGGCTTCCGCGGCGGCTTCTTCGGCTCGTCGTCGTCGTCCGCCAGGGTGCCGGCGTACCCGCCGCTGTAGTCGTACCCGAACTCGCCGCTGTCCATCTCCAGCCGCCGCATCGTGATCCACGACTGGAACAGCATGAACATGCCGAGGCCCATCAGCGTCGCCTCGTTGAACCCGACCGACAGCACCAGGAACAGGACGCCGACCACGTACCCGCTGGTGCAGGCGACCGTCGTCCCCCGGCTGTAGTCTGACCGCCACCAGACCAGCCCTTGCAGGATTTGCCCGCCGTCGAGCGGGAAGGCCGGCAGCAGGTTGAACAGCAGCAGCACCCACGACACCCAGAAGGCGCGGTTCGTCCACGTCACCCACGCCGGGGCGAGTGCCCGCTCGCCCCCGACCTGCTCGGCCAGCTTCCCGAGCGGGCTGACCTCGCCCGGCTTCACGACGATCGAACTGATCACTTCGGCCGTGCCCGGCTTGTAGTACCGCTCGACGTACTCGCTGGTGTACAGCCGGCCGTGGTCGCGGTAGCTCTTCACGTCCAGGACGAACGGGTTGGCGATCGGGTTCACGGTCGGCAGGAAGCCGGCCCCGGCCAGCAGCACGGCGGCGGCGAAGCAGAGGACGACGTTCACCAGCGGCCCGCCGGCGGCGATGACGGTGTGCGCCTTCCAGTCCCGCATGCCGCCCGGACTGGACACGAACGCCAGCCCGCCGAGCGGCCACATGAGGATCTCTTCGCCGTCGCCGCCGACCGACCGGCCGGCGAAGATGTGGCCGTACTCGTGGCACAGGATGACGAAGAAGGGGACGACGGCGATCAGCAGCACGGCGTCCAGCCAGGTGACGACGTTCCCTTCGGGGGCCAGGATGCGGAGGATCAGGCCGAGGGCGAAGATCGGGTACAGCAGGTGGAGGCGGACCCGCACGCCGAAGGCGCGGAACAGCGGCACTGCCCAGTTCATCGGGTCGCGCATGGGTGGGACGGCTCCGGGGTCGCGGCGGGCGAGTTCGACGCCGTTAGCTTAGCAGCGGCCGGCGGGTGTCGCAATTCGGGCCGGGGCGGGTAAGCTGGAAGTGGTTCTCCCGCTCGCAAGCTCGCGGCGACGACGGCACCGTCGTCG
>JAYTTN010000499.1:0-4984 GCA_043745295.1 Fimbriiglobus sp. | reverse complement strand
GCTTGTCGTCCTTCTTCGGCTCGTCCCGCCCGTGCGCGGCCGGCAGAGCCAGCAGCAGTACGAGCCAGGGGAGCGCCTTCCGCATGACCACGGGAACCTCCTCGGGTGAACAGGGTGAACAGGGTGTCCGGCCGACCGGCCGGCGGCGCGCCGCCGGATTCCTCCGGCGCTGTCGCTGACAGTACGGCATGACGGAGGGCGATGCAACCACCCGGCGATTGTTTCTCCCTCCCTCCTGCCCTCACTTTCCGCGGGCGGCCTTCACCTGGCGGGCGGCTTCGGCGGCGATGAGCGACTCCACCTCTTTCCCCCACACCGACGGCAGGCCGTAGTACACCATCGCGCCGCCACCCTCGTACCCGCCTTCCTTCAGCACGCGGGCCGACGGGATGTACGCCATCACGTCGTTGGCGTAGCCGGTCACCCACACCGCCCCGTGGTCCTTCTTAAACCGCAGCGAGAAATCGACGACGACCTCGCCGCCCAGGTGCAGCCAAGTCTGGTCGCCGAGCTGCCACGTTTGAATCGGGTACGGGTAGCTCGCCGGCAGTTCCTTCTCGTTCTTCAGCTTCTCCAGCAGCATCTTGGCCCGCGCCGCGACGTACTTGTTCTTGTCGTCGGCGTCCTTCGCCAGTTGGTCGCGGGTCGGCAGGGCGTGCAGCGGCAGGTCGATTTCCTTGTACACGGCGGCGGAAGTCGGCTTCACGGCGAGCAGTTGCTGCTTCAACACCTGTTGAACCGACGCGGCAAGCTGGGTGCCGTACTTCTCGGCGAGGGCTTGCGTGCGACGGGGGAGCGGGTTCTGGTCCGCGCCGCAGCCGGCCCAGAACACGGCCACCGCGCCGGGGTTCGCTTTCTCCATCGCAAGCATGGCGTAGCCGGGGTAGTCGCCCGACCACTTCAGGCCATCGAAGGTGGTCGCGTGGCAGGCGTAGCCGAAGACGATGCCCTTCACCTTGCCGTCTTTGCCCCGCGCCACCAGCACCGGCACGTCGTGATCGACCGGCCCTTTCAGCGTCCCGGCCTTGATCCGCTCCGGCACCTCGGCTTCCTTGTTCTCTCGCCGGTTCACGGCGAACGTGCAAGAGCCGACGCCCCGGTTCAGCGTCACCGTCTCCAGGTTCTTCACCGCCTGCCCGACGGCCTTTTCGATCAGCCCCGGCAACGCTGTCGTGTACTCGTCCACCCGCTTGTTCTGCTCGGCGTCGAGGAAGTACATGCTCCGCAGGTTCAGCCCGACGACCGGCCCGCTGTGCGTGTGCGAGCAGGCCAGCACGATCCGCTCGCGGGGGATGGCGAACGCCTTCGTCAGCCGGTCGCGGATGCGGAGGGAGAATTCGCGGTCGAGACCGACCAGATCGAGCGACACCAGCAGCAGCTTCTGGCCGTCGGCGTCTTCGAGCAGCGCCGCCTTCGTGAACAGGTCGATCTCGGTGCCCTCGGCGGGCTTGGTGCGGGCGGCGTACCCGGACATCCACATCGGCTTCGGCGGGGTGATGACGACGGCCGCGAACCCGGCCTTCCACGTCGGCGGGTCGGCGGCGAACGCGGGTGAAACGAACAGCAACGCGAGCAGGGCGAGGCGGGGCATGGGGCACCGTGCAAGTATGCGAAGAGAGTCATCTTACCTCACTCGTGGCGCAGGGCCTCGACCGGCTGCACCCGCGACGCGCGGCGGGCCGGGTACAGCGCCGCCAGCGTGGTGATGAGCACGGCGAACAGCACCGCCCCGCCGCTCAGCCAGAGGGGGAACTCGAACACCGACTCGGACACCAGCTTGTCGTGCGACTGGTCCTGGATCAAGCGCCGCACCAGGCCGTCGCCGGGGATCGACAAGCCCCACGCGGCGGCCAACCCGAGCAGCCCGCCGACGAGGCCGATCACTGCCCCTTCGGTGAGGAACAGCAGCAGGATGGTGCCGTCGCGGGCACCCAGCGACTTCCAGATGCCGATCTCCCTGGTCCGCTCCAGCACGCTGGTGAACAGCGTGTTCGTGATGCCGATGGCGGCGACGAGCAGCGAAATCAGGCTGAACAGGTTCAGCCCGGCGGCAATGAGCGTGACCTCCCGCCTCACGCTCTGGTACTGCTTCAGCATGGAGAAGCATTCCAGCCCGCTCGCCTTCACGCCGTCCACCACCGCCTCCAGATCGCCGCCCGGTTGCACCCGCACGAACGCCTCGGTGTGGCCGAGGCGGCCGCGCGTTTCCCCGTGCGCGACGACCAACTCGCCGCCGCCGACGGTGGTGAACAGGCTCGTCCCATCCCCGCGCATCTTGTGCGGCAGGCGGAACGGGTTCGAGTCCTGCTCTTCGGGGAGCGTTTCGCGGACCACGCCGACCACCACGAAATCGGCCGTCGTCCTCTCCGGCGGCTTCTTCTCGGTTGGCTTCGTCGGCCGCGCCATCACCGCCTTCACCAGTGCTTTTTCCAACGGCGTCAGGTCGAACGTGTCGATCTTGCCGGGCAACTGCGCGACGATCTTGTCCAGCGTTTCGAGCTGGCTCTTCGTCGCCGCTTCCTTCATTTCGCCAGGGCCGGCCAGCACGCTCGCCAGCGACCCGGCCTTCTCGAACTCGCTCCGCCCGACGACCACTCGCACTGTTGATCCGACGGCCGATGTCAGTTGCGCATCGGTTTCAAATCCGAGGTTGTACAGGGTGAGTTCGGACAGCACCGCCTCGTTCGCGGCGTCCGGGTTCGGCAGCCGGCCGTGCGTGAGGCGCGATTGCAACGGCGGGTCGAACTGGTCCAACCGGCCGCCGTACAGCATGCCGTCGGCGAACTTCTCGCCGATCCGCATCTGCCCGTACCCGCCGCGGAAGGTGCGGACCTCGGCCACGCCTGGCAGCGCGGCGAGCGGCGCGAGTTGCTCCGGGGTGAGCCGCACGAGTTCGTCCGGTCGGTAAAGGTGGCGGTACCGATCCGCCAGCACCGCCCGCATCCGCGCCCGCCGCTCGGCCGGCACCACGTCCGACACCTCGATTTCCCGGGGCGGGATGTCCTTCTCCTCGACGGCGGGAATGCCCCGGTTCTTGGGGAACACCGTCACCCACCAGAACTCGTCGCGGGAGCGGAACTCGGTGTCGATGAGCGCCCGCAGGCCGAGACCCAGGGACAGGCTGAACGCCAGCGCGCACGCGCCGACGGACACGCCGAGGAGCGTCAGGGTGGTGCGGGCCTTCTGCCGCCACAGGCCGCCGACGGCCGAGCGGAACACGTCGCGGGTGCGCATGGTACCGGTCTGGGGGTAAGGGAATGGGGTGATGATACCGTTCAATCGGACGCCGCCGCAATGTCCGTAGTCCGTCCCGGAGAGGGTTGGAAAAGTCTTGTTCGCCCCCTTGAACACCCCCTCTCCGGAACGGGGGGTGGGCCGGGGGGTGGGGTCTGGGGAAGTCGCCAGTACAATTCCGCTTTCGCCCTCGTCCCCCGTCGGAGTCGGAACCATGTCGGCAGCCGCGAGCGCGCATCGGGTGGTCGTCGTCGGCGGCGGGTTCGGCGGGATGCTGTGCGGCCTGGGCCTGCGGCGGTCGCCGGTCGAGGTGACGCTCCTCGACCGCCGCAACTTCCACCTGTTCCAGCCGCTGCTGTACCAGGTGGCCACCGGCGCGCTGTCGCCGGCGAACATCGCCGCCCCGCTCCGGGCCATCTTCAAAAAGCAGGCGAACGCGCGCGTCCTGCTGGCCGAGGTGACCGGCTTCGACCTGACGGCGAACGAGGTGCTGACGGCCGAGGGCGTCCGCGTGCCGTTCGACACGCTGGTGGTGGCGGCCGGGAGCACGCACCACTACTTCGGCAAGGACGCGGCGTGGGAGCCGCACGCGCCGGGGCTGAAGACGGTCGAGGACGCGACCAAAATTCGCCAGCGGGTGCTGGTGGCGTTCGAGAAGGCCGAGCGCGACCCGGACATCGCCAACCGGCGGAAGCACCTGACGTTCGTCGTCGTCGGCGGCGGGCCGACGGGGGTGGAGATGGCCGGGTCCATCGCCGAGCTGGCCCGCGACACCCTGCGGCGGGACTTCCGCACCATCGACCCGACCGCGGCGCGGGTGATCCTCGTCGAGAACTCGGACTACGTCCTCCAGATGTTCCCGGAGAAGTCGCGGCAGCGGGCGCTGGCGGCGCTGACGGCCGTCGGCGTCGAGCCGTGGCTGGGCGGGCGGGTGACGGACATCACCGCCGACCGGGTGACGGTGAACCGCAACGGGGTGATCGAGAACGTGGCCACGGAGACGGTGGTGTGGGCGGCCGGGGTGAAGGCGTCGCCGCTGGGCAAGCTGCTGGCCGACGCCGTCGGCGGGGTGGCAGTCGGCCGCGCCGGGCACCTGCCGGTCAACCCGGACTGCACCGTCGGGGACCGGCCGGACGTGTTCGTCGTCGGCGACATGATGAGCCTGACCGGGCCGGACGGGAAGCCGCTGCCGGGCGTCGCGCCGGTGGCCATGCAGCAGGGGAAGTACGTGGCCGACACCATCGACCGGCGGCTGACGGGGCGGTCGCCGCTGCCGCCGTTCAAGTACCACGACAAGGGCAGCATGGCGACCATCGGCCGGTCGCGGGCGGTGGCGGTGACGGGCGGGATGCAACTGAGCGGCTGGCTGGCGTGGATGGCCTGGCTGTTCATCCACATTCTGTATTTGGCGCGGTTTGAGAACCGGGTGCTGGTGCTGTTCCAGTGGTTCTGGAACTACGTCACCCGCAACCGCACCGCCCGACTCATCACCCACCCCGACCGGCGGTGACGGCTTTCGGCGGGTTGACGCGGGGGCTGATGCGGAGCAAGAGCGACCTGGGCGCGTACCTGCGGCGGCAGCGGTCGCGGCTCGGCGCACCGAAGGCGATCACGGCGGCGGCACGCGAGCTGGCGCGGATCGTGTACAACGTGTTGCGCTACGGGGTGGCGTACATGAAGCGGGACGAGGAGGCGTATGCCGAGCAGGTGCGGGAGAAGTTGGAGAAGCAGTTCCGGCGTCGGGCGAAGG